>NZ_CP107558.1:3845000-3923488 GCF_026427715.1 Methylocystis sp. MJC1 | reverse complement strand
ATAGAGGGCCGTCTGAACGTCTTCCGCCGTCGCGCTTTGCGGCAGCGCGCCGAGCACCGCGTCGATCTTCTGCAAGACCTCGCGCTCGACCTCGTCAGCCGCGCGGTATTGCTTCGCTGGCTTCACGAAATCGCGGAAATAAGCGACCGCATAGCCCACGAGCTTGTCGAGATGCGGATGGTTCTCCGGCGAGGCGGAAGGCGCATAGCGGCGCAGGAAGCCCCACAGCACCGCCGGGTCCTCGGCGTTGGCGACGGCAGCGAGATTGAGCAGCATCGAGAAGGAGACGCTTGTGCCTTTGGCCTCGCCCTCATGCGCCAGCGTCTCAGGCGGCGGCGGATTGCCGGCGTGTATGTGCCAGACGGGATTGCCGAGGCGGTTCTTCCAATCCTGGCGCTGATAGGCGTCGAGGAAATTCAGATAATCGTCCACAGCGCGCGGAATGACGTCGAAAGAGAGACGCTTCGCCGCCGTCGGCTTTTGAAACATGAACTGCGCGAGGCTCTCGGGGCTGGCGTAGGTCAGCCATTCCTCGATCGTCAGGCCATTGCCCTTGGACTTGGAAATCTTCTGGCCCTTCTCGTCGAGGAAGAGCTCATAATTGAAGCCCTCCGGCGGTCGGCCGCCGAGCGCGCGCGCGATCTGGCCCGAGAGCTTGACCGAGTCGATCAGATCCTTGCCGGCCATCTCGTAATCGACGCCGAGCGCATACCAGCGCATGGCCCAGTCGGGCTTCCATTGCAGCTTGCAATGGCCGCCGGTGACGGGGGACGTGAATTTTTCGCCCGTTTCCGGATCGGCCCAGTCGATCGTGCCGGCCTCGGGGTCCATGCCGGTGAGCGCGACCTGCATGACGACGCCGGTCCTGGGGTGGATCGGCAGGAAGGGCGAATAGGTCGCCGCGCGCTCCTCGCGGAAGCTCGGCAGCATGATCTTCATGACCGCATCGTAGCGGGCGAGCATATGCTTCAAGGCCGCGTCGAAGCGCCCGCCTTTGTAATAGTCGGTCGAGGAGGCGAATTCATAATCGAAGCCGAAAGCGTCGAGAAAGGCGCGCAGCCGGGCGTTGTTGTGCGCGCCGAAACTGTCATGCGTGCCGAAGGGGTCCGGCACTTGCGTCAGCGGCTTGCCGAGATGGGCCGCGACCAGCTCCTTCTTGGGGATATTGTCGGGGACTTTGCGCAGCCCGTCCATATCGTCGGAGAAGGCGATAAGGCGCGTGGCGATCTTGCCTTCGGTCAGGACCTCGAAAGCGCGGCGCACCATGCTGGTGCGGGCCACTTCTCCGAAAGTGCCGATATGCGGCAGGCCCGAGGGGCCGTAACCGGTCTCGAACAGCGCGCAGGTCTGGCCGCTGTCCTGCACCCTTTTGACGAGCTTCTTCGCCTCCTCGAAAGGCCAGGCGGGAGAGACGCGCGCGGCGTCGAGAAGTTCAGGCGAAAAGGTGAGCGAAGCGGACATATGCGGGGCGCAACCATCGAGCGTGTGTGGGAAGCGCGGCACAGTAGGGAGCGGCGCGGAGGGCGTCAACGCTGAGGGGCGAATCACTTATCTAAAAACAGAAGGCGAGGCGCTCGTTGCGAGCCGCCATCGCCTCCCAGTCGGCCTTCGACCACGCGAGTTGGAACGCCCTGCGTCAGTTGGCGCAGATCACGCTGCGCATATACCGAACGCGACCCTTCTCGTCTGTGCTTGGTTTCAGAACGAGCGTGCAGTCTTCGTCCTCGGCGCCATAGGCGCGTCCCACCTTGATCGCCGGTCCACGCGCGAGCGGTCGCAGTAGGCGCGTCCCACCTTGATCGCCGGTCCACGCGCGAGCGGTCGCAGGCCGTCGTCATTGAGGCTCACCGCGGCTTTCACGGCGGAGGAGGATTGTCCTTTCAGGGTCGGCGCGGTGGGGGCCGCGGCGACGGCGGCGCAGAGCCCAAAGGCGACCGTGACACCAAGTACAATCCGCGACGAGCGGCTTGCAAACGGGCTTTCGCGCGTGACGGCCATGACGGCCCCTCCCGAACAGCGTTGCGACAGGACTTGTCCCAGGGCCGAACGCCCTTGGGTGTTCCTTTTTTGCTGGGGGGAAACGTCGAGCCAAAGAAATGGTTGCATTGAAGACACAGAAAAAGTTGTTCTGTGCGCTAGGCTGCCATATTTGCGCCTCAATGCTCGACCTTGGCCGCAGTTTTTGTGGCCAGGAATGACGGATGGCATGACGGCAAGGGTGGCCCGTCATTGCGAGGAGCCGAAGGCGACGAAGCAATCCAGAGCCTCCGCTCGGCTGCTGGATTGCTTCGCTTCGCTCGCAATGACGGGCGCGCCCCCAAGGCGCGCCGTTCAAACGGAAATGCTATTACTTCTCCAGCCGCGCGAACAGGCTCGACGTATCCCAGCGCTTGCCGCCCATCGCCTCGACCTCGGCGTAGAACTGGTCGACCAGCGCCGCGACCGGGAGCTTGGCGCCGTTGCGGCGGGCTTCCGCCAGGCAGATGGCGAGGTCCTTGCGCATCCATTCCACGGCGAAACCATGGTCGAATTCGCCGGCGAGCATGGTCTTGGTGCGGTTTTCCATCTGCCAGGATTGCGCCGCGCCATTCTTCAAAAGGTCCATCACAGCGGCGGCGTCGAGGCCCGAGGCTTTGGCGAAATGCAACGCCTCGGAGAGGCTCTGGATCAGCCCCGCAATGGTGATCTGGTTCACCATTTTGGTGAGCTGGCCAGCGCCCGGCGGGCCCATCAGCCGGCAGGCGCGGGCGTATGAAGCGATCACCGGCTCGGCGCGCGCGAAAATCTCCGGCTCGGCGCCGCACATGACGGTGAGCGCGCCATTCTCCGCCCCCGCCTGCCCGCCCGAGATCGGCGCGTCGATGGCGCCGAGGCCGCGGCTCTTTGCTTCCGCGTAAAGCTCGCGGGCGATTTGCGCCGAGGCGGTCGTATGATCGACGAAAATGGCGCCTTCCGTCATGCCCGCGAAGGCACCATCCGGCCCGAGCGTCACCGAGCGCAGATCGTCGTCATTGCCGACGCAAGTGAAAACCAAATCCGCGCCCGCGGCGGCCTGGCGCGGCGTCGCGGCCCATTTTGCGCCTTGCTGCTGCGCCGCAAATGTCTCGGCCTTCGCCGTCGTGCGGTTATAGACTGTGACCTTGTGGCCGTTGCGGGCGAGATGCCCCGCCATGGGGAAACCCATGACGCCGAGGCCGAGAAAAGCGACATTCTTGGAAACGGACATTCTCTCAACCGCCTGTCGTGCTCATATGGCGGGAGACCGCCGGGATCTGGGTCGCCCGGTCGATGACGAAGTCATGACCCTTGGGCTTACGCAAAATCGCGGCCTCGATGGCGGCGTGAAGCAGCGCGTCGTCGCCATTCTCGCGCAGCGGCGCGCGCAGATCGGCGGCGTCTTCCTGGCCGAGGCACATGTAGAGCGTGCCGGTGCAGGTGACGCGGACGCGATTGCAGCTCTCGCAGAAATTATGGGTGAGAGGCGTAATGAAACCGACGCGCCCGCCGGTCTCCTCGGCGCGCATATAGCGAGCCGGACCGCCGGTGCGATAGTCGATCTCGGTCAGGGTGAGCGCTTCCGAGAGCCTGTCCCGCACCTGCGTCATCGGCAAATATTGATCGACCCGCGCCGGCCCGTCGATTTCGCCGAGCGGCATCACCTCGATGAAGGTCATGTCCATGCCGCGCTCATGCGCGAAGCGGACGAGGGGGACGAATTCGTCCTCATTCACGCCCTTGAGCGCCACGGCATTGAGCTTGACCTTCAACCCCGCCTTCAGCGCGGCGTCGATCCCAGCCAGCACCCGCGCATGATCGCCCGTGCGGGTCAGCGCCCGGAAGCGGTCCGGATCCAGCGTGTCGAGCGAGACATTGATGCGCTCGACACCGCAATCGACAAGCTGCGAGGCAAAGCGGGCAAGCTGCGAACCGTTCGTGGTGAGCGTGAGCTCTTCGAGCTTGCCGGAGACGAGGTGCCGCGACAGCGCGCGGAAGAGCTTCATCAGGTCATGGCGCACCAGCGGCTCGCCGCCGGTGATGCGCAGCTTCTTCGTGCCGCGTGAAATGAAGGCCGTGCAGAGGCGGTCCAGCTCTTCCAGCGTGAGCAGATCCTTCCGAGGCAGGAAGGTCATATGCTCCGCCATGCAATAGACGCAGCGGAAATCGCAGCGATCGGTCACCGAGACGCGCACATAGGAAACCGCGCGCCCGAATGGATCGATCAGGGGCGCGGGCACCGCGATCGCGGGCCGATGGGCATGGGCGTTCATCTTAGGCTTCCTCGGGGACGGTCGCGCGCCGTCTTGATCCTTTCATATATTGCTGTCCGCCATAGCCGTGAAGCCAGCAATTTCCGTGCTGCTATCGGGATTTCCAATAAGACCTGCGGGCTGGCGGCCGATTTCGCGGCGTAATAGGCTTTCCCCCAACCGCGCCGCGGGGCGCATCACTGGAGCCCTCACTTGACCGCCGAACCCTGGCCCACCGAAATCCGCCTGCTCGACAACGGCCACAAGCTGCGCATCTCCTTCGACGATGGGGCGAGCTTCACGACGAGCGCGGAGCTTTTGCGCGTTCGCAGTCCCAGCGCCGAGGTGCAGGGCCATTCGCCGGCGGACCAGAAGACCGTGGGCGGCAAGCGCAATGTCGCGATCATCGCCGTCGCGCCGGTCGGCAATTACGCGATCAGGCTCGACTTCGACGACCTCCACAAGACCGGCATCTACACCTGGCGCTATCTGCGCGAGCTGGGCGAGACGGCGGAAGCGAGCTTTGCGGCCTATCTGCAGGAGCTGGAGGCAAAGGGGCTCGATCGCGACCGGCCGGGGGAGGCGTAAGGCTGGGAAATGCGGGCCTGAAGGCCCGCGGCAACGGTCCTCTGGACCGCGAGCCTTCAGGCTCGCTAAAGGACAAGCGCTGCCAGGGCTGTTAGCATCGACAGACAAGACGCCCGCTCACGGGACGAGAAACAAGGGAAAGAAATGTCCGAGAAGATCTACCCCGTTCCGGAGGACTGGAAAAACGCCCGCGTAGATGAAGCGGCTTACCGCTCCCTCTATGAGCGCTCGCTGAAGGACCCCGACGGCTTCTGGGCAGAGCAGGCGCAACGGATCGAGTGGATTAGGCCCTTCACCACGGTGAAGCACTCGAGCTTCGACACGCACAACGTCTCGATCAAATGGTTCGAGGACGGGACCACCAATGTCGCTATGAATTGCATCGATCGGCACCTGCCCGAGCGCGCAAATCAGACCGCGATCATCTGGGAAGGCGACGATCCGTCCGTCTCCAAGCACATCACCTATGGCGAATTGCACGAGCATGTCTGCCGCTTCGCCAATGTGCTGAAAAAACACGGCGTCAAGAAGGGCGACCGAGTCACCATCTATCTGCCGATGATCCCCGAGGCCGCGTACGCCATGCTGGCCTGCGCGCGCATCGGCGCCATTCACTCGGTCGTCTTCGGCGGCTTTTCGCCCGAGGCGCTCGCCGGGCGCATCGAGGACGCGGCCTCCGACGTCATCGTCACCGCGGACGAAGGCCTGCGCGGCGGCCGCAGAGTGGCGCTGAAGGCCAATGTCGACGCCGCGCTGGAAAAGGTGGACGCGAAAAGCGTCATTGTCGTCACGCGCACCGGCGCGGAGATCGACTGGGTTCCGGGCCGCGACTTCCGCTATGAGGAAGAGGCGGCGAGCGTTCACGCCGACTGCCCCTATGCGGAAATGGGCGCGGAGGACCCGCTCTTCATCCTCTATACGTCAGGTTCGACCGGCAAGCCCAAGGGCGTGCTGCATACGACGGGCGGCTATCTCGTCTATACCTCGCTCACCCATGAGCTCGTCTTCGACTATCGCCCCGGCGAGGTCTATTGGTGCACGGCGGATGTCGGCTGGGTGACCGGCCACAGCTATATCCTCTACGGCCCGCTCGCCAATGGCGCGACGACGCTGATGTTCGAGGGCGTGCCGAATTACCCCAGCGTCTCCCGCTTCTGGGATGTCGTCGACAAGCACGGCGTCAACATCTTCTACACGGCGCCGACCGCGATCCGCGCGCTGATGGCGGCGGGCGAGGAGCCGGTGAAAAAATCGAGCCGCAAATCGCTACGCCTGCTCGGCTCGGTGGGCGAGCCAATCAATCCGGAAGCCTGGGAGTGGTATCACCGCGTCGTGGGCGAGGATCGCTGCCCGATCGTCGACACCTGGTGGCAGACGGAGACGGGCGGCATTCTGATCTCGCCTTTGCCCGGCGCGACCGCGCTGAAGCCGGGCTCCGCGACGCGGCCGCTTTTCGGCGTCTTCCCGGAGATCGTGGACGGCGCCGGCAATGTGCTGGAGGGCGCCTGCGAGGGCAATCTCGTCATCGCCGATTCCTGGCCGGGTCAGGTGCGCACGGTTTTCGGCGATCATGAGCGCTTCGTGCAGACCTATTTCTCGACCTACTCCGGCAAATATTTCACCGGCGACGGCGCCCGGCGCGACTCGGACGGCTATTACTGGATCACCGGCCGCGTCGACGACGTCATCAACGTCTCCGGCCACCGCCTCGGCACGGCGGAAATCGAAAGCGCGCTGGTCGCCCATGAGAAGGTCTCGGAAGCCGCTGTCGTGGGTTATCCGCATGATCTCAAGGGCCAGGGCATCTACGCCTATGTGACGCTGATGGACGGCGCCCACCCGACCGAGCATTTGCGCAAGGAGCTGGTGAAATGGGTGCGCGAGGAAATCGGCCCCATCGCCACGCCCGACGTGATCCAATTCGCGCCCGGCCTGCCCAAGACGCGCTCCGGCAAGATCATGCGGCGGATTTTGAGGAAGATCGCGGAGGGGGAGTTCGGGTCGCTGGGCGATACGTCGACGCTGGCTGACCCGGGGGTGGTGGACGAGCTGGTGCGGGAGCGGCCGGCGACCTGAGTCGTCGCCGCGCGGACCGGAAACTATCGGCGGCGTGCCGCGCCGCCGCCTGCTCTCCACCTCGGCAGAGGGAGGAGTTCGGTTCGCCTTATTTGAACAGCGCCAGCGCCTCCCGGGTCAGCACTCCACCCGTAATCTCGATCCTCCGGAAAGGCGCGGCCTTTGCGACACTTTTGCTCGTCATCCTGATTTGGCCGATGCGCGCCGAAAGCTCCTCGATCGAGGCTGCATAGACCATACGGCCAAAACCGCACCAGAGAATGGCGCTCATGCACATGGGGCAGGGCTCGCCGGTCGTATAGATTGTCGAGCCTTTCAGCTCTGCGGCCGGATGCAGCGAGACAAACTGGCGAATGGCGACCATTTCGCCGTGGGCCGTCGGATCGTTTGTTTGGATCCCTAGGTTACGCCCCCTCGCCGCGACCTTTCCCTCCCGCACGATGATTGCGCCGAAGGGAAAATCCCCCTTTTTCGCTTCCTCCAGCGCAAGCCGCATGAAGTCTTCGTCCTCGGGCCGTCGCGCCGAAATCACCGCTTTCGCCAAAGAGACCCTTGGGATGGCGATGCAGGCGATCCCGGCGAGCATTGCCCGACGGTCGAAGCGTCCCACGCAGCCACACCCCAAGAGCTTTTTCCGCATGCGACCCGCTCCCCTCGGAGACATGGCGTTCGGGTGAATGCCGACGCCGCCCACGCCGCCTAATATCCGGCAAAACTTGACACGCCGCGGCCGCCAATGCCACTCGCGCCCCGACACCAAACGAAAGGGTCGTAACGCGCATGGCGAAGGCTTTTATTTTTCCCGGTCAAGGTTCGCAGTCGGTGGGCATGGGCAAGGCGCTCGCGGAGAGCTTCGCGCCGGCGCGCGCGGTCTTCGAAGAGGTTGATTCGGCGCTTTCGCAGCCGCTCTCCAGGCTGATGTTCGAAGGCCCGGAGAGCGAACTCACGCTGACCGCCAACGCGCAGCCGGCGCTGATGGCCGTCTCTCTCGCCGCGATTCGCGTGCTGGAAACCGAATGCGGCCTCGATCTCGCCAAGGACGCCGCCTTCGTCGCCGGCCATTCGCTTGGCGAATATTCAGCGCTTGCCGCCGCCGGGGCGCTCTCCATCGCCGATACGGCGAAGCTGCTGCGCATTCGCGGCAACGCCATGCAGAAGGCCGTGCCGGTCGGCGAAGGCGCCATGGCGGCGCTGCTCGGCGCCGAGCTCGATCAGGCGAAGGAGATCGCCGGCGAAGCGGCCGCCGCCCTTTCCGCCTGCTGCCAGGTGGCCAATGACAATGGCGGCGGGCAGGTCGTCATTTCGGGCGCCAAGACGGCGGTCGAAAAGGCGATGGAGATCGCCAAGGAAAAGGGCATCAAGCGCGCCGTGCTGCTGCCCGTCTCCGCGCCCTTCCATTGCGCCCTGATGCAGCCCGCCGCCGACGCCATGGCCGCCGCGCTCGCCGGCGCCGCCATCTCCGCGCCCCGCGTCCCCGTGGTGGCCAATGTCACCGCTTCGCCGGTCACTGAGCCTGAAACGATTCGCCGGCTACTGGTCGAGCAGGTGACGGGCGCGGTGCGCTGGCGCGAATGCGTCTCTTACATTGCCGCGCAGGGAGTGGATAAGTTCGTCGAAGTCGGCTCGGGCAAGGTGCTCGCCGGCCTTCTGAAGCGAATCGCGCCTGGCGCCACGGGCATTTCTGTTGGCGCGCCGGCCGATCTCGACGCCTATCGCGCTTTTTAAAAAGAGCCCGCTAAAAAAGAAAAGCCCGGCCTTACGGCCGGGCTTCCCGTCTTCGGCTGAAAGCCGAATCAGTACTTCGCGAGCACCGGAGCCGGCGCGCCGAAGTTGAAGTGATAGTTCACGCCCGCGCGAACCGTGTGGAAGCGGGTGTGATTGTTGACGTTGTTCAGACCGAAGCCCGGATTGAAGAACGCGTTCTGGTTGCTGCCGCTGATATCCGTATAGAGATATTCAGCCTTGGCCGACCAGTTCGGCAGGAACATCCATTCCACGCCGCCGCCAGCGGTCCAGCCCGTCTGAACGGCGCTGTTCTGGTTCCACCAGGAGTTACGCTGCACCTCGCCATAGGCGAAGCCGCCCGTGCCGTAGACCAGCAGGGTGGGCAGGCCCGGGAAGGTGAAGCCAGCGCGGCCGCGAACCGTGCCGAACCAGTTCAGGCGAGCGGTGGAGCCGCCGTTGCCCCAGCCCCAGCCGAGCGCCCAGAGGTTGTTGTTGCTGCCGCCCGAGCCGATGCTCGTGCCCTGGAAGTCGGTCTCGAGGCCGACCAGGAACAGCGGGGAGAGCTGGTAATTGTAGCCGATCTGGCCACCGCCGACGACGCCGCCGGTGTTGCCATTGTTGCCCCAGCCCCAAAGGTTGGAGGAGTTGTTGGCCATCCAGCCGCCGCCGAGGTTAAGACCGGCGTAGAAGCCCGTCCAGGTGAGGACCGGCGGCGGGGGAACGAAAACCGGCGGCGGAGCCTTGCGGGAAGGCAGATCCGCAGCCTGCGCAGCGCCGGCCGCCAAGGCGGCCGCGACGGCGATAGCGGAGAGAGTCGTCTTCATTTTGTAACCCTTTGCTCAAGTCAGAAACCAAAAATGGCCGCATCCGCCCTGACTTGGCGGCTCTAAGGTGATGCGGACCCCAAGCGCAGCGATTGTGTCCGAAAACGAGATTCGAATTCAACCAATGATGTGTAGAATCTACCCATCCCTGAGTTGAAAGCTTGGCGATGTTGTATTTGTGTCACAGCCAGAACTTCGCCTCTTAACAGTGCGTTAGCCATAATTTTTTCCTTATTCTTTAAGGATGTATGGTTGTGGCGCCACGCTCGAGCCGCCTTTGCGCCTCATTTGGCCGGCGTCGCGGGCCGGGCCTCGCAATTTCCCGATTTGCGGGTAAACGGAAGCGCGAAGAGAAAACCGGCTGCCGCAAGAAGCGCCCGGTCAGGGAGGGTCATTGATGTTCGATTTATCTGGCAAGACCGCGCTTGTGACCGGCGCGAGCGGAGGCATCGGCAAGGATATCGCCCGCGCGCTCATCTCGGCGGGAGCGACGGTGGCGCTTTCCGGCACGCGCCGCGAGGCTCTCGAAACGCTTGCCGCCGAAATTGGCGGATCCACGCATGTGCTCCCCTGCAACCTCGGCGACAAGGAAGAGACCGAGAAGCTCGTTCCGGCGGCGGAGGCGGCGATGGGCGGGGTGGACATTCTCGTCAACAACGCCGGCGTCACCCGCGACATGCTGTTCATGCGCATGAAAGACGAGGATTGGAACACGGTCCTCGACATTAATCTCACGGCCGCCTTCCGCCTTTCGCGCGCCGTCTTGCGCGGCATGATGAAGAAGCGCTTCGGCCGCATTATCGGCATCACCTCCGTCGTCGGCGTCACCGGTAATCCGGGCCAGGGCAATTACGCCGCCGCGAAGGCCGGCATGATCGGCATGTCGAAATCGCTCGCCGGCGAGGTCGCGTCGCGCGGCGTCACCGTCAATTGCGTCGCGCCCGGCTTCATCGAGAGCCCGATGACCGATGGCCTCACCGATGCGCAGAAGGAAAGAATCCTGTCCGCCGTGCCAGCTGGCCGGCTCGGAACCGGCGCCGACGTGGCGGCCGCGGTTGTCTATCTCGCGAGCGCCGAAGCGGGCTACGTCACCGGCCAGACGCTGCACGTGAACGGCGGCATGGCGATGATCTAAGGTCCCCGGAAAATGGCGAGGCGCGGCTGCGGCTTTTCGCCGTCGCCGCCCCGCCTTTTCCGAAGAAACGGGAAAGCTGCGGCCCTCTCGCCAACCCAATGGAAGTGTGTTACCAGACCCGTCGCCGCGGTAGGGGCGGCGCCGCCGTATTTCCCAAAAACAAAGGGCATGAGCGCAGCTTCGGCGCGCCGCCCTCGGGACGCGGCCGGCGCACATGAAATCTTTGGAGAACACGGCGAGCGGGCAATGCCCGCATCGCCGAATCGGTGTGACTGCACCACAGCAACAGGGACTGAATCAGATGAGCGATGTCGCCGAGCGCGTGAAGAAGATCGTTGTCGAACACCTCGGCGTCGAGCCCGAAAAGGTTGTCGACAAGGCCAATTTTATCGACGATCTGGGCGCTGATTCGCTCGACACGGTCGAGCTGGTCATGGCGTTCGAAGAAGAATTCGGCGTCGAGATTCCCGATGACGCGGCAGAGACAATTCTCACGGTCGGCGACGCTGTGAAGTTCCTCGAGAAGGCCAAGGCCGCCTGATCAGGCGTTGACGAGAATGGCGCGCCGGCGGCAGGCCGCGCGCTTGTTCCATCGCGCGCCGCCCGACGACTCCGACGGGCGGCGAAGACAAACATTCATAAAAATCTGAGAGTAAGCCATGCGCAGGGTGGTCGTCACCGGCCTTGGCGTCGTATCGCCCTTGGGCTGCGGCGTCGAAACGAATTGGCGGCGTCTCGTCGCCGGCGAACACGGCTTCCGCCGCATCGATACGTTTGAGGTCGCTGACCTCGCCTGCCAGATTGCGGCCGTCGTGCCGCGCGGCGACGGCTCCAACGGCTCCTTCAATCCGGACGACTGGTTCGATCCCAAGGAGCAGCGCAAGGTCGACGATTTCATCATCTACGGGACGGCCGCCGCGACCCAGGCGCTCGCCGACGCGGGCTGGAAGGCCGACACCCCGGAGAAGCAGGAGACGACCGGCGTTCTCATCGGCTCCGGCATCGGCGGTCTCGGCGGAATTTACGAAACCTCGATCACTCTGAAGGAAAAGGGCCCGCGTCGCGTGTCGCCCTTCTTCGTCTCGGGCCGCATCATCAATCTCGTCGCCGGCTATGTCTCGATCATGCACGGGCTCAAAGGTCCGAATCATGCGGTCGTGACGGCCTGCGCCACCGGCACCCACGCCATTGGCGACGCTGCGCGCATCATCGCGATGGGCGACGCCGATGTCATGGTGGCGGGCGGCGCCGAATCGCCGGTGAACCGCATCGGCGTCGCAGGCTTTGCCGCTTGCCGCGCGTTGTCGACCGGTTTCAACGACCGTCCGGCCGAGGCCTCGCGCCCCTACGACAAGGATCGCGACGGTTTCGTCCTCGGCGAAGGCGGCGGCTGCGTCGTGCTCGAGGAATATGAGCACGCCAAAGCCCGCGGCGCACGTATCTACGCCGAGCTCATCGGCTACGGCATGTCGGGCGACGCGCACCACATCACCGCGCCCTCGCCCGATGGCGATGGCGCCTATCGCTGCATGAAGATGGCGCTGAAGCGCCCAAATCTTCCGGTCAGCGAGATCGACTATGTCAATGCGCATGGCACCTCGACGCCGCTCGGCGACGAAATCGAGCTCAAGGCGGTCGAGCGGCTGGTCGGCAATCTCGAGGCGAAGCTCTCGATGTCCTCGACCAAATCGGCGGTCGGCCATCTCCTCGGCGGCGCCGGCGCGGTCGAGGCGATCTATACGATCCTGGCCATGACTCATGGCGTCGCGCCGCCGACCCGCAATCTCGACAATCCGTCCGTCGAGACGGCGATCGACCTCGTGCCGAAGGTCGCGCGAGAGCGTGAGATCAATGTGGCGCTTTCCAATTCCTTCGGTTTTGGCGGCACCAACGCCTCGCTGCTCTTCCGCCGCGTGTCGTAAGGCATAGAATACACGAGCGTTTTTCAGTGTGCGGCCCGGGCGAAGTCGTTTCGCCCGGGCCGCAGGTCTGTTAACCATGGCCGTCCGTTCCTGAATTCGCCACAATGACCGATAGTGTAAGTCGGTTGGCGACAGGCGACTGCAGGCGCTTGCGGCAGAGTCATCTCTGGATTGGCGTGGTGCGATTATGAGCGACGAGACCGGCGAGAAGACGGCGACGCCGAAAGACGAGGCAAAGCCCGCTCCCGAAGCGGCGGCCGAATCGACACAACCTCAGGCGCCGTCGTCAAAGGCGGAGCCCGTGGCGCCTCTGGATAGCGCCGAATCCAAGTCGGAAGCCCCGGCCGACGAGCCGGCGTCTTCCTCCTTCTTCCGCCGCCGTGCGGCGATACAGAGCGCCAAGCCGGCCGAGGCCCCGCCCGCGCCTCCGCCAAAGAAGAAAAAGCGCCGGGAAGGCACGCTCTCGGCGATGAGCGGTTTCTTGAGCTTCCTTCTTGTCGCGCTGGTCGCCAGCGTATTCGGCGTGATCGCCGTGATGCACAAGCTCAAGGAGCCGGGCCCGCTCGGCGCGGACAAGATTGTCTATCTTCCGCCGCGCAGCGACGTGCCGGAAATGCTCTCGCAGCTCGAACGCGAGGGCGTGATCGACAGTTCGGGCCTGATGAATTTCGCGCTGCTGATCGAAGGCTCGCGCAGCAAGCTGAAGCCCGGCGAATATCTTTTCAAGAAAAACGCCAGTTTGCGCGAGGTCGTCGACGAGCTCGTCGCCGGCAAGCAGCTGATGCACAGCCTCACCATCCCCGAAGGCCTGACGAGCGAACAGATCGCCCAGCGCCTGCGCGAATCGGACATGCTTCTCGGCGATATTCTGGAAGCGCCGAAGGAAGGCGCGCTGCTGCCGGAGACCTATAAATTCCCGCGCGGCTTCCCGCGCGCCAAGCTCATCGCCAAGATGCAGGAGGATCAGCGCAAACTCCTCGAGCAGGTCTGGGCGAAGCGCGCCAAGGATCTGCCGCTGCGCTCGCCTTACGAGCTGGTGACGCTCGCCTCCATCGTCGAGAAAGAGACGGGCAAGCCGGAGGAGCGCCCGCGCGTCGCCGCCGTCTTCGCGAACCGCCTGCGCAAGGGGATGCGCCTGCAGTCCGACCCGACGATCGTTTACGGCCTCGTTGGCGGCAAGGGCACGCTCGGCCACGGCATCATGCGTTCCGAAATCGAGAAATGGACGCCCTACAACACCTACGCCGTCGACGGCCTGCCGCCGGGCCCTATCGCAAATCCCGGCAAGGCGGCGCTGGAAGCGACCGCCAATCCCGCCAATACGCGAGATCTCTATTTTGTCGCCGACGGGACGGGAGGCCATGTCTTCGCCGAATCGCTCGACCAGCATTCCCGCAACGTCCAAAACTGGCGGAAGCTCGAGCAGGATCAGAAAGCCAAGCTGGCTCCTGGCGCGGATCAATCCATTCCAGCGGCTGTTCCGCCCGCGACTCCCAAGACCGACAAGCGCACCCAAGCGGCGGTCGGCCGGCTCGTGGCGCTTGATGCCGGGAACCAGGACTTTCCGCCCGGCCGCGCCATGTCGCCCCATGCGGGAGCCCCGCATCGGCTGGGAAAGTTCGGCCCGGCCGGGGCGGCTTTTTTCCTCGGCGGATATGACGATCCCACCGCCGACGCAGCCCCTCACTTTGCGCGCCTGCGGGTCGCCCGGCCTTATTTCACGCAGGAGTCCGCCCAGCCGAAGGCGCGCCAAAACGGCTTCGACCCCACGCTCCTCGCCGCAGGCGCTCCGGCGTCCGCCAATGAAGGTGAAGACGGCGCCATCGGCCCCGACATGATGGCGCGCGAAGGCGCCGACGGAAAGGCGCTCCCGGAAGAGAGCGTAGATATCGCCTCCTATCCCGTCTCTCCGGCGCGGCGGGCGGAGCAGAAGGCCCGCGCCGCGCGGCTGGGCCTGTCGGCCGGTTCGGATGAATTGCCGGCGGACACCCTGGCCGTGAAGGCCTCGATGGAAGAATCGGCGGCGGCCTCTTCGGCGGGAGGGCCAATCGCCCTCGCCGCGGCGCCACAACGCGCCCGCCCGCGCGCTTTCGACGCGTCGGAAGGCACGACGCTCGACCCGCTGCGCGACAAGAGCTGGGATCTGACGTCGGCGAAAACCGTTCCCACGACCGCCGATATTCGCTAAATCCGGGTCACTAACCCCGGAGAGTCCGTGACCGCCTCTTTTGTCGCCAGCATGACCGGCTTCGCCCGCACGCGCGGGAGCCATGGCCCCTGGAGCTATGCCTGGGAGCTCAAAACCGTTAACGCGAAGGGGCTGGATCTCCGGCTGCGCGTCCCGCCGAATTTCGACGCCGTCGAGATCAAGGCGCGCGCCGCCATTTCCGCCGGCCTCGCCCGCGGCTCGGTCTTCGCCAATCTGACCGCCAAGCGCGCCGAGGAAGAAGGCGCGGCGCGGATCAATCGCGCAGCGCTCGACCGGCTGCTCGCCGCGCTCGACGACCTGCCGCAGCTTGCGAGCCTGCGACCCGCCTCACTCGATGGCCTGCTGGCGATCCGCGGCGTCGTCGAGATCGTCGAGCCGGAAGATGACGAAGCCCAGCGCGCCGTGCTTGAAAAGAGCGTTCTCGCCGCCCTGGATGAAACGCTGGAGGCTCTGCTCGCCTCGCGCCGCGCGGAAGGCGCTGCTCTCACAGCCGTGCTGCGAGAGCGCCTGACGCGTATCGGCGCGCTCGCGGCGCAGGCCGACGCCCTGCCGGCCCGCCAACCCGAAGCCGTCCGTCAGCGGCTCGTGCAGCAAGTGGCGCGGCTCCTCGAAAGCGCCGAGGGCCTGGACCCGGCGCGTCTCCATCAGGAGGCTGTGCTGCTCGCGGTGAAGGCCGACATTCGCGAGGAGCTCGATCGTCTCGCGGCGCATGTGGCGAGCGCGCAGAA
This sequence comes from Methylocystis sp. MJC1, assembly GCF_026427715.1. Classification (NCBI taxonomy): domain Bacteria; kingdom Pseudomonadati; phylum Pseudomonadota; class Alphaproteobacteria; order Hyphomicrobiales; family Methylocystaceae; genus Methylocystis; species Methylocystis sp. MJC1. Next base: position 3,908,034 of record NZ_CP107558.1, on the reverse strand, counting down.
GCTCCTCGCCGAGGGTGGTCCCATCGGGCGGCGGCTCGATTTCCTGGCGCAGGAATTTTCGCGCGAAACCAATACGCTCTGCGCCAAGTCCAATGATTCGGCCCTTACCGAGATCGGCCTCGAGCTGAAGATCGAGGTCGAGCAGCTGCGCGAGCAGGTGCAAAATATCGAGTAGGCCATCCCACCGGTTGAAAGAACGGCCCCAATTGCCTATTGCCGATCGCCAACACTCGTGACAATCGTCGCCATGGACCATTCCCTTCCGCTGCGCCGCGGCGTCGTGCTCATCCTTTCCTCTCCCTCCGGCGCCGGCAAGACCACGCTGACGCGGATGCTGCTGCAGGACCGCGATCTCGACCTTACGCTTTCCATATCGGTGACGACCCGCGCCCGTCGGTCGAGCGAGGTCGACGGCATTCACTACCGCTTCATCACCGAGCGCCAGTTCGCCGCCATGCGGGACGCCAGCGACTTACTGGAATGGGCGGAGGTGCACGGCAATTTCTACGGCACGCCGCGCGCGCCGGTCGAGGCCATTCTGGCGCAGGGACGCGACGCGCTCTTCGACATCGACTACCAAGGGACGCGCCAGGTGCGCGAGAAGATGGGCGCCGATGCGGTGACCGTCTTCATCCTGCCGCCGTCGATGAAGGAGCTGCGCGCCCGGCTCGAACGCCGCGCCGAGGACGCGCCGGAGGTGATCGAACGGCGGCTGGAGAACGCCCGCAAGGAGATCGCGCGCTGGAAGGACTATGACTATGTCATCGTCAATGACGATCTTCAGCGCTCCTTCGATGATCTGATCGCCATATTGCGCGCGGAGCGCCAGCGCCGCCTGCGGCGCGAGCGTGAAATAGAAAGCTTCGTGGCCAAGCTGCTCGACGAATAGCCTTCCGATCGGGGCGCGCTATTTCGCCCCCATGCCCGCTTTTGCCCTCAAACGTGTCTATGAGCCGCCCGAAACGGAAGACGGCGCGCGCGTCCTCGTCGACCGGCTCTGGCCGCGCGGCCTCACCAAGGAAAAGGCTGCGGTCGATTTGTGGGCGAAGGAAGTGGCGCCGAGCCATGAATTGCGGCGCTGGTTCGGCCACCGGCCAGAGCGCTGGGAGGAGTTTGAGGCGCGCTACCGCGAGGAGCTCGAAAGCCCGGAGGCGCAAGAGCAGATCGCGACGCTGCGCCACATGGCGCGCAAGGAGCGCGTGACGCTGCTTTACGCCGCGCACGATGAGGCGCTGAACAACGCCGTCGTGCTGCGGGAGGTCCTGCGCCACAAGGTAAGAAGCTAGCGGACCGCGGGCCCTCAGGCCCGCATTTCTGAAGCGAGCCTAAAGGCTTGCGGTCCGCTATTAGCGCAGCATGGCGAAGGCGCGCGCCAGCGCCACAAAACCCGCGACCTCCACCTCTTCGGCGCGCTTTGTCTCCTCGATGCCGGCCTGTGCGAGCAACGCTCCGGCGTCGACGCCGAGGCTCTTGAGGCTCTGGCGCAACATCTTGCGCCGCTGGCCGAAGGCGGCCTGCGTCACGCGCGAGAGCACGCGCGGATCGCAGGGCAGCGGCGCCGGATTCGGGACCAGCTCCACCACGGAAGACGTCACTTTGGGCGGCGGGGTGAAGGCGGCGGGAGAGACGTCGAAAAGGATGCGGGCGCGGGTGCGCCAGCCGCAGAGCACGGCGAGGCGGCCGTAATCAGCGCGGTTCGCCGGCGTCGCCACGATGCGCAGCGCCACTTCCTTCTGGAACATGAGCACGTAGCGGTCGAAGATCGTCGGCCAGGGCTCGGCCTCGATCCAGCGGGTGAGTAAGGCTGTCGCGACATTATAGGGAAGATTGGCGCAGATGCGGGCTCGTGGCCGCGATCCGTCATCGCTAGCGGAGCGAAGCAATCCAGAGCCGGGCTCTTGCTCCTGGATTGCTTCGCCTTCGGCTCGCAATGACGGCCGATGCTGGCGCGCGAGCTCCGCCACGTCGATCTCCAGCGCATCGCCTTCGACGACCGTCAGACGGCCGGGGTAGTGCGCGGCGATCTCGCTTAAGGCGGGGAGGCAGCGCTGGTCTCGCTCGATTGCGACCACATGCGCGCCCTGCGCCAGAAGCGCACGCGTCAACCCGCCGGGGCCGGGGCCGATCTCGATGACGACCGTATCTTCGAATGGCCCGGCGGCGCGGGCGATGCGGCTCGTGAGATTGAGATCGAAGAGGAAATTCTGGCCGAGTGTCTTTTTGGCGTCGAGGCCGTGGCGCGCGACGACCTCGCGCAGCGGGGGCAGATCGTCGATCACGCGGTCATCCGTCCCGCAAGCTTGATGGCCTCGATCAGGCTCGTGGGGTTGGCGACGCCTTTCCCGGCGATGTCGAAAGCCGTCCCATGGTCCGGCGACGTGCGGACGAAGGGCAGGCCGAGCGTGACATTCACGCCGCGATCAAAGGCCAGCGTCTTGATGGGGATCAGCGCCTGATCGTGGGTCGGGCAGAGCGCGACGTCATATTTTGCGCGGGCGGCGGCGTGGAACATCGTGTCGGCTGGGTGCGGGCCGCTGACATAAATTCCTTTGGCGCGCAGGACGTCGAGCGCGGGCGCGATCGTCTCGATCTCCTCGCGCCCAAGGGCGCCGTCTTCCCCAGCGTGCGGATTGAGCCCTGCGAAGACGAGCCTGGGATCAGTGAGGCCGAAGCGGGCTTTGAGGTCGCGCGCGACGATCTCGCCCGTCTCGATGATGAGCTCCTTCGTCAACCGCTTCGGCGCCTCGGCGAGCGGAATGTGGATCGTGATCGGAACCACCGCCAGCTCTTGCGCCCAAAGCATCATGACGGGACGATAAGCGCCCCCGAAATGGCGGGTCGCCAGTTCGCCGAGAAATTCCGTATGTCCCGGGTGGCGGAAACCGGCGGCGTAAAGGACCGATTTTGCGATGGGGTTCGTCACGACGCCGCGCGCTTCGCCTGCCACGACACAGGCGACCGCGCGTTCGATAGAGAAAATGGTTGCGGCGGCGTCCTGCGGGTTCGGCCGACCGAACGCCCCCTCGACGGCGCGCCCCAGCGCAACGACCGGCAGCGCGCGCGGGAAAACTTCGGCCGCGCCAGCCGGCGTCGTTTCTTCGATCTCAACGTCGATCGCCAAGGCTTGAGCGACGCGCGCGAGCTGCATTGGATCGGCGAGGACGAAGAAGGGTGGCAGGCCGGCGTCGCGACGCGCGGCATAGGCTTTGAGCGTGAGTTCCGGGCCAATTCCGGAAGGATCGCCCTGCGTCAGCGCCAGGGGGAGAGTCATCGCTGCGCGCCTGCTGCAAAGACGCGCGTCATTCGCATCGAAATCGTGATCATGCGCGGGAGACTGGCGCAGGACGACGGGGAAATCAAACGGATCAAAATGAAAGACGCGCAGAAAGAGATCCACCGTCATCCCGGACGCTCGCTTGAGCGAGCGATCGGGAATCCAGCGCCGAATCACCGTTCTTGTGGCTTCTCGATTCCCGGTCGGGCTTTCAGCCCGCCGGGAATGACAAACGCCGACAGCGCGCGACTCTAGCGGAAGCGGTCTTACGCCTTGCCGGCCTGGGCGTGCGGCACGCCCTCCTTGTCGAAGAGCGCCACGAGCTCGCCCGATTGGAACATTTCGCGCGTGATGTCGCAGCCGCCGATGAACTCATTCTTGATGTAGAGCTGCGGGATCGTCGGCCAGTTGGAATAGGCCTTGATGCCCTCACGAATTTCGCCGTCGGCGAGGACGTTGATCGCCTTGTAGGGCACGCCGATATGGTTGAGGATCTGCACGACCTGCATCGAGAAACCGCACTGCGGGGCCTGCGGCGTACCTTTCATGAAGAGGACGACGTCGGAGGATTCGATCTCGCTTTTGATGCGGCTGTTGGCGTCGGACATCTGCTTTTCCTTTCCTGCGGCGTTCAAGGCGCCGCTTCTGGCCTCGTCATTTTACGGCGCGCGGGTCGTCAACGCCAGCGCGTGAAGCTCGCCGCCCAGCCGCGAGCCGAAGGCCGCATTCACCAGCTGATGCTGCTTCACCCGCGATAGCCCACGAAACTGCTCGGAAACAACCGTCGCAGCCCAGTGGTCGTTGTCGTCGGCGAGCGCTGTCAGTTCGATGGTCGCGTCGGGGAGGGCGGCCTTGATGATGCTTTCAATCTCGGCGGCGGGCATAGGCATTGGGTTCGTCCTCTTTGCGTCATGAATTGTCGGGAAAGACACTATCGTCCCCGGCCATGAAGGCCGGAAGCGGCGTTTCATGCGCTTTACGCAGTTCGGAGAGCAATATCGGCGCCTCGCCCGGCAGCTTCAAGGAATCGCCGCCCGTGACGCCGAGCGCGAAGACGCTGACGCCATGCGCTGCGGCTTCATCCAAAACGACCCTGGCGTCGCCCGCCGTAACGAGGTAACGCGCCTGATCTTCGCCGAAGAGAACGGCGTGTTCCGGTCCGTCAGGAAGCGTCGAAACCGCGGCGCCGATCCCGCCCGCAAGCGCCATTTCTGAAAGCGCGACGGCGAGGCCGCCGTCGGAGAGGTCATGCGCGGAGGAGACCTTGCCAGAGAGTATGAGCTCGCGCACGAGATCGCCGTTCCTGCGCTCCGCCGTCAGATCGACCGGCGGAGGCGCCCCTTCCTTGCGGCCGCAAACTTCCGAGAGATAGGCGGACTGGCCGAGCCAGCCCTTGGTTTCGCCGATGAGTAAAATCGCTTCGCCCTCGCGCGCAAAGCCAGACGCCGCGGATGTCGCGACATCCGCGATGACGCCCACGCCGCCGATCGCCGGAGTCGGCAAAATGCCGGCACCCTGCGTCTCGTTGTAGAGCGAAACATTGCCCGACACGATCGGGAAATCGAGCGCCGCCGCGGCTTCGCCGATGCCCTGCAGGCAGCCGACGAACTGGCCCATATATTCGGGCCGCTCCGGATTGCCGAAGTTGAGATTATCGGTCAGCGCCAAAGGCTTCGCGCCGGTGACGCTGATATTGCGCCAGGCTTCCGCCACCGCCTGCTTGCCGCCCTCGACCGGGTCGGCGGCGCAATAGCGGGCGGTCACGTCCGTCGTCACAGCCAGACCCTTCGGCCCTTCCTTGACGCGAATCACCGCCGCGTCGCCGCCGGGGCGACGCACGCTGTTGCCGAGAATCAGATGGTCATATTGCTCCCAGACCCAGCGCTTGGAGCAAAGATTAGGCGTCGACAGAAGCCTCAAGAGCGCGTCGCGATTCGAGCGCGGCGGCGTCACGGCGGCAGGGTCGATCACGGGCTGTTTGGGCGAGGGAACCCAGGGCCGGTCATAGATCGGCGCCTCGTCGCCGAGCTCCTTGATCGGCAGATCGGCCTTTACTTCGCCCTTGTGTTTCACGACGAAACGCAAGTCGTCGGTGGTCTTGCCGACGATGGCGAAATCGAGCCCCCATTTGCGAAAAATGCCCTCGGCCTGCTCCTCGAGCTCCGGCTTCAGCACCATGAGCATGCGCTCCTGGCTCTCCGAGAGCATCATCTCATAGGCCGTCATGCCTTCCTCGCGGCAGGGCACGGCGTCGAGATCGAGCTCGATGCCGAGATTGCCCTTGGCTCCCATCTCCACTGCTGAGGAAGAGAGCCCGGCCGCGCCCATGTCTTGAATAGCGATGACGGCGCCCGAGGCCATAAGCTCGAGGCAAGCCTCGAGCAGCAGCTTCTCGGAGAAAGGGTCGCCCACCTGCACCGTGGGCCGTTTCTCCTCGGCGTCCGCCTCGAAGGAGGCCGAGGCCATGGTCGCGCCATGGATGCCATCGCGGCCGGTCTTGGAGCCGAGATAGACGATCGGGTTTCCGACGCCCGCCGCCGCCGAATAGAAGATCGAATCCCCGCGAGCGAGGCCCACCGCCATGGCGTTGACAAGAATGTTGCCGTCGTAGCTGGCGTCGAATTCGGTCGAGCCGCCAACCGTCGGCACGCCGAAGCTATTGCCGTAGCCGCCAACGCCCGCAACGACGCCCGAGACAAGATGCCGCGTCTTGGGATGCTCCGGCCGGCCGAAGCGAAGGAGGTTCAGACAGGCGATCGGCCGCGCGCCCATGGTGAAGACGTCGCGCAAAATGCCGCCGACGCCCGTCGCCGCGCCCTGATAGGGTTCGATGAAAGAGGGATGGTTATGGCTCTCCATCTTGAAGACGCAGGCGTCGCCGTCGCCGATATCGATGACGCCGGCGTTCTCGCCGGGACCCCGAATGACCCAGGGCGCCTTTGTGGGCAGCTTGCGCAGATGGATGCGTGAGGATTTATACGAGCAGTGCTCGTTCCACATGGCCGAGAAAATGCCAAGCTCGGTGAAGCTCGGCGTACGGCCGATCAGCTGCAGGATGCGCTGATATTCGTCGGGTTTGAGCCCATGCGCGGCGGCGAGTTCGGCGTCGACCTTGGGTTCAGCGGGGGAGGCGTTGGCGGTCAAATGAGCAGGCCCTGCGCGAAGGCGGCGCTTTTTTGGGCGCCGCAGGGGCGCTGAAAGCGCCGGAATCGCTTGAGAGTCTCAAGCGTTTTTCATTTAAACTCGATTAGCGCCGGGCGTGCTGCAAGGCAACAGCACAAAAATGTTGCGCTACGGACACAATGACAAAGAATGAACAGTCCACAGCGTTTTTCTTGATCTTCGTCAAGTGGCGGCATCCGAAAACGTAGCAACTTCCTCGCCGACTCGGCGCGACGGCGTCGACCGTCCACCGAAGCGATTTCGAGGGGGTTCCGATGAGGAATATTGTTCGCGGCGCGGTTGCCGCAATTGCGATGGGGACGGCCGCCGTCTCCGCTCACGCGGCCGATCTGCCGAGCATCAAGGCTCCGCCGCCGCCGCCGGTTTTCGTCGACACCTATCAGCCCTTCCAGATCCGCCTGAAGGTCGGCAGCTTGATCCCGCTCGACGGCACCGCCAAGATCTATGACGCGGGCGCGGTGCATCCCACCCTCGCCGCGCTCGGTGTTCCGGGCGGCAGCGTCGGCCTCGCCACCGGCCTGAGCGCCGGCTATGGCAGCCTGGTGCCCGGCGCCAGCACGAGCATCTCCACCTCCGTCATTCCGATGCTCGACGTCGCCTATTACCTGACGAAGAACTGGGCGATCGAGGCCATCTGCTGCGTCTCGCCGCATCACATCCAGGGCACGGGCGTTCTGGCTGGCTCCAGCCTGGCGCACACCTGGGCGTTCCCGCCGTCTGTGATGCTGCAGTATCACTTCACAAACTTCGGCGCCTTCCAGCCTTACCTCGGCGTCGGCGTGAACTTCACGACCTTCTGGGGCACCCGCGCCGGCAACAACAATTGGGCGCTCAATTTCGCCCCGGGCTCGACCGCCACCACGCTTGGCGCTTTCGGCGCCACCGCCAGCTTCTACTCGGCCAGCATCACCCCGTCCTGGGGCGTCGTCGGCCAGGCTGGCGCGGACTACATGTTCAACGAGCATTGGGGCGTCAACGTCGATGTGAAATACATCATGGTGGAGCCCAACGCGCACGCCAATATCGTGGCCTTCATCCCGGGCCCGGTCGGCGCGGCGCTCAACCCGGTCTTCGTCCCGGTCAACGCTGCTGTGAAGATCAACCCGCTGGTCGTCTCCGCCGGCCTGACCTACCGCTTCGGCGGCGATTGGGGCGTTCCGAAGCTCCTGCCGTTCTAATCCGAACGTCACGGGTTAAAAGAAAACCGGCCCTCGCGGGCCGGTTTTTTTATTGGCGAGTAGTCCCAAGTTGCTAACCGGAGTTTGGCGCGGTCTGATTACCAGATCTTACCGCCGTCATTGCGAGCGAAGCGAAGCAATCCAGGGCGGCGATGTGGCTCTGGATTGCTTCGTCGCTTTGCTCCTCGCAATGACGGTGGATGGTCGATTGGAATTCATTCACTATAACGAAGGCCGTCGCGAGCTGTACAAGAAATCCAACGACCTTCGCCGCGCTCCAGTAATCAACCGTTCAATAAGCGGCAGATGGCGTCGAGCTGATCCAGGGATTGATAGCGGATACGAATCTCGCCCTTCTCGCCCTGATTTTTGATGTCGACCGCCATGCCGAGCGAATCGCCAAGCGATTTTTCCAAAGCGCGGGTATTGGCGTCCTTTTCCGGGCGCGGCTTTTTACCAGCATCGGAGTCGTTGGCTGGATGTTGGGCGTTCGCCTGAGCCTGACTCATGGCCTCGACGTCACGCACCGTTAGTCCCTGTTCAACGATCTGCCGCGCCACTGCCTCCGGGTTCTCCACCGCGAGCAGCGCACGGGCATGGCCAGCTGAAATCTTGCCGTCCTGCACCAGCGCCTTGGCGCCCTCGGGGAGATTCAGCAGCCGCATTGTGTTCGCCACATGCGAACGGCTCTTCCCGATAATCTTGGCAATGTCGCTCTGGGAGTACCTGAACTCGGCGCCCAAGCGCTCATACCCCTTGGCCTCTTCTATGGCGTTGAGATCGGCGCGCTGGACGTTTTCGATGATGGCAAGCTCGAGCGCTTCCTTGTCATCGGCCTCGTGGATGACGACCGGAACATCCGCAAGACCGGCGACCTGGGCCGCGCGCCAGCGTCGCTCGCCCGCGATGATCTCATAGGCGTCAGCGACGCCTGGTATCGCGCGCACGACAATCGGCTGAATAATGCCTTTCTCGCGGATGGAATTCGAAAGGTCGGCGAGGTCGTCCTCCCGAAACGTCGTGCGGGGGTTGCGAGGATTCGGACGCAGAAATTCGATCGGAACCTTGCGCTGTCCACGCGGGCGCTCAGCGGGCGCCTCTTCTCCGGCGTCGCCCAAAAGCGCCGCTAGGCCACGGCCCAGCCGCCGGCGCGGTTCTTCTGCCATATCGAAAACGCTCCCTAATGGTCGAAATCGGGGTTGCCGAAACTACGCCGCCCTGAGACGCTTCTCGCGTTGGATCACTTCGGAAGCGAGCTTGAGATAGGCCTGACTACCCGAGCATTTGAGGTCATAGAGCAGCACAGGCTTGCCATGCGAAGGCGCTTCTGAAACGCGCACATTGCGCGGAATCATCGTTTCATAAACTTTGTCGCCCATGAACCGCCGCACGTCCGCCGCGACCTGGGTCGCGAGATTATTGCGCGGGTCGTACATGGTCAGCACGACGCCATGGATTGAAAGCTTCGGGTTCAGGGTCCGAGTCACCTGCTCGACGGTCGAGAGAAGCTGAGACAGGCCTTCGAGCGCGAAGAATTCGCATTGCAGCGGCACGACGACCGCATCGGCGCTCGCCAGCGCATTGATGGTGAGAAGGTTAAGCGAAGGCGGGCAATCGACCAGTATATAGTCGTAGCGTTTACCATCGAGATGATGCTCCGCCGCAGCAAGCTCGGCAAGCGCCCGCTTCAGACGAAACGCCCGGTCCTTATCGCCGGCGATTTCCAATTCAACGCCGAGGAGGTCGAGTGTCGAGGGCGCGATGGAGAGGCGCGGCACCACGGTCTGGACAATGGCGTCGGCCAGGCTCGATTCGCCGAGCAAGACGTCATAGGTCGAAATCTTGCGGCTTTTGCGATCGACGCCGAGGCCCGTCGAGGCGTTTCCCTGCGGGTCGAGATCGATGACCAGCACTTCTTCTCCGACGGCGGCGAGTGCCGTGCCGAGATTGATGGCTGTGGTGGTCTTGCCGACGCCGCCCTTTTGATTGGCAAGGACGAGCACGCGCTGGCCGTTATTTTCTCCGGACAAAATTTGCCTCTGAAGGTGAATGGACGACGATCAATCTGGCGCGCTTATGCGTGCGGCTCTGAACTGTCTTAAAGGTAAAGTTACCGACAGCCTCGGCGGCGGTCAATTCATCGCGCCACTCCTCACCCTTCATAAACACCGCTTTTGCGCCGTTTTCCAAAGGTTCTCGCGCCATTTCCACAAGACGAGAGAGCGGAGCCAAAGCGCGGGCGCTGACGGCCTCGATTTCCTCCGCGAGCGTTGGCAGGACTTTCTCGATCCGCTCGGCATGGACCTCGACGCGCGCGCCTGTTTCACGTGAAACAGCCCGCAGGAAGGCGGCCTTGCGTTGGTCGCTCTCAACCAAATGCACCGAAGCGCCAGCGACATCCTTGAGCAACAAGGCTGTCACCAACCCAGGAAAACCCGCGCCAGATCCAATATCCGCCCAAAGCCTTGCATCAGGCGCAGCCTCCAATACCTGCGCGGAATCCGCGAAATGACGCATCCAAATGTCACTCAGCGTATTGGGCGCTACGAGATTAATCTTCGTCTGCCAACGCCGTAGTAGTTCTTCATAAATCAAAAGTTCGCCTTCGATCTTTTGCAGGGAGGGGATAAGCTCCAACGCGGAAGCACGACTCATTCCGCTCACGCCCGCCGCGCCCGCGCTGCGAGAAGAGTGAGGGCCGATGGCGTCATCCCATCGATCCGCTGGGCCTGGCCGAGCGTCCGTGGCTTCAAGAAGGCCAGCTTCCCACGCAGCTCAGCCGATAAACCGGCGATCGACTGGTAATCCAGCGTCTCGGGCAGGGCGAGTTCCTCGTCTCTTCTGAAAGCATCGATATCGGCCTGTTGCCGGTCGAGATAGACGGCATAGCGCGCGTCGGTCTCAATCCGCTCGGCCGTTGCAGGGTCAATCTCGCCCAGTTCCGGCCAAATGTCCCTCAACCGCCGAAGCGTCACAGAGGGCAAAGCGAGGAGAGCAAAGCCGCTCCGGCGTTGACCGTCCTGATTGACGGGAAGCCCGTTCTTCAATGCAGCAGCCGACGTCAAAGAGACGCCTTCCAACAGAGCGCGCGCGCGGGCCAGTTTCTCTGCGCGCAGGCGATAAACCGTCTCCCGCTCGCCTCCGATACAGCCGATATCAAAACCCTTAGGAGTCAACCGCTCGTCCGCATTGTCCGCCCGAAGCGATAGACGGTATTCGGCGCGAGAGGTGAACATCCGATAGGGTTCGCTCACCCCGCGCGTGACGAGATCGTCGATCATCACACCGAGATAGGCATCGGCGCGATCGAAAATCACCGGGTTCTTTCCTTGCACCAAACGCGCGGCATTGAGCCCCGCAACCAGGCCCTGCGCGGCAGCTTCCTCATACCCTGTCGTGCCATTGATCTGCCCAGCCAGGAAAAGGCACTTCAGCCGCTTCGTTTCGAGGCTGGGCAGAAGTTCGCGCGGATCGACATAGTCATATTCGATGGCGTAGCCGGGCCGAAGAATTCGCGCCTGTTCGAGGCCCGGGATCGAATGAATGAATGCTTCCTGGGTCGCGACCGGCAGGGAAGTCGATATTCCATTCGGATACACTGTGTCGTCGTCGAGCCCCTCCGGCTCGAGGAAGATTTGATGCCCGTCACGATCGCCGAAGCGCGTGACCTTATCCTCGATAGAAGGGCAATAACGCGGCCCCGGCCCGGAGATCGCGCCGGTCTTTAGCGGCGAACGGTGCAGGTCAGAACGGATGATCTCATGCGATCGCGCTGTTGTCCGCGTAATCGCGCAGGCGACCTGGGGATTATCGATCCGCTCTGTGAGAGTCGAGAAAGGCTCGGGTGTCTCGTCCCCATATTGCTTTTCGAGATTTTCCCAGTCGATCGTCTTACTGTCGAGCCGGGCTGGGGTGCCGGTCTTGAGGCGCCCAACTGCAAAGCCCGCCGTCCGCAACCTCCGGGAAAGACCGAGCGCTGGCGGATCGCCCATTCGGCCGGCGGGCGTGCGCTCGTCTCCGATGTGGATCACCCCACCAAGAAACGTGCCCGTGGTGATGACAACAGCGTCTGCATGAATTGCCTCACCTGCGCCCGTCAAAACACCTCGGACGCGATCCCCTTCAACCAGAAGGTCCTCAACAGAGACTTCGATGATCGATAAATTCGCGACAGCCTCGATGGCTGAAAGCATTGCGGCTCGATAAAGCTTCCGATCAGCCTGAGCCCGGGGCCCACGCACGGCAGGACCTTTTGAGCGATTGAGCAGCCGGAACTGGATGCCGCCCCGATCGGCGACGCGGCCCATGAGGCCGTCGAGCGCATCGATCTCACGCACCAATTGGCCCTTGCCGAGCCCGCCAATCGCGGGATTGCAAGACATCACGCCTATGGTCGCGCGGGAATGCGTGACGAGCGCCGTCTTTGCTCCCATACGCGCAGCTGCGGCGGCAGCTTCGCAACCGGCATGCCCGCCGCCGATCACCACGACATCGAAATGTTTCATATCCCCCTGCAAGCTTCTCTCTTGAAGCCCTCTCACTGTTTCACGTGAAACAGCTCGGCCTATTTGCCGATACAAAAGCGCGCGAACACGGCATCGAGAACGTCTTCGACGTCAACCGAGCCGACGATACGACCGAGCGCTCTTCCCGCGGAACGTAAATCTTCCGCGAGGAATTCCAAGTCTTTTTCACTCACCAGCGCAGACTCTAGACAAGCCATAGCTGATGCGACCGCGGAGCGGTGCCGCTCCCGGATGACGAGCGCAGAAGACCCATCTCCCAAGCGGTCTTTTGCGAATTGGCCGATCTCTTTCAGCAGCGCGTCGACGCCAGCTCCGGTTTTAGCGGAAACGCCAAGCCATACCGGAGGGGCCGGCGCCAAATCCGTTTTGGTGGCGACCCTCAAAACATCGACTTCAGACGCCAGCCCTGGGTTCGGCTCCTGCGCGTCCGGCGAAAGCCAGAGGACGAGATCCGCGGTCACAACCCTCTCGAGCACCCGATCTACGCCGATCCGCTCGATTTCATCCGCGGCGTCGCGCAGGCCCGCCGTGTCGACAAAGGTCACAGGCAATCCTTCGATATCGAGATGCGCCTCGATCATATCGCGCGTTGTGCCAGGGGTGGGTGAAACAATTGCAAGGTCGCGCTGCGCCAGCGCATTGAGAAGCGTTGATTTTCCCGCGTTGGGCGCGCCGAGAATCATCACCAGGAAGCCCTCACGCATTCGCTCGGAGGCAGGGGCATCCTTTAGCGCAGCTCGCATCTCTTCGAGCGGCTGCTCCAGCAACAGGCGCAGCCGCGCAAGATCGAAGCTCCCGACATCGCTTTCGTCGCTGAAATCCAGCTCCGCTTCGACAAGCGCAAGAGCATCTATCATAGCGGCCCGCCAACGCTCGACCTCACGCCTCAATGCGCCGCCGGCAATACGCAGCGCCTGACGCCGCTGCGCCTCCGTTTGCGCGTCGATGAGATCGGCAAGCGCCTCGGCCTGGGAAAGGTCGAGCTTGCCATTGACGAAGCCGCGGCGCGCAAATTCGCCGGGTTCAGCCATACGTAAACCGCGGCGCCGAGAAAGGGCTGAGAGCACGGCATCTATGACAGCCCTGCCGCCATGGAGCTGAAGCTCGGCATAGTCCTCACCCGTCGCCGAATGAGGGCCCGGAAAAAAGAAGGTTAGGCCCTGGTCGAGCTCTTCGCCGTTTTCGGGATCTCGCAGCGCTGTGAGACGCACGGCGCGCGGCTCTGAAACCGCGCCGGTGAAGTCAATGAGAACCTGTTGCACGGTCGGCCCGGAAAGTCGGATCACCGCAATAGCGGCGCGGCCGGGGCCAGTTCCGAGCGCGAAGATCGTCTCCATGGGTCAGACCGCACGCCACCATTGAATTACGGACAACATGACACCCGCGGCGTTCAGGAACAAGCGACGCTCGGAGACCAACGGGAGAGCGGGTTCACGTCGGGCCCGAGCCAATTCATCCCCTTAATCAGCTCCGCAGCATGAACCGTCACTTTGCATCCTGTTACGGCCGGGCTCGGCCCAACCGGCACGGCTCAGACAGGGACGAAACGGTTTACGGCACGCTCCATCTGGACGGTCTACGTGAGCGAAACCCATCCGCCCGGCATCAGTTGTCACTGCGCGGCGTGGATGGCCGGGACAAGCCCGGCCATGACGGTCGTCCCAAAATGTGTGACGCTTAGCCTCTAGGGTCTTTGGTGATGGCGCCAAAAGACAAAGCGGGCGCAGTGATATGCGCCCGCGCGCCGCCTTACGTATTCATTGAATCGAAGAAGGCCTGATTGCCCTTCGTCTCGCGCAGCTTGCCGAGCAGGAACTCGATGGCGTCTACCGTTCCCATCGGGTTGAGGATGCGGCGCAGGACATACATCTTCTTGAGGATGTCCGTGGCGACCAGCAAATCCTCCTTGCGGGTGCCGGAGCGCGTGATGTCGATCGCCGGGAAGACGCGCTTATCGGACACCTTGCGGTCGAGGATGATCTCGCTGTTGCCGGTGCCCTTGAACTCTTCGAAGATGACTTCGTCCATGCGCGAGCCGGTGTCGATCAGCGCCGTCGCGATGATCGTCAGCGAGCCGCCTTCCTCGATATTACGCGCGGCGCCGAAAAAGCGCTTCGGCCGCTGCAGGGCGTTAGCGTCGACGCCGCCCGTGAGCACCTTGCCGGAGGAGGGCACCACAGTATTGTAGGCGCGGCCCAGGCGCGTGATCGAGTCGAGGAGGATGACCACGTCACGACGGTGCTCGACGAGACGCTTGGCCTTCTCGATCACCATCTCGGCGACCTGCACGTGACGCACCGCCGGTTCGTCGAAGGTCGAGGAGACCACTTCGCCGCGCACGGAGCGCTGCATATCGGTCACTTCCTCGGGACGCTCGTCGATGAGCAGCACGATCAGATAGCACTCTGGATGGTTGGTCGTGATCGACTGGGCGATGTTCTGCAGGAGAACGGTCTTACCGGTGCGCGGGGGCGCGACGACGAGCGCGCGTTGTCCTTTGCCGATAGGCGCCACCAGATCGATGACGCGCGACGACAAATCCTTCTTCGTGGGATCGTCGATTTCGAGCTTGAGGCGCTCATCCGGATAAAGCGGGGTGAGGTTGTCGAAAGGCACCTTGTGGCGCACCTTCTCCGGGTCCTCGAAATTGATCGTATTGACCTTCAGAAGCGCGAAATAGCGTTCGCCTTCCTTCGGGCTGCGAATCATGCCCTCGACGGTATCGCCGGTGCGCAGGCCGAATTTGCGAATCTGCGACGGCGACACATAGATGTCGTCTGGACCGGCCAGATAGTTGGCGTCGGGCGAACGCAGGAAGCCGAAACCGTCCTGCAACACCTCCACCACGCCCTCGCCGACGATTTCGACGTCGCGGCTGGCGAATTGTTTGAGGATCGCGAAAAGCAGTTCCTGCTTGCGGAGCAGGGAAGCGTTTTCGACTTCATGCTCCTCGGCGAATGCGAGAAGCTCGGCGGCGGATTTAGCCTTTAAATCCGAAAGTTTGATTTCCCGCATGTGGGCCTTCGAAGGAGACGAGCGTTCAGGAGAGCGGGCAGGATGCGGGAGGATTTCTCCCGAGCGCCGGAGGGAATCGGCGGTCGCTGATACGACTATCTGCCAGAGGTAAGGTCCCCTACATAAATCTTTTTCAGCGGGGATGCAAGAGCGTTCAAAACGGCTTCACGATCACCATGACGACGATCCCGATCATGAGCAGGGTCGGCAGTTCGTTGATCATCCTGAAATAGCGGGAGGGATGAGCGTTTGCGTCCCTGGCGAAGCGGCTCAATAAAAAGCCGTCGTGGATATGCGTTGCCGTCAGTAAGACGACGAGCGTTGCTTTCACGTGAAACCATGGATGTTGAAACGCGCCGCCATCCACGGCCATGAAGAGCCCCGTCAGCCAAGCGATAATCATCGCCGGCGTCATGATGACGCGGTAAAGCTTGCGCTCCATGACCTTGAAGGTTTCGGACTGCCGGCCGGGCGCCGCGTCGGCATGATAGACGAAAAGCCGCGGCAGATAGAGCAGGCCCGCCATCCAGGCAATGATGGCGATGACGTGCAAAGCCTTGATCCAAATGTACATATAGCCGCTCCAGCCCACGGTGAAATTAGCCGCGCCGCACGCGCGCCACAAGCCGCTCCACATTCTCGATCGGCGTCTGCGGCAAAATCCCATGGCCGAGATTGAAGATATGCGGCCGGCCCTTGAAAGCTTCGAGAACCGAATCGACTTCCCGATCGAGCGCCGCGCCGCCGGCCAGCAGCGCGAGCGGATCGAGATTTCCCTGCAGGCAGACATTGGCGGCGGTTTCGGCCACGGCCCATTTGGGATCGAGCGCCGTATCGAGCCCATAGCCATCGGCATGGAGCTTTCTGGTGAGCGCCGGAAGCTGCGCATCGGCGCCGCGCACGAAAGCGATGACCGGCGTTTCCGGGCTCTTCTCCTTCAGCCGCGCGACAATGCGCGCAATCGGCCGAGCGCACCAAGCTTCGAATTCATTGGCGGGCAAAACGCCTGCCCAGGAGTCGAATATCTGAACAGCTTCGACCCCCGCCGCTATCTGGCCGAGCAGATAGTCGACCGAGGCGTCGACGAGCCTGTCGATCAGCTGCTGGAATGCCTCAGAATGGCGAAAGGCGAAAAGCCGCGCCGGCGCCTGATCCGGCGTGCCCTTGCCGGCGATCATATAGCTCGCGACCGTCCAAGGCGCGCCGCAGAAGCCGATAAAGGCTACGTCGGCGGGCAGCTCGGATTTCACACGGTCGATGGTTTCGAAAACCGGAGAAAGCTTTCCGATCTCGAATGCGCCAAGCCGAGCCACACCCTCCGGCGTCTCGATGGGATCGAGCCTTGGACCCTCGCCGCTCTCGAAGGAGACCGTTTGGCCCATGGCGTCGGGCACGACGAGGATATCGGAAAAGAGGATCGCTGCGTCGAAATGAAAGCGCCGGATCGGCTGCAGCGTCACCTCCGCCGCCATGGACGGCGTGTAGCAGAAGTCGAGGAAGCTTTGCGCCTTGGCGCGCAGCTCGCGATATTCGGGCAGATAGCGTCCTGCCTGACGCATCAGCCACAGTGGCGGAACGTCATGCGCATTGCCGCGAAGGGCGGATATCAGGCGTTTTTCCTCGGACAATTGGTCATTCCCCGCTTCGCTTGGCTCCGGTGAGCCCAGACCTAGCCCGAACGCGATAAAATTAAAAACCCTTTAAAAATGGGATTGATTTACTTTTTATTAACCGATGCGCCGCAAAGGTTAATTTTCGTTAACACTTTTCCCACAGGACGAGCCGAATCTGGACAAATTTAACGAGCCAGGGCCGGACAGTGGGAATTGAACGTATACCAATTTTTTACAGTCTTTTACGTCTATCATTCCTTGTGGAGAACAGGCGCATTGGCTGTTTATGAGTCTTGAGTCTCGGATTCACGGCGAATCCGGCGACAGGGAGTACCCTGTTGATGGATTGGGGCGGATATGCCCAGCAGTCGACAGGGCGGTCCTTGCGGCCGCATAATTGTCCCCGCTTTCCCACCTTCCAGCCGAGCCTGTGGATCGAGCCCTTAACGTGAGCGACGTCGCTTCCTTCCCCTTCTGGCGTGTCTCCGAGCCGCTGATTCTCGCCTCCAAAAGCGCGGGCCGGCGGCAGGTTCTCGCGCAGGCGGCAGTTCCCTTTGATTGCCGCCCTGTCGATCTCGATGAACGCGCGATCGAATCTTCGCTCGGCCCGGTTGGGGCCGATGCGATCGCTCTGGCGCTGGCGAGAGCGAAGGCCTCCGCCGTTTCCGTGGCTGAGCGCGGGCGCCTGGTGCTCGGCGCGGATCAGGTGGCGAGCTGCGAGGGCCGGATTTTCGGCAAGCCGGAGAATAGGGAGAAGGCGGCCGAGCTATTGGATTTCCTCTCCGGTCGGCGCCACCGTCTGCATTCGGCGATCGCTCTGTGTCGGGACGGCGCGGTTTGCTTCGAGACTGTCGTCCACGCCGATCTCGCCATGCGGGCGCTGAGCGCGTCCTTCATCGACGACTATCTCGACGCGATGGGCGACGCGGCGTTTACGAGCGCCGGCGGCTATCAGGTCGAAGGGCTCGGCGCGCATCTCTTTTCCGAGGTCTGCGGCGACCATTGGACCATCATGGGCATGCCTGTTCTACCCCTCCTCGACGCCTTGCGCCGCCTGGGCGCGCTTGCCGCGTGAGCCGGGCGATGCTGCGCGTCGGCCTTACCGGTTCCATCGGCATGGGGAAATCGACGACCGCCCAAATGTTCCGCGAGGCGGGCGTCCCCGTGCTCGATTCCGACCAGATCGTCCATGACCTCTATCGCGGCGCCGCTGTCGCGCCGATCGAGACGGCTTTTCCAGGCGTAACGGTTGACGGCGTCGTCAATCGCGGGAGGCTCGCGGCGCAGGTGCTTGCGGACCCACACGCATTGAAGCGGCTCGAGGCGATCGTTCATCCGCTCGTCTGGGCGGCGCGGGACGATTTCTTGAAGGAGCAGGAGAAAAAGGGCGCGTCGATCATCGTCTATGACGTGCCGCTTCTTTTCGAGACCGGAGCGGAAAAGAGCGTCGACGCTATTGTCGTCGTTACTGCGCCGGAAGATGTGCAAAAGGCGCGTGTCCTGGCGCGGCCGGGCATGACGGAAGAGAAATTCGCGGCCATTCTCGCTAAACAGATCCCGGACGCCGAAAAGCGCGCCCGCGCCGATTTTATCGTGCATACCGAAAAGGGGATGGACGCGGCGCGGCGGGAAGTGCAGGCCGTTCTCGATGAACTCGAAAGAAGAAGGTGAGTCGCGCTCTGGGAAGCCGTTGCGTGCCTGTCCGGTTAACGCAGTTGAGACCGCCTCGCATGCCGCGCCTACCACGACCTGAGATCGGGGAAGCAATCTCCATCCACGAATGGCGCGGCGGCAAGTAGGATGAAGCCATGTTGGATCACGCCGCAAAGGTCGAGCTCAGCCGAGTCGAAATCAGGGAAATTGCCCGCTATGCGGTGGCCTGCGCGCTGCCGGCATTGGCGATCTTCGAACGCGAACGCCCTGACGATACCCGCCCACGCGCCGCAATAGACGCTGCGCAGTCGTTTGCGAATGGAGGCGAGCGGACGAAGGCGTTACGTGACAGCGCATGGGCTGCACAGCGGGCGGCTCAGGAGGCCCGCGATGCAGGGCAGGTCGCGGCGAGCGACGCCGCACGCGCAGCCCTCGCCGCAGCCGGCGCGGCGTTTCTCCATCCTCTGGCCAAGGCTACCCAGGTCAAGCACATCCTTGGTTCGCCCGCGCATGCTGCGCGAGCTTTCGAACTTTCCACTGGAGACGATCCCACTGTTGGAGCCGAGCACATCGTGCAATCGCGCATTCGGGCGCATCCCGTGGTGCGAGATGTCTTGAGGCGGTATCCGCCTGCCCCGCCAGGTGGGGGACGGGTTGGAGAGTTGATCCGTCAGTTGGACGCCTTGCTTCGGTGATCGCCCCCAACCCTCATCCGCCAAGTTTTCAGCCTTTCGTGGCGCCTTGTCGAATAAGAGATTAAGTCAGATGCGCGAGATTGTTTTCGATACGGAAACCACCGGCCTCGATCCCTTTAAGGGTGATCGCGTCGTCGAAATCGGTGCCGTCGAGATTTTGAATCTCATTCCCAGTGGCCGAGTCTTTCACGTCTATATCGATCCAGAGCGCGACATGCCGGAAGAGGCTTTCCGCGTTCATGGTCTTTCGCGGGAATTCCTCGCCCAGCACAAAAAATTTGCCGAGATCACGCGCGAGTTCATCGACTTCATCGAAGATTCGCCGATGGTCGCCCATAACGCCGAATTCGACGTGCGCTTCATCAACGCCGAATTTGCGCTGCAGAAGCTGCCGCCGCTCGCGCCTGCGCGCATCGTCGATACGCTCGCCATGGCGCGCCGGCTGCATCCGGGAAGCCCGGCCTCGCTCGACGCGCTTTGCCAACGCTACGGCGTCGATCTGTCGCGTCGCGACAAGCACGGGGCGCTCCTCGACGCTGGATTGCTCGCGGAAGTCTATGCGGAGCTGAGAGGCGGACGCCAAGCGGCGCTGTCGCTCGCGACAGTCAGCCAGACGCGCCGCGCGCTGATCGGCGATCTGTTGCGCGCCCGCCCCGAACCTCTGCCGAGCCGTCTGACGGCGCAAGAGGAAGAGGCGCATCTCGCTTTCGTCGGCGGGCTCAAATCTGCGATCTGGGAAAAATATCTGCCCAAAAAACAAGAAGGCGGAGAGCAATCGCCCTCCGCCGCTTGAATAGTCTCATACGAGATCCGCTTGCTTGGTTCGGTGTCATTCCCGACGCTTCGCGCTAGCGAAGCGATCAGGAATCCAGAGCAAAACCAGCGCTTTTGTGGGTTTTGGATTCCCGGTCGGGCTTCAGCCCGCCGGGAATAACGAGCCCCAATGCGAGAACGGAATTAGAGAAACGTCAGGCGTTCGCGACCGGCGGCTGAGCGGCGGCTTCGGCGGCCTTCTGCTGATAAAGCGCGACGAAATCGATCGGGTCGACATAGAGCGGCGGGAAGCCGCCGTCGCGCGTGGCGTCGGCCACGATCTGGCGGACGAAGGGGAACAGCAAACGCGGGCATTCGATCATCACGATGGGATGAATCTGCTCCTGCGGAATGTTGATGAGGCGGAAGACGCCGCCATATTCGAGATCGAGCTTGAACAGCAGGCCCGCGCCTTCGCCGGCCTTGGCGTCAAGGGTGAGCGTCACCTCGAAGTCGGTCGGCGCCAGCTGCTTGGCGTTGACATTGACCTGAATGGAAATATTCGGCGCCTGCTCTTGCGGTCCGAGCGAATTCGGGGCGTTCGGGTTCTCGAAGGAAAAATCCTTCAGATACTGCACCAGCGCGTTCAGGGCCGGAGCGCCGCCCTGCGCGCCGCCACCGTTTCCATTCGTATCGGTCATTTGAGAATCTCCAGCCGTGCCGCCGGATGGCGGAAAGTGGGGCCCGCCTAACACGTCTCCCCATGCGGAACAAGGCAGGGGGGCGCCTCTTAGGAGGGCGGTGAGACGTCAGCGCGTCGGCGTCGGCGTGCCGCTGCGATAATCGTAGAAACCGCGCTGAGTCTTTTTGCCGAGCCAGCCGGCCTCGACATATTTCACGAGCAGCGGGCAAGGGCGATATTTGGTGTCGGCCAGGCCTTCGTGGAGCACTTGCATCACCGAAAGGCAGGTGTCCAATCCGATGAAATCCGCGAGCTGCAGCGGGCCCATTGGATGATTGGCGCCGAGCCGCATGGCCGTGTCGATCGCCTCGACCGAGCCCACACCCTCATAGAGCGTGTAGATAGCCTCGTTGATCATCGGCAAAAGGATGCGGTTGACGATGAAGGCCGGGAAATCCTCCGAGACCGTCACCGTCTTCCCAAGCTTGGCGCAGAAGCCCTTTGCCTCTTCGAAAGTGGCGTCGTCGGTCGCGATACCGCGGATCAGCTCGACAAGCTGCATGCGCGGCACCGGATTCATGAAATGAATGCCGATGAAGCGTTCGGGCCGGCCGGTGATCGAGGCAAGGCGGGTAATGGAAATCGACGAGGTGTTGGAGGCGATGATGCCGTCCGGCTTCACCACGGTTGCAACGTCGGAGAGGATCTTGCGCTTGACCTCTTCATTCTCGGTCGCCGCCTCGATGACGATGTCGCAGTCGCCGAAATCCTGAAGGGCCGGGGCGGCGGAGATATGCGGTAGCGCCTTATCGACGACCTCGGTCGTGAGCAAGCCGCGCTCGATCGACTTCTTCATCTGCACGCCGACATCCTTGATGCCGGCCTCGATGCGTTCTGGTGTGGTGTCGTTGAGCGCGACGTCCAATCCCGCAAGCGCGCAGACATGCGCGATGCCCTTGCCCATCTGCCCCGCGCCGATGACGCCGACTTTGCGAATCTCGAAGCTCATAGTTCGAACACCATAGCGAGAGGACCGCCGTCAAAGGGGCGGGACGGCTGCGATGCAAATGCGGCCAACGTTGCACTGCAATATAACGCGCGAATGGGTCGAAAGAAAACCGGCAAGCTTCAAAATGTCAGGATTGCGCTCCCCGCCACCAGCGGAGCGGGGAGCGGTTTTTTTTACTTGCCGAGCTTGGCAAGCTCCGCGTCGAGCTCCGGCACCGCCTGGAAGAGATCGGCGACGAGCCCGTAATCGGCGACCTGGAAGATCGGCGCCTCTTCATCCTTGTTGATGGCGACGATGATCTTCGAGTCCTTCATGCCGGCGAGATGCTGGATCGCGCCGGAAATGCCGACCGCGACGTAGAGCTCGGGGGCGACAGCCTTGCCGGTCTGGCCGACCTGCAGGTCGTTCGGCGCATAGCCGGCGTCGACCGCCGCGCGCGAAGCGCCGATCGCGGCGTTGAGTTTGGTCGCGACCGGGTCCAGCACCTTCTGGAAGTTCTCGGCGGAGCCGAGCGCGCGGCCGCCGGAGACGATGATGCGGGCCGAGGTCAGCTCGGGACGCTCGGACTTGGCGAGCTCCTCGCTCTTGAAGGTGGAGACGCCCGGATTGGCGGCGGCGCCGATCGTCTCGACCGGAGCCGAGCCGCCCTCGGGCGCGGCCGCGAAGGCCGTGGTGCGGACGGTGATGACCTTCTTGGCGTCCTTGGCGCGGACTGTCTGCACGGCGTTGCCGGCGTAGATCGGGCGCTCGAAAGTGTCGGGCGAGACGACCTTGATGATGTCCGAGACCTGGGCGACGTCGAGTAGCGCGGCGACGCGCGGCAGCACGTTCTTGGTCGCGCTGGTCGAGGGGGCGATGATCACGTCGTACGAGCCAGCGAGCGACAGGATCAGCGCCGCGACCGGCTCGGCAAGAACATGATCGAGCGAGGCGTCGGCGGCGTAGAGCACTTTCTCGACGCCGGCGAGCTTGGCGGCCGAGGCCGCAGCGCCGTCGAGGCCGGGGCCGACGATGAGGATGTGGACCGGGCCGCCGATCTGCGAGGCGGCGGTGAGCGCCTTGGCGGTCGAGGGCGCAAGTGCGCCATTGGCGGTTTCAGCGAGAAGCAGAATGGCCATATCAGAGAACTCCCGCTTCCTTGAGCTTGGAGACGAGTTCGGCGACCGAGCCGACCTTGATGCCGGCGGCGCGCGTCGCGGGGGCGGCGGTGCTCAGCACCTCGAGGCGCGGCGTGATGTCGACGCCGTAGTCGGACGGCGCCTTAACGGCGACCTCCTTCTTCTTCGCCTTGATGATATTGGGGAGCGACGCATAGCGCGGCTCGTTGAGGCGAAGATCAGTCGTGACGATTGCCGGAAGCTTCAGGCTCACCGTCTGCAGGCCGCCGTCGATCTCGCGCGTCACGTCGACCGAGCCGTCGGTCAGATCGACCTTTGAGGCGAAAGTGCCCTGGCCCCAGCCCAGCAAAGCGGCGAGCATCTGGCCAGTCTGGTTCGAGTCGTCGTCGATCGCCTGCTTGCCGAGGATGATGAGGCCCGGCTGCTCCTCGGCCGCAATCTTGGCGAGGATCTTGGCGACGGCGAGCGGCTCGACCGTCTCGTCGGTCTTGACCAGAATGCCGCGGTCGGCGCCCATGGCGAGGCCGGTGCGCAGGGTATCGTCGGCCTTGGCCGGGCCGATGGAGACGACGACGACTTCCGTCGCCTTGCCGGCTTCCTTCAGCCTCAGCGCCTCTTCGACGGCGATTTCGTCGAACGGGTTCATCGACATTTTCACATTGGCGAGATCGACGCCGGAGCCGTCGGGCTTCACCCGGATTTTCACGTTGTAGTCGACGACCCGTTTAACGGGTACGAGAATTTTCATCGCGCGACCTCTGGAGATGAAGGGCGGACGCAGCGCGTCCCGCTAAAAACTGTGGCGGTCTGGTAACGGGGGCGCGCGCGCAAGTCAAACGGGGAGGTCAAGCCCCTTTTTCAAGCCCCCTCAGTTTTCGAAAGGCGTTTCTTCCGGCGGCAGTGCTTGCGGCGCAGGCGACGTCTTGGTCGCGCCATGGGGTCCGCGGTCGAAAAGCTTATGCTTGCGCCGCTTGAAAAACGGCGTGAGCGCCAGCCCCGCCACGATGCCGCCGACATGCGCCATCCAGGCGATATGGCTTTCGCCGCCGCCCCAGCTGGCGTTCAAAAGCTGGAGCAGGATCCAGGCCCCGATGAAGATGAAGCCCGAAGCGTGGAAGGAGAACAGCGGCGGCTTCAATCCGAAAAGCGGCCGCAGCGGCGGGCGGGATTTTTCCGCAAGCGTGATGAGCCAGAAAGGAAACATCACGAAGGTGAGCGGCGGGAAGAACCCCGTGACCGTGGCGCGCGGGTAGAGCAGCAGGAAGGCCGCGCAGACGCCCGATATCGCGCCCGAGGCGCCGACAAGGGGCACGATGGATTGGGGCGTCGCATAGACATAGAAGACGCCCGCCATAACGCCGCAGCAGAGATAAAACAGCAGGTAATGCAGCGAGCCCATGGCGTCTTCGACATTATCGCCGAAGACATAGAGAAAAAGCATATTGCTCGCGATATGCAGCAGCGAGGAGTGGAAGAACAGCGAGGTGACCAGCGTCGCCGGCGCCGGTGGGCCGACGATCCAATCGGCGAGATCGGCCTCGCCGAAGAGCACGCGCGGGATGATGGCGAAACCGCGCATGATGGTTAAGGGATCGCCGAGAATCTCGCTGTAGACGACCACGAAAACCAGAATATTGACCACGATCAGCGCGTGATTGACGATCGGCCGCTTGAGATGGCGCAGGGGCGCGTCGTCGTAGAGCGGCATGACCATCGCAAAAACCTCACCGGCTGGAACACGATAACCCTAACATAAGCGCGCCAGCGCTTCTGTCACGCCCGCTGGAGGCGGGGCCGGAGCCAGGCGATCGCCTGCGTGCGCAGGCCGGCGATGTCGAAGGCCGCGACCATCACGCCGTAGATGGCGCCCCCCGAGAAGATCTGCAGCAGCAGCGTTGCAAATCCGGGCGCCATGCTGCGCATCGGGATCAGCGCGACGAGCATGACACCGGTGGCGACGATCGCCGCGAGAAGATCCCAGAACGACGGCCAGACCGGCTGCGCCTTCAGCACAAAGAAAATCGTCGCAGCGAGCGCGGCCAAGTAGCCGCCGGCCTGGGCGACGGCGAGGTTGGAGGCGTCAGCGCCCCAGGGCAAAGCAAAAAGCAAAGTCAGCGAGGTCACGGCTGCAGCGAGCGCCGCCGCGATCAGCGGGCCGGTGCGCTTGCTGATCTGGAAAACGGGGTTCAAGCCGAAGTTGATGATCCCCATGGCGAACAGCCCTGGCATCAGCAACCCGAGATAATGACCAAAAGGGCCACGGAACTGCGCGGGCACGATCAGCGCTTCGACCGACGGCAGAACCAGCCAAAGCCCGGCGCAGGCCGGTAGCAGAAAGGCGAAGACGACGCTCATATTGTGCGCGACCTGGACACGGGCGCGGTCCTCGCCGTGCTCCTCATGCGCCGCGACGGCGATTTGAAACAAAAGCACGTCGAGCGCCGAGCCGAAGGCCATGATGGCGCGCATGCCGAGGTCATAGGCGAGGGCGAACTGGCCGGTCTCGGCGAAGTCGTAGACGCTGGCGACGATCGAGCGCGCCGCCAGCGGCATCGACGTGTACAGCAGATGGGCCGCGACGATAGGCGCGCTATAGGCGATGAGAAGCTTCGCGGTCTCCCGTTTGGCGCCCAGGCAGCGCGCGTCTGGATCGCGTAGCGAGGCGCGCGTGAGAAACACCGAGCCCAATAGGCTTGCAACGCCGCCCGCGAGGGCGACGCCCGCCGAATGGAAAATGAAGGCGCCGCCGCCGAGCAGGATAAAGGCGAGGATGTTTTTGACGAAGACGAGCCTTCCATAGGCGCCGTCTTCGAAACGCGCGCGGGCGAGGGCGGTCGAATAGTCGAACAGGCCGTTCGCGGTCGCGGTGAGCAAGGCGAGAAGGATCAGCTCGCTGTCGAAGTCGAGTTCGGGGCCCACGAGCGAATAGAGCAAGGTGCTCAACGCCAGAAAGACGCTGACGACGACGAAGGACGTCCCGAGCGTCGAACGGATGACGGGCTCGTTCTCGCGCGTGCGCTGGGAATAGAAGCGCGTTGCCGAGAGCCGCAGCCAGTCGTAGAGCGCCGTCTGCACCACGACTGCGATCGAGAAAGCGAGCGCGAAGCGACCATATTCCTCGGGGCCGAGGAACTTCGCGACCATCAGGCCGATGATGAAATTGGTCGCGGTGTTGGCGAGAAAGGCGAGGAGGACTTTCAAAGGCCCCCTCCCCAGCCCTCCCCCGCTAACGCGGGAGAGGGGGCAAGGCCGCGGCCTTCATCAGGACCCGCGAGTTTTTCCGCGCGACGCGCCTCACTCCCTCTCCCGCGAAGCGGGGGAGGGTTGGGGAGGGGGCAGAGCCGCGTCAAGCCTTCTTTCATTCGAACCGCTACGCGCTCCAGCGCCCAAGCGCCTTCAACTCTTTGAGCGCCTGCGCGTCGCGGGGCGTGACGTCGGGATAGTCCGGGTCCGCGGTAGCGGGGTCGAAATATTTCCAGGAGCGCGCGCATTTGACGCCGCTCGCGCGGCTCGGAACAACCGCGACGCCCTTTACCTCCGGTAGGCGGAAGGCTTCGGCCGGTCCTTCGCCCGTCTCGATGACGATGTCCGACACGATGCAGATTTCCGCGAAATCGACGCCATCCAGCGCAGCGCGCAAATGGCCGTCCGCGACATAAACGACCGGCGCCGCTTCCAAGGAGGAGCCGATGCGCTTTTGCGCGCGTTCGATTTCGAGTGCGCCCGTCACCACTGCGCGGATGGCGCGCACGCCCTCCCATTTCTTCGCCAACGCCTCGTCGCGCCAATGCGACGGAATGTCCGGGAAGCTCTCGACATGCACCGAGACGGCGTCCGCATAGCGCGCGAGCCAAGCTTCTTCCGCCGTGAAGACGAGGATCGGCGCGAGCCATGTCGTCACGCAGCGGAAGATGCGTTCGATGACGGCGAGCGACGCCTTGCGCTTCACGCTCGACGGCGGCTCGCAATAGAGCGCATCCTTGCGGACGTCGAAATAGAAGGCGGAAAGATCGCTCGTCATGAAGGGCGTGAGCAAGGCCACGACCCGCTTGTAGTCAAAGGCCGCATAGGCAACACGGATTTGCGCATCCACCTCGACGAGACGATGCAGCATCAGCCGCTCGAGCTCGCTTGCGTGTTCCAGCGCTGCGTCGTCGTCCGCGCCGTAATGCGCGAGCGCGCCGATCATCCAGCGCAGCGTGTTGCGCAATTTGCGATAGAGATCGACGAAGGTCTTCAGAATCTCAGGGCCGACGCGCAGATCGTCGGCGTAATCGGAGGCCGCGACCCACAGGCGCAGGATGTCGGCGCCCGAGTCCGAAATCACCTTCTGCGGCGCGACGACATTGCCGAGCGACTTCGACATTTTGCGCCCCTTCTCGTCGAGCACGAAGCCATGCGTCAGCACGGCGTCGTAAGGCGCGCGCAAGCGCGTGCCGCAGCTTTCGAGAAGAGAAGAGTGGAACCAACCGCGATGCTGGTCCGAGCCTTCGAGATACATCACCTCGTCGTCGCCGCCGTCGCGCTTTCTGTGAATGCCGGCAAGCGCGGGGAAGCTCGTCGGATCGTCGAGCACGAAGGCGTGCGTCGAACCCGAATCGAACCACACGTCGAGAACGTCGGCGACTTTCTCATAGTCGTTGGGATCATAGTCGGGCGCGAGGAAGCGCTCGGCGGCGCGCGTCTCATACCAGGCGTCCGCGCCTTCCTTCTCGAACGCCTCGACGATGCGGGCGTTCACGCGCGGATCGACAAGGATCTCATGCGTGCCCTTCTTTACGAAGACGGCGATCGGCACGCCCCAGGCGCGCTGGCGCGAGACGACCCAGTCGGGACGATTGGCGATCATGCCGCGGATGCGGTTCTCGCCGGCGGCGGGCGTCCATTGGGTGCGGGAGATTTCTTCGAACGCGATTTCCCGCAAGGTGGGCGCATTGGACCGAGCGCTTTCTGCCGCGCCCCCACGCGCGCCTGAAGACGCGCGGTCCATGGGCTTGTCCATCGCGATGAACCACTGCGGCGTATTGCGAAAGATCACCGGCTTCTTCGAGCGCCAGGAATGCGGATACTGATGCTTCAACCGCCCGCGCGCGATGAGATTGCCGGCTTTCACCAGCTCCGCCATCACGGCCTCATTGGCGTCTCCCTTCTCGCCCTTTTCGGTGAGCACGCGCTTGCCGGCGAAGCCCGGCGCTTCCTTGGTGTAGAAGCCGTCTTCGTCGACCGTATAGGGAATGCGGCTGTCGATGCCGGACTCGGCGAGACGCCGACCGTTCGCCATCCAGATATCGAAGTCTTCGCGGCCATGGCCCGGCGCCGTGTGCACGAAGCCCGTGCCCGTGTCGTCGGTGACGTGATCGCCGTCGAAGAGCGGCACGTCGAAGGCATAGCCCAGATGCGCGAGCGGATGGGCGCAGACGAGTTCCGAGAGCGTCGACGCCGGCACGTCGCGCAGCCGCTCGAAGCCGTCAACCTTGGCGGCTTTGAAGACGTCTCCCGCCAGCTTGTCGGCAAGGATGAATTTGGCGCCCGGGAAGGCCCAGTTGTTTTCGGGCGCCTCGGTCACGCGATAAAGCCCGTAGGCGATTTTCGAGGAGAAGGAGATCGCGCGATTGCCCGGCAGCGTCCAAGGCGTCGTGGTCCAGATCACCACGCGCGCGTCGGCAAGGTCCTCGTCCGCACCGCGCGGGATGGGGAACGCCACCCACACCGTATCGCTGGTGTGGTCCTCATATTCGACTTCCGCTTCTGCCAGCGCCGTCTTCTCGACGACCGACCACATCACCGGCTTGGAGCCGCGATAGAGCAAGCCGTTCTCGGCGAATTTCATGATCTCGCGGGCGATGATCGCCTCGGCCGGGTAGGCCATGGTGGCGTAAGGGCGGTCCCATTCGCCGGCGACGCCGAGCCGCTTGAACTCCTCGCGCTGGATCGAGAGCCAGTTCTCCGCATAGGCCCGGCACTCGCGCCGAAACGCGATCATCTCGTCCGGCTGCGCGAAGTCGGGCTTCTTCTTGCCCTTGGCGCGGTAGTTTTCTTCCTCGATCTTCCATTCGATCGGGAGGCCGTGGCAGTCCCAGCCCGGCACATAGACGCAATCCTTGCCGGTCATGCGCTGGCTGCGCGTGACGATGTCCTTGAGGACCTTATTCAGCGCATGGCCGATATGGATATTGCCATTGGCGTAGGGCGGGCCGTCGTGCAGCGTGAATTTCGGCCGGCCCTTGGCCGCCTCGCGCATTTTCGCGTTGAGGCCGATCTCCTCCCAGCGCTTCAGGAACTCGGGCTCCCGCTGCGGCAGGCCGGCGCGCATCGGAAAATCCGTGACCGGCAGATAGAGGCTCTTGGAATAGTCGGGCCCTTTGGGCGTGTCGTCGTTCATGGGGTCTCGAAACCGGGGTCGGGCGGCGCCGGGACGGCCGGCAAGGTCCGCGTCACATAATGGATTTGGAAAGGAAGCGCCAATTGCGCCAAAAACCCGGAACCCGCGCGAGCACAGCTCAAGCGCGGACCGGGCCGGTAATTCGTATGCGCCACAAAATCAGCATGCCCCTCTTTAGCAAGGGGCGCGGAGGCCGAAAAGCCTCAAAAAATCTACCGCAGCCGCCGGAAGGGGCCCAAGCCCAGGGCATTGGCCACCCAGGCGCCCGCGCCGAGCAAAGCGACGGCCGGGACGAGGACGAGCAGGAGCCCGGAGAGGAAGAACAGGCTGAGGCCCACAAAGAGCAGCAGGCCGGCGCCGACCAGCATGCTCTGGAACGGGCCGAGCTTGACGAATTTAACCTCGCGTTGCCCCGAGGAAATCCAGACGCGCGAGGTGGGGAAGCCGTCGTCCTCCGCCTCGGCGCGCGACCTCTGACCCGGCGGAATGATTTCTATATTGCCTCTCGGTTCGTTGCTCATCTTCGCTTACCTCTCGGAAGCGATAAGATAGGGACGGACAACCTCCGCCGCAATGCAGCCCTTCTCAACGCCGCCGCCTCCCCGCCGTCATTGCGAGCGAAGCGAAGCAATCCAGGGCCGCCGCGGGGCTCTGGGTTGCTTCGTCGCTTCGTTCCTCGCAATGACGGCCGGTTTTCACCGCCAAGCGTGGTAGCGCCGGCGCTCGGGCGCCTGCAACGTCCGCTCGACCATCGGCGTCATGCGCGCCGCGATATAATCCGAGCCCAGCACATTGGGATGCTTGTTATCGTCCTGGATAAGCGCAGGATTGCCGTAGACGCCGTCGAGGAAGAAGGGATAGAGCGCGACCTTTTGCTGGGCGGCGAGCGTCGGATAGACCCAGTCGAAGCGCAGCTTGTAGGTTGGATCGCGGCGGCGCGGATAGGAAAGCATGCCGGCGAGGATCACGCGCGAGCCGCGCGCCTTGCTGTAGCGGACGATGGCGTCGAGATTTCGATAGACGACGGAGGGGTCTTCACGCTGCAACATGTCATTGCCGCCGAGCTCGACGATGACGGCGTCGGCGCCATAGGCAAAGGCTTTGGGCAGTCGCTCCAGCGCGTCGCCGGTAGTGTCGCCCATTTCCGTCGCGTCGAGAACCGCGACGTCCCTGTGGCCGCGCATGTGAAGCCGCCGGTTGAGCGCCCAGGGAAAAGAGGTTCCCTCCGGCAGATTATAGCCGGCGCTGAGACTGTCGCCGATGATGAGAACCCGCTTGGGCTGCGCCTGTGCGCTCGCGGAAATGGCCGCAAGCCCGGCGAGAGAGAGAAAAGCCGCAAAAAGACGTGCGCCGCTCATGGTCGTAGCTCCTGGCCTAAAGAGTTAAGACTAAGAGGCTAGGGCCGCCCACCCTCAAACCAAGCGAGGCGGGCGCATGTTTCAGCGGCGCGCGAGGATTTCCCGCGCCTTGGCGCAGTCGTCCTCCATCTGGGCGATCAGGGCCTCGACACTGTCGAATTTCGCTTCGCCGCGGATGAAGTCGAAAAAGGCGACCTCGACCTCTTTGCCGTAGAGATCGCCCGAGAAATCGAAGAGGAAGACTTCCAGCAACGGCGGGCCATTATCGAAGGTCGGCCGGCGCCCGAAATTGGCGGCGCCGTCGCGCAGGACGCCGTCGACCTCCATCGTGACCGCATAGATGCCGTGTCGCAGCCGGTTCGATGGGTCGAGTGCGATATTGGCGGTCGGGAAGCCGAGCAGGCGGCCGCGCTTGTCGCCGTGGCGAACGACGCCGCGCACGAAGTAAGGGTGGCCCAGGAGACGGCGCGCCAGTTCGACCTCGCCTTTTTCCAGCGCCTCGCGCGTGGCGGTGGAGGAGACCGCTTCCAGGCTTCCCTCCTCGTCCTGAGTGATGCGGTCGACGATCTCGACCGCAAAGCCCAGCCGCGCGCCTTCCGCTTTGAGGAACTCCGGATCGCCCTTACGGCCGGCCCCGAAGCGGAAGTCATAGCCCGCGACGATAGCCGAGAGTCCCAGCCGTTTGGCGAGAATGTCCCGCGTGAAATCCTCGGCCGGTCGGGCGGCGAGCTCCTTGTTGAAGGAAAGGACGATCATCCCGTCGAGCCCGAGCCGTGCGGCCTGAGCCGCCTTGGCCTCTGGGGGCGTGAGGCGGAAGATCACCGGCTTGCCGGCGAAAACATCCGCCGGATGCGGCTCGAAGGTCAGGAGCACGCAGGGCTTCCCGAGCTTTTTGGCCAGCGCCCGCGCGCGGGCGATCACCCCCCGGTGGCCGCGATGCAGCCCGTCGAAATTGCCGATGGCCACGACGGCGCCTTCGAGGCCGGCGGGCGGTCCCATCGGGTCTCGGGCGAGGATGAAGGAAGACTGCGTCACGGGAGAGCGCGCGTCACGCCGTGGCCGGCTTCTCCGCCGGCCGTACCGCCTGCTCGCGGGACGGCACCATTACGGTCGCCTCGCCGTCGAGCACCACCTTGCCGTCGACAAGGCATTCACATTTAAGCTTGGCGCGGCGGCCCTTTTCGACGAGCTCCACCACTTCGACCACGACGGTGATCACGTCGCCGATCTTCACGGGCGCGCGGAAGTTCAAGGTTTGCGAGAGATAGACCGCGCCCGGTCCCGGCAGATACATGCCGATGACGGTCGAAATCAGCGACGCCGTATAGAGGCCGTGCACGATGCGCTCGCCGAAGCGCGTCTTGGAGGCGAAATGGTCCGACAGATGGATCGGGTTGCGATCGCCCGACAGGTCGGCGAAGGCGATGACGTCGTCGTCCATCACGGCCTTCATCAGCGTCTCGCGCATGCCGACGCTCAGGTCTTCGAAATAGTAGATTTTGAACGGCGTCGACATGTATTCACCGGATCGTTTGACGGGGAGGGCGAAGCGCCCATTTTCCCCCTTTTACCAGAAAACTTCGCTAGCCAAAGCGACAGGACGCGCGCCCGCAAGCTCTGTCAAGCGCGCGAGCGCGTCGCGATCGACGGCTCCGCCTTTCGGGCGCAGCTCTTCGGCGTGCACCCCATCGGTGACGAAGACGCAATCGAGCCCCGCCATCCCCGCTCCGGCGAGGTCGGTCAGCGCGCCGTCGCCCATGGCGAAGATCCGGCTCTTATCGGCCGTACCGCCGCTTAGGGCGGCAAGGCGTTCGAGGGCGGCGGCGTAAATCGGCGGATGCGGCTTGCCAAACATCAGCACCTTGCCGCCCATCGCCGCATAGCGCTCGGCGAGCGCGCCCGCGCAATAGACGATGTCATCGCCGATGGCGACGACAATATCCGGATTGGCGCAGAGCATGGTGAGATCGCGGGCTTTCAGGGCCGCGAGCCTTTCGTCGTAATCCTGCGGGATTTCCTCGCGCTCGGCGAAAAGGCCGGTGCAGACGACGTAGTCCGCCTCCTCGGGGGAGACCTTCGCGACCGGGGCGCCGAGGCGCCGGCCGGCTTCCTCGAAAAGGCCGTTGTCGCGCGGCGGGCCGAGATGATAGCAGGCTTGCCCCTTGCGTGAGACGATCTCCCGCAGCGTCAATTCGCCTGCAGAAACAAGATCGTCGAAGGCGTCTTCCGGCAGGCCCAGCCCCAGAAGCTGCCGGCGCACTTCGGCGTCCGGCCGCGAGGCGTTGGTGATGAGCACCACCCGCCCGCCCTGCGCGCGGAAACGCCGCAAAGCGTCGGCGGCGCGCGGAAAATGCTTCTTGCCGTCGATGAGCACGCCCCAGACGTCGCACAGCAGCGCGTCATAGCGCCCGGCAAGCTCATGCAGACCGGCGATCATGGGGACGTCCGTCAAAAGCGCGCCTCCAAAAATGCGTCGGCGTGGGCTTTTTCGGCGATGGGACGGAAGTCCCCCGATTGCTCGTCGAGCGCCAGCAGCTTTCCATCCGAGACGCTGAAGAAGGCGCCGTGGAGCTTGAGATAGCCGCGGTGCTCCAAAACCTGCACCATGGGGAAGCTGCGCAGATTGATGAGGGTCTGCTTGACCGACTCGAATTCGAGCCGATGCAGATAATCTTTGTCTTCGGGATCGGGCTCCTCGCCGAGCCGCTCGGCGGCCGGCGCGAGCATTTTGATCCAATCGCCGACGAAATCGCTGTGGCTCAATCGCGGCGTCTCGGGATCGGCGGCGATCGTCGCATAGGCCTCCACGCCGCCGCATTGGCCGTGACCCAGAACCACGACATGCTTAACTTCGAGCGCCATGACCGCATATTCGAGCGCGGCGGACGCGCCGTGGAAATGGTCGTCGGGCTCGTAAGGCGGCACCAGCGCCGCGACATTGCGCAGGACGAAAAGCTCGCCCGGCCCCGCGTCGAAGATCGACTCGGGGTCGACGCGCGAATCACAGCAGCAGATCACCATGGTCGTCGGTTTCTGGCCCTCTTCGGCGAGCGCGCGAAAGCGCGTCTGCGCCGCGCGGAAGCGGCCGGACAGAAAAACCTCGTATCCTTCTATAAGGCGCGGCGGGAGGCCGCCCTTGCTCGCGGGGCCGGTTTCGGCTGCCATCAATTGTTTCCGAGATGTGAATGGCGGAGAAGCCTCTTATTGTGTAGACCAGCCGGCGCGGCAAGAAAAAGATGAACCTATCACTCGAGCGAGCTCAAAGATGATTTCGAAACTGAAACGCAGCGTCCTGGCCATGCCCGGCTCCAACGCCCGCGCGCTGGAAAAAGGCAAAAGCCTTCCCGCCGACGTTTTGATGTTCGAGCTCGAAGACGGCGTCGCCGAGGCCGCCAAGGCCATGGCGCGCGAGCAGGTCGCCTCAGCGGTCACGGGCGGCGGCTATGGCCAGCGGCAGGTGGTGGTGCGCGTCAACGCGCGCGGATCGGAGTGGTACAAGCCCGATATTTCAACAATCGCGCCCACGGGGCCGGACGCGATCGTCATCCCGAAGGTCAATTCCCGCGACGACATTCTCAAAGCCGCCGCCGACATTGTTGCGGCCGGCGCGCCGTTCAAGACCAAACTCTGGGCGATGATCGAGACCCCCCGCGCCATCTTCGACATCGAGAAGATCGCCAGCGCGGCGGACGATCCGGCTTCACGCCTCGAAGTGTTGGTGCTGGGGCCGAACGACATCGCCAAATCGACCCGCGCGCGCCTCACGCCCGGCCGGCTGGCGCTCGTGTCGTGGCTCTCCGCCGGCGTGCTGGCGGCTCGCGTGCACAATATCGAGATCATCGACGGCATCTACAACGACTTCAACGACGAGGCGGGGCTGCGGCGCGAGGCCGAGCAGGGCCGCGACATGGGCTTCGACGGCAAGATGCTGATCCATCCCAGCCAGATCGGGCCGGTCAACGAGATTTTCGCGCCGAGCGCCGAGGAAGTCGATTTAGCCCGCAAGATCATCGCCATATTCGACGAGCCGGAAAACGCCGAGAAGGGCGTGGTGCAGATCGACGGCAAAATGGTCGAGCGGCTCCATCTGGATATCGCCCGCCGCACCCTCGCGCTGATGGAGGCCGCCGGCTGACAAGCGGATGCGGGCGCATTAGCCTGTTTCGCGCGCAACCTGCGTACTTTATACCTGCTTCACCACGGGGTGAAACGCAGCGAGGACGATCAGCATGGCGGCGCCTGAATCAGAGGTGACGAAGGATCAAGCTTCCGAGGTCGAGACTCCCGCGGCGACGGAGGCGCAAGTCCCGCCGGCCCGTCCGCCGGGGAAGCGCCGCTCGGGAGGCGTTGCTTCCAAGCTCGTCGTTTCGACCCTGGCCTTGTTGGTCGCGCTGGGCGCCGCCGGCTATGGCGTGCTGACCTTCCGGCACGTGGACCCCCGCGTCGACGAGGTTGCGAATCATATCGACGCCGGTCTTGTCGCGGCGCAGGGCGCTGTCGACAAGGCGCGGGGATTGCTTGACGATCTGACGGGATCGGTGAAACCCGCGCCCAAGGCGGCCTCGCGCCACGCCTTGCTCGACAAGGCGCCGCTTACGCCCGCTCCTGCCCCATCGCCGGCTGAAACCGCGCCACCCCCCGCGCCGCCGGCCCCAGCCGAAGCCGTGAAGGAGCCCGAGAAACCGGTCGAAGCTCCTGCGACGGAGGCTAAGCCCCTCGACCTCCCCGAGCCGGCTCAGAAGCCTGTCGAAACCGCCGAGGAGGCGACGCTCCTGCCGCCGCCCCCTGCCCCCGCCGCCGCGCCGGTAGAGATGCCGAAGCCCGCGCCGGCCGCCAAGGGAGAGGTCCCCGCCGCCGACGGCTTCACAGACCGCGACCTCATTTCGGCGCTCGAAGGCCGCATCGAAGCCCTGAGCGACGAAGTCCTGGCTTTGCGGCAGAAGTTCGAGGCGCCCAAGAGCGAAGCGCGCGCCGCTCCCGAGATAGAGGTTTCCAGGGCCGAGGAGACGCCGAAGCCCGCGCCGGCGCCGGTCGTCGTCTCCGCCGTGGATACGGCGAGCGCCACGGTTGTGGTCGCTTTCGCGCTTCAGCGCGATCTCGAGGCCGGCAAGCCGTTCGGCGAAGAAATCGCGGCGCTTTCCCGTCTGAACGCGGAGCCTGCGCCGGTGTTGATCGAACTCTCGGAAAAGGGGGCTCCGACCGGCGCGCAGCTGCGCGAGTCCTTGCAGGCGATCGCCAAGAAGATCGAAGCGCACGAGACCCATTCGGGGGCGCCACAAGGCGATCTGACCGGACAGCTGTTGGAAAGCGCGAGCAAGCTCGTGAAAGTCCGGCCGACAGGACAGGCCCATCCCGAGAGCGTCGCCGGCAAGCTCCAACATATCGAAACCGCGCTCGGACGAAACGATTTCGCCGGCGCCGAAAGCTTTTACGACAGCCTGCCGGAAGAGGCCAAAGCGGAATCCAAGGAATTCGGCCAAACCCTTCATCAACACAGCGAGGCGGCCAAGGCGGCCGACGATCTGCTGCGCGGCGCCATCGCGGCCGTCGGCAAGAAATAAGCGGGAGCGAAGGTCATGCTTTTCATGTTCTTCTTCATCATCGCGCTCGCCGTGGCCGCGTATGGGCTCGAATGGCTGATTCAGCAGCCCGGCTCGCTGACGCTCGAATTCGCCGGCAAGCATATCGAGACCTCGATTCCCGTCGCGGTCGGCGGCTTGTTGGCCCTTGTCGCCGCGGTCATCCTCATTTGGGCCATTGCCGTCGCGCTGGTGCGACTTCCGCGCCGCATGGCCGGCGGCTCGCGTGAGCGACGCAAGGCGAAGGGGCTCGACGTGATCTCGCAAGGGTTGATCGCCGTGGGCTCCGGCGACGCCGCGCGCGCCCGCAAGGCCGCTCAGCTCGCCGAGAAGCTCCTGCCCGAGGAGCCGCTGACCCAAATGCTCGTCGCCCAGGCGGCGCAGCTCTCCGGCGACCGCGCGACGTCGGCCAAGGCCTTTCACAAGATGACGCTGAAGCCGGAGACCAAGCTCCTCGGCCTGCGCGGGCTGCATATCGAGGCCAAGCGCCGCGAGGACGCCGAGGCGGCGGCGCATTTCGCCAACGCCGCCCATGAGATCGCGCCCTTACCCTGGGCTGGCTCCGCCGTGCTGGAGCATCTCGCCGCGGCTGGCGATTGGGAGAAGGCGCGCGAGGCTCTGGAAAAAAGTGTCGGCGTCAAGGCGATCGACCTGGTCTCGGCGCAGAAGCTGCGGGCTGTCATCGAGACGGCCATGGCGGTGTCGCGCGAGCGCGAACATCCCCATGATGCGCTACATCTCGCCCGCCAGGCCCTCAAGCGCCGGCCGGGCTTCGTTCCCGCCGCCGTGACCGCCGCCCAAGTGCTCATTCGCCACGGCGATTACAAGCAGGCGGCCAAGCTCGTCGAGGGCGTCTGGGCGCTTTCGCCGCATCCCGAGCTTGCGGCCCTCTATCTTGAAGCGCTGCCGGGGGAATCGAACAGCCAGCGCGTGACGCGGGTCGAAAAGCTCGCCAAGCTTGCGACCCAGGCGCCCGCAAGCCGCCATATCGTCGCTGAGGCGGCGCTTGCGGCCCGCGATTTCGCCAAGGCCCGCGAGGCGCTCGCGCCGCTCGTCGCGGAGGGGCAACATCCGAGCGCTCATACCTGCCTGCTGATGGCGGAAATCGAGGACGCCGAGAACGGCCAGAGCGGCCCGGTGCGCGAATGGCTGGCGCGCGGCAGCCGGGCCCCGCGTGACCCGGCTTGGATGGCCGATGGGGTGGTCTCCAAACATTGGCTGCCGATGTCGCCCGCCACGGGCCGGCTCGACGCATTCGAATGGAAGACGCCGCCGCATTCGGCCCCGCAGATCACGGAGGAAGGGCGCCCCAATATTCCAGCCGCTTTCCTCGCCGCGCCGGTGGAGAAGCCTGCGGCGCTCGCGGCGGCGCCTGCTCAATCCTAACGCGGCGCTTTTCTTCTGCTGCCGAGATCAGCTGACGCGGTGGCGATCCGCCCGGCGGATCTGCACGTAAAGCGCGCCCTCGCCCCCGTGATGGCGCGCCGCTTCGCCGAAGCCTACAACGACGTCGCGCAGGCTCGGCGCCTGCAGCCACATGGGCACGACGCGGCGCAGCACGCCGCCCTCCTCGCGCGAGAGGCCCTTGCCGGTGACGATGATGGCGACCTTGGCGCCCTCTGCCTGCGCGCGGCGCAGGAAGGCGTTGAGCGCGCGCTGCGCCTCGTCCTGCCGCATCCCGTGAAGATCGAGCTTGGCTCCGACCTCCAGCCGTCCCCGCTTGATCTTCACCCGCGTGCGATGGTCGATCTCGACGAGAGGCGTCGCAGGCTTGGGCGCCGGCGGCCGATCGCGATGGGCGACAGGCGCGGGCGCCTTCTCCCGCACCGGCTCGGGAGCGCTGGCCGGCGCGGGTGGCTCGGCGACGGGAGCGGGCCGCGCCCGGAAAGGGCGCACGCTGGCGGTGACGATCGACCAAAGCTCCGACTCGGCGCGAGTCAGCCGGCGGGAATAGCGTCGCCTGTCGTCGCTCACGGCAATGGGTCCTTTTTTGGTAGAAAAACGTGGAAATCCGCTTCGTGCCTGACGCGGCCTGCCAACGCTCCGGCCCCCGCGCCCGAACCGAAAAATAGATCGGCGCGCGCCGCGCCTAAAATCGCCGATCCCGTATCCTGCGCGATCATCATCCGCGCGAACCGTGTATCCGCCTCCCTCTCCCAGGGAACGCCCGCCGCGATCCAGAAGGGGAGGCCGTAACACCAGATCGACCGATCGACGGCGATGGAGCGCAGCGGCGTGAGCGCCGCGCCTTCGCCCCCGATCGGCCCGAGCGCTCGGTCTTTCGAGTCGTCGATGCGGAAGAAAACATAAGACCTATT
Source organism: Methylocystis sp. MJC1 (assembly GCF_026427715.1). Lineage (NCBI taxonomy): Bacteria > Pseudomonadati > Pseudomonadota > Alphaproteobacteria > Hyphomicrobiales > Methylocystaceae > Methylocystis > Methylocystis sp. MJC1. The sequence goes on along the minus strand of NZ_CP107558.1, from coordinate 3,869,698 downwards.
TTCCTGCATCAGCCTTCGGCCAGGCTGACCGGGGCCGACTCCCATATCGCGCAGAGCCGCCTTCAGCCCTTCGAGCGACATCGCGCCTTCGGGCATAAGCCCGCGCTCGATCATCAACCGGCCGATTGAGGTGTAAGGCCAGCCGTTGCGACCGTCATAGGTGAGCGCGAGCGCGGTTCCGTCCGCAAGCCGCAATCGGGCGGAGCCTTGCACCTGAATGAGGAAGAGCTCGACCGGGTCGCGGACGTAAGCAAGCGGGATCGACCCCGTCGCCGCCCCCTCTTCCTCGATCTCGCGTCGCGGCGGATAGGGAATGAGACTTCCATCCGGCAGGCGCCGTGCGCTCGTGAGCGCCTCCCCGGACGATAGGGAAAGCGGCGCGTCGTTCAATGTGACGAGATCGGACGGGCGCGAGAGCGCCGGCGTCTCGAAACCGGGCTCAGGGGCGAGGCGCGCCACGACCTCCGGCTCGTAATAGGCGGTGACAAAGCCCTTTTTGCCGAGGCGAAATGGCGCGAACCAGCGCCGAAAGAAGGCCGCGCCGGACTCTGGCCTTTCGAGCGCCGCGCGCGCCACGGCGATCAGCTCCGGCGGCGGCGGACAGGCTGGCCGCTGTTCGGCCGATGCGGCGACGATGCGCTCGGCGGAGCGCCGGAAGACCGGAAAAGCGGCGTCGAGATCGTCCTCGCCAAAACCCGCAATCGCATCGAAGGCGACCGATTCGAGATCCGAAGGAGGACGCACGGAATCAGACGGCGCGGGTGGCGACGAGCTTCCAATTGGGGTCCGAGGCGCGCGGATCGCGTGCGAAGGTCCAAAGCTCCTCGACCGGCGTGGTGGCGCCGCCTTCGATGACCTCGCCCGCCTTGTCCTTGCGGATATTCATCAGCCGCACGGCGAAACGGACGGTGATTTCATTGAGGCGCGGCGCGGCGCTGGCGGAATCGACCAGCGCCGAATCGATGGCGACGATCGCCGTCTCCACCGTCTCTCCTTCAGCCTCGCGCCGCGCAATCTCGCCGGCGAAGCCGTCGAAGACATCCTTGGCGAGCAGCGGGCGCAGGGCGTCGCGGTCGCCCTTGGCGAAAGCGCCGACGATCATCTCATAGGCGCGGCGGGCGCCCTCGACGAACCCCTTGCCGTCGAAGCGCGGATCGGCGGCGGCGATGGCGTCGAGCCCCGTGATCGCCTCGGCGCGATTCTCGGCGACGCCCTTCCAACGATCCTCGGGCCGCACCGCCGGCAGGTCGTCGGCGGGCGCGGCGCCCGGCAGCGGGGCGGGCCCCATCGGCGCGCGGCGCGGCTCGAATTGCGTGGGCGGCGGCGCGTCGCGGTCGACGCGCACGCCGAGCACGGAGCGCAGCTTCCACACCACGAAAATGGCGAGCGCCGCAAAGACGATCAGCGACGGGTCGAAAGGTTCGCCGCTCGGCGACATTGGTCACTCCCGGATTCTTCTCTTGTCGGCTAACATGTCGCCGCTCACATGTCACGAATCAAGGCCGGCTCCGCGCCCCATCGGGCGTGCGCGGCCAAGCGTTTGCGAGCGCGGGAGTGTTCCACGAGTGACCGACAGGACGAAGCTCATCGGCTTGGCGCTCGGCCTTTGGCTCGCGCTGGAAATTCTGGCCTTCGCCTTTGTCCTGCGCGCGATCGGGCTCCTTGCCGCGATCCTGCTCGGGCTAGGCACGACCGGGATCGGCCTTGCGGACGTCAAGCGGCTTCTCGCCGTCTGGCGGGAGCGCGGAAAATGGCGCGCCGAGGGCGCCATGCTCGATGGGGCGATTCAGGCGCTCGCTTCTTTCCTATTGATCTTGCCGGGCTTCGCCTCGGATGTCGCAGGGCTCGCGCTGAAATCGCCGTCCGTGCGCTCGGCGGTGCTGAATCGCATCCGAAACCGTGGCAAGGGCCCCGACAAGCCGGCCGGCCCGCAGACCATCGACCTCGCGCCGCATGAGTGGAAACATCTCACCAAAAGCGGCCGCCCCAAGCGCAAGCGCAAGAAGCCGGATGGCGCTCAGGCGTCGAGCCAGTGATCTCTCCGGCCTTTCCTCTGCCCTAACTTCGCACTAGCCTCGCTCCAACTGCGAAGGACTTGATTCCATGGCCACGATCGACGCCGTCCTGAACACGATCGACGCGAATCTCCCCGCGTCGACCCAGCGCCTCTTCGACCTTTTGAGCATCCCTTCGGTCTCGACCGACCCCGCCTTTACCCAGCATTGCCAGCGCGCCGCCAATTGGCTGGCGGACCAGCTCAAAGGCTTGGGATATACGGCGGATGTACATGAGACGCCCGGCCATCCGATCGTCGTCGGCCACGCCAAGGCGAAGCGCAAGGACGCGCCGCATGTGCTGTTTTACGGCCATTACGACGTGCAGCCGGCCGATCCGCTGGGACTTTGGGAGTCGGACCCCTTTGCGCCGCGTCTTGCGGCCGGCAAGGATGGCGACGAGATCGTCGCGCGCGGCGCTTCAGACGATAAGGGTCAGCTCATGACCTTCATCGAGGCCTGCCGCGCCTTCGAAGAGAACGGCGGCCTGCCCTGCAACGTCACTTTCCTCTTCGAGGGCGAGGAGGAGACGGGCTCGCCTTCCCTCCCCGGCTTCCTCGCCGCCAATAAGGACGAGCTCTCGCAGCCCGACATTGCGCTCGTCTGCGACACCAGCATGTGGAACGCGACCACGCCGGCGATCACGGTCATGCTGCGCGGCCTGGCGCAGGAAGAAGTCTTCATCCGCATCGCGAGCCACGATCTGCATTCGGGCATGTTCGGCGGGCCGGTGAACAATCCCGTCCATGTGCTCGCGAAAATCATCGCCGATCTGCATGACGAAGAAGGGAAAGTGACGCTCCCCGGCTTCTATGCCGGCGTGCCGGAAATCCCTGAGGATATCGCCGAGCAGTGGCGCGCGCTCGACTTCGACGAGGCGACGTGGCTCGGCGAGATCGGCCTGACGCGGATCGGCGGCGAAAAGGGCTGCGGCATATTGGAGCAGATTTGGGCGCGGCCGACCTGCGACGTGAACGGCGTCGTCGGCGGCTATACCGGCAAGGGCTCGAAGACGGTGCTGCCCGCGGAGGCGTCCGCCAAATTCTCCTTCCGGCTTGTCGGCAAGCAGGACGCCAAAGCGGTGCTCGAGAGCTTCCGCGCCTTTGTGAAGGAGCGTCTGCCGGCCGACGCCAAGGTCGAGTTCATCAACCACGGCGCCTCCAACGCGCTGCAGCTTCCCTTTGGTTCCGAAGCGCTGAATCGGGCGCGGCGGGCGCTCACGGAAGAGTGGGGCAAGGAGGCGGCGCTGGCGGGCTGCGGCGGCTCGATCCCGATCGTCGGCGCCTTCAAGCGCGACCTCAATATGGATGCGCTGATGATCGGCTTCGCCCTCGACGACGACCGCATCCACTCGCCCAACGAGAAATACAGCTACACCTCCTTCCACAAGGGCGCGCGTAGCTGGGCGCGGGTGTTGGACGCGTTGGCGTCGTAAAGAAAAAGCCCCGGCCGGGCTCGCGCGCCGGCCGGGGCCTTGATCCGCTTGGCGCGCCTTAGCGGGCGATCGTCACCGCCGTCGAGAGGCTGCGAACCGCCGCGTCGCGCGAGGAGAGCGACGGGAGACCGAAGCGTTCCTCGATCAACTTCAGCACCGACGTCGTGTCATGCGCGTGGCTGTCGACGCCGGAGCGGCGGAAGCGGGCCGAGATGATCAGCGCAGGAATGCGTGTGCCAGGGCCCCACTGATCGGACGGCGCGGATTTGTCGACATTGTGGGGCGGCGGCGGCACATGGTCCCAGGCGCCGCCGAACTCGTCATAAGTGACAATGATGAGTGTCTTCTGCGCGTCCGGACCTTTGACGATCGCGTCGACCAGCTCGACGAGATGGTTGCTGCCGGCGGCTTCGCTCGCATAGCCGGGATGTTCATTGTCCGCGCCCAGCGGCTTCACGAAGCTCACAGCCTTGAGCTTGCCGTTCTTGGCGGCGTCGATGAACTCGGCTTCGTCGAGCAGATGCGCCTTGCGGGCGTCCGTGCCCGGGGCGTAGGCGGCGAAGTAGTTGAACGCCTGATGGTGGTACTGGAAGTTCTTATCCGGGCAGCGGAGCACGCCGCCGACCGTCTGCGGGTTGGCGTTTGGATCGAAACAGGCGCCGCCGACGCCATTGGTCCAGCCCTTGCCGCTCGTGTTGCCTTCGGCATTGTCCCAGCCGCCGGAATACCAGGCCCAGTCGATGTTTTTCGCGCTCAGCAGGTCGCCGATCGTCGGATTGGCGAGCGGCGGAAGGCGCTTGGCGTCGGCGGTTCCGGGCGCGTAGGGCCACGCCCAGGCCTGCGTGGTGTTGACCGCGTAATCACCGCAGGCGACGCCGGCGGGCGCAGGCGGCAGGTTCGCGGCGTTGCGGGCGTCTCCAGCGCAGTAGGCCGTCAAGGATCTGTCGCGCAGCGTCGCCGCCGTCGCGGCGTTCGTCGAAGAATAGAGCGGCGTCTTGGTCGGCATGCCGTTGGCGTCGACGATCGAGTGAAGGTCGTTGCCGGAGCCGTCCGTCACCGGATTGGCGAAGACCGGTGTCTTCGCCGCGATCAGCCATTGATGGTTGAGGAAGGAGCCGCCGAAGGCCGCCTGAAAGAAGTTGTCCTCGATGACATATTTCGGCGCGCCGGGCTGGTGCAGATATTTGTAGAGCGGCAGCTTGCGGGTGTCGTAGTAGCCCATGACGAGGCCCATCGCGTCGCTGCCGGTCACATAGCGATTCTGCTGGCCGCCATTGATCTGATACTGCTCCGAATAGAAGCGATGCACGATGTCGCGCGTGCAGCCGCCAGCCAGGCCCTGGCCTTTCGCCACGCCGCTCGGCGCGAAGACGCCGGGAGCCGGGCAGGTCGTGTCCGCCGACGCGATATGCTCATCGATCTGGAACCGATCGAAAAAGGCCCCGTTGATCGGCGAGCCGGCTCCCGACGTGTCATCCGTGCAGATTGTGGCGAGCGGCGCGGGCGACGTGAGATTGACGTCGTTCTGCGGCAGGCAGAGATAGGGCTTGGACCCATCGGCGGAAGAACGGATCTGCACCCAGGGCCCCGGCTGTCCAGCATGCTCGAAGCGTTCGAGCGCGCGCAGGCCATTGATTTCCCGCTCGCCGACCGCGTCCCAGAGTCCGTAGAGATTATCGAAGCTGTGGTTCTCCTGGTAGATGACCACGATCTTGTCGAAATCGCCGAGGCTGGCGTGGCCGCCCGAGCGGTGATCGCCTTCCTGCGCGCAGACGGGCGCCGTTGCGAGCGCTGCAAGGCCCAGCGCGATCTTAAAGGATTTCATAATACGCCCCTTTTACATAAGACCGGCCGAGACTTAGGCAGTCTCCATGTCCGGTCTGTGAACCCGCGCGCAGACTGCCGAGCTTGGAGCCTTGCCGCGACGTTCCGCCACTCGCTTTCCGGCTTAGGATGGGCTATGTAAGAAAACGTCCAAACAAGGCGCAGGGCAGGACGGGGCCGGCAGTCTGGTTTGATGGGCGTCAAAGATCGAGGGTTGGGTCATATGGTCTATCGGCGATATTTCGAGGCGGCCGTCTCCCGTCTGAAGGACGAACGCCGCTATCGCATCTTCGCGCATCTCGAACGCGACGTGGAGAGCTTCCCCGTCGCCCGATGGATTCGAGATGACGGCTCGATCGAAAACGTCACCGTATGGTGTTCGAACGATTACCTCGGCATGGGCCAGCACCCCGAGGTCATCGACGCCATGCTGCAGACCGCCAGCAAAGTTGGCGCCGGGTCGGGCGGCACCCGCAATATTTCGGGCACAAGCCACGCCATCGTCGAGCTGGAGCACGAGCTCGCCGACCTCCATGGCAAGGAGGCGGCCCTGGTCTTCACCTCGGGCTGGATTTCCAATCTCGCGGCGATCTCGACCATCGCCGACCTTCTGCCCAATTGCGTGATTCTGTCCGACGCCTCGAATCACAATTCCATGATCGAGGGCGTGAAGCGCTCGCGGGCGGAACGGAAAATCTTCCGCCACAACGACCTCGCCCATCTCGAGGAGCTGCTGATCGAAGCCGGCGACCGGCCGAAGCTCGTCATCTTCGAGAGCCTCTACTCCATGAACGGCAATGTCGCGCCTGTCGCCGAGATTGCCGCTCTCGCCGAGCGCTACGGCGCCATGACCTATGTGGATGAAGTCCACGCGGTCGGCATGTATGGCCCACGCGGCGCCGGCATCTGCGAGCGCGAGGGCGTCATGGGCCGCATCGACGTCATCGAGGGCACGCTGGCCAAGGGCTTCGGCGCCATGGGCGGCTATGTCGCCGGCGACGCCGCGGTCATCGACGCTATTCGCTCTTACGCGCCGGCTTTCATCTTCTCGACCGCTTTGCCGCCGCCGGTGGCCGCCGCCGCCTGCGCCGCCGTCCGGCTCTTGAAGCGCCGCTCCGATCTGCGCGCCGCGCATCAGCGCGCGGCTCATATCACCAAACATGCGCTCGCCGCCGCCGGTCTCCCGGTGCTGGAAAACGGCTCGCATATCGTGCCGGTGATGGTGCGCGAGGCGGAGCTGTGCAAGGCGGCGAGCGATCTGCTGCTCACGCGGCACAATATCTACATCCAGCCCATCAACTATCCGACCGTCGCCAAGGGATCGGAGCGCCTGCGCATCACCCCGACGCCGCGCCATACGCATGAGCATATCGCCCATCTCGTTGAAGCGATGGCCGATGTCTGGCAGACGCTCGGGATCGCCTTCGCCGAGCCGCCGTCGCATCTCCATGTCGACGACAAGAGCGCCGAGCGCTGCACCTATCCCGAGATCAAACTCGCGGCGCAGTAATACGAGATGTGATCTACTTTCCCAAGATCGTCCTGAAAACAGGGCCCAGACTGCGCGCAGGCTGGGGCCTTTCGTCGCGAAGTGCGTTACAGATGGCGTCAAGTTGATCGCGGTGGTCGGCGACGACTGTGCAGCGGTTGAAGATGCAATCGATCAACTGCTTGTCGGCGATGGGTAAGCACGCCACGTTTCATTTTGATCAGTTCGCACCCCGCCGAGTCGCTGGAGGAGGCCGTCGCCTTTGCGCGTTCTCTTTGGGATGGGTGCCTTTTAGACGTGCAAATCGTCGAACTCTGACTTCTGCCGCCTTTATTTCAGATGGTTAAAGTCGAGTATACAAGGCCGCTCCACCTCATCGGGCTCTGATATCTCGTTGGCGTCGCCCCGTCTGAAAACCTTGGGCCAAACCGTATGGTTAAAAAACCGTGCCGTTGATTAAAGTTGTCCCACGCGGGTTCAAACGGCGTTAGGCGGCGTGGTGTCCTCTACTTTCGATACGAGCTGGCAACCACATTCGCAAATGGGGCCATCGCAATGAGCCGTCTTCATTATTCCTTCAACAGCGCCGTGGCGGCCGCTGTGGCGCAACCGGAACCTGAGGAAGCACGCGTCCTTCGCGCGCCCCGGCGGCCGAAGCTCAGGAACCGCCAATATCTGAGAAGCGCCACGGAAAATCTTGGCCTTTTTGCCTTTGGTTTCGGCGCGACGAATCTCGTGATCCATTTCGCGTTCGGCTTCTTCTATGGCCTACCCATGTCGAACCTGTTGCGCATCAATTTCTAATACGAAATCCCGTTGCTAGGGCCGTCATTCCCGACGCTCGCAAAGCGAGCGCTCGGGAATCCAGAGCAAAATCAGCGCTCTTGTGGCTCTGGATTCCCGGTCGGGCTTTCAGCCCGCCGGGAATGACCAAGCCCCAGTGCGGGCTATTCAGGCCGGAACGTACCGGGCCGCGCGCTAGCCGCCGAGGCCGAAAGCGGCGAGCGCCGCCATGTTCACGATCTCCGTATCCGTCGATCCGAGCTGGACGATCTGGATGGGCTTGTCGAGGCCGACGATCAGCGGGCCGAGGACGGTGGCGTCGCCAAGTTCCTGCAGCATCTTGGTCGAGATCGCCGCCGAGTGGAAGGCCGGCATGATGAGGACATTCGCCGTGTCCTTCAGCCGGGAGAAGGGATAGGCGCTCATCAAGTCTTTGTTGAGCGCGATGTCGGCGCCCATCTCGCCCTCATATTCGAAATCGACGCGGCGCTGGTCGAGCACGCGCACCGCCTCGTGCACCCGCGCCGTGCGCTCGCCCGGCGGATAGCCAAAGGTCGAGAAAGCCAGCATCGCCACGCGAGGCACGAGGCCGATGCGCCGCGCGACGCCCGCCGCTTCGATCGCGATTTCGGCGAGCTCGGTGGCCTCCGGCAATTCGGTGATCGCGGTATCGGCGACGACCACCACGCGGCCCTTGGCGAGAATGAGCGACACGCCGATGACGCGATGGCCGGGCTTCTGATCGACGACGCGGCGCACTTCCTCGAGCGCATTGGAGAAATTGCGGGTGACGCCCGTCACCATGGCGTCGGCGTCGCCGCGCGCCACCATGGCGGCGGCGAAATGGTTGCGGTCCTGGTTGATGAGGCGCTGGCAGTCGCGGAACAAAAAGCCCTTGCGCTGCAGCCGCTCGAACAGGAATTGCGCATAGACGCCGTTGCGTTGGGAGAGCTTCGCATTGTGAATCTCGATGCCGGGAACGAGCTCCACGCCGGCGTTGGCGGCGTTGGCCCTCACCCGATCCTCGCGGCCGACGAGCACCGCCTCGCCCAATTCCTGATTCACATAAGCGACCGCCGCGCGGATCACCTGCTGCTCCTCGCCCTCGGCGAAGACGACGCGCTTGGGTTCGCGCCGCACGCGCTCATAGATCGTCTGCATGAGGCCGGCGATCGGATCGCGACGCGCCGAGAGCTCGGCGCGATAGGCTTTCATGTCGATGATCGGACGGCGGGCGACGCCCGACTCCATCGCCGCCCGCGCCACCGCCGGCGGGATCACTGAGATGAGGCGCGGATCGAAAGGCGCGGGGATGAGATAGTCGCGGCCGAAGCGCGGGCGCGCGCCGCGATAGGCGTTGGCGACTTCGTCCGGCACGTCTTCACGCGCAAGATCGGCCAGCGCCTGCGCGGCGGCGATCTTCATTTCCATGTTGATGGTCTTGGCGCGCACGTCGAGCGCGCCGCGGAAGATGTAGGGAAAGCCCAGGACATTGTTGACTTGGTTGGGGTAGTCCGAGCGCCCCGTCGCGATGATCGCGTCCGGCCGCGCCGCGCGCGCTTCTTCCGGCGTGATCTCGGGATCTGGATTGGCCATCGCGAAAATGATCGGGTCCGGCGCCATGGATTTCAGCATGTCGGGCGTCAGCGCGCCCTTCACGGAAAGGCCGAAGAAGACATCGGCGCCCTCGAGCGCCTCGGTGAGCGTGCGCGCGCTCGTCTCGACGGCGTGGGCGCTCTTCCATTGGTTCATGCCCGCTTCGCGACCGCGATAGACCACGCCCTTGGTGTCGCAGAGCGTGACGTTGCGGTGGTCGAAGCCGAGCGCCTTGGCGAGATCAAGACAGGCGATGCCCGCCGCGCCCGCGCCATTGCAGACGAGCTTCGCGGTCTTGATGTCGCGGCCCGTCAGCAGCAGCGCATTGATGAGGCCGGCGGAGGAAATGATCGCCGTGCCGTGCTGGTCGTCATGAAAGACGGGAATATCCATGAGCGCGCGCAAGCGCTCTTCGATCACGAAACACTCGGGCGCCTTGATGTCCTCGAGATTGATGCCGCCGAACGACGGCCCGAGATAGCGCACGGCGGCGACAAATTCGTCGATCTCCTTGGTGTCAACTTCGAGATCGATCGAATCGATGTCGGCGAAGCGCTTGAAGAGCGCTGCCTTGCCTTCCATCACCGGCTTTGCCGCGAGGGGCCCAAGATCGCCGAGGCCGAGGATCGCCGTGCCATTGGTGATGACCGCGACCATATTGCCGCGCGTCGTGTAATCGAAGGCGAGCGTCGGGTCTTTGGCGATGGCGTGCACCGGCGCGGCGACGCCCGGCGAATAGGCGAGCGACAGATCGCGCTGCGTCGCCATGGGCTTGGTCGAGACGACGGCGAGCTTTCCCGGCCGCCCGCGCGAGTGGAAGAGCAGCGCCTCCTTGTCGGTGACCACGGGACGATCGCTCATGCTCTCATTCATGTTCCGCAAGCCTTTCCGATTGCAGCGCCTTCGGCGGCGCAGCATAGCGGCGGCGGGGGGCGGATCACAAGCGTTTGAAACGCGATGGATGCGCGTCTCGTCGAAAACAATGCAAGCAATGTGTTGCGGATGTGCAACATGCCAAGAAACATGAGACGGCCTTCGTTGGTCCGCCTTGCGCCAGCTTGGCGGTGGGTATTACTCCCTAACGTCATGCGGCGGAAAGTAAAACGATCGGCTCTAGCAGCGCGCGTGATGCATGCGGCGCTGATCGTTTGCCTTATGCTCAGCGTCGCGCCGCGCGTTTTCGGCAATCTGCTTTGGGCTGCAAGCGCGACGGACGTGGGCGTCGAGCGTTCCGCCGGCCCGCAAAATACCATCTGCGAGCGCCGAGAGCATGCCGGCGATCAAACGGATCATCATGCGGATGGCCTCGAATGCTGCGTTTTTTGCCGCTTCGATAGCGATAAGGATCATGTCCGCCTCGGTCTGATCGAGGCGATTGTCCTACTCGTAGAGTTTCCTGACGCGCCGACTGCGCTCGAATTCCCAGCAGTGGATATTCCGCCCGCGCCTGTAGAGGGCGCGCTGACTGCTTGGTCGGCCACTGCGCCGCCGACGATTTAGTTCTTTTCCTGCCTCGATCGATTGCGCGTCCGAGGAGACGCCGCTCGATACGAGCGCAAGCTGCGCCCCGAAGCGTTCTCGATAGTCTCTCGCATAAGCGATCGCGCGATCGCATGGCGCAGCGCTTTTCGGGCGTTCTTTCCTGTTTCGAGATACGAAAGCTTCTTCCCATGTGCCGGAAGTCTCTAACGGCGGGCGCGTCGCTGCTCGCTATCGCAATTATCGCGAATTCTCACGCCTGCGCGCAACAAAGTCTGCCGATGATCGACATCAGCGGGCAACGCCAAAAACACACAGGCGGAAGGCCTGCGGCGAGCGTACCAAATCGTTCGGCGCATACCGGGCGGACGGACGTCGCTCCCGCCTCTTCGCCGCTCATCAGCGCGCAGGCCGCGCCGGGTTTCAGCCCCGAAAAATTGAAGCTCCCCATTTACCGCGCGCCAACCGGTCAGACGGTCACGGAAATCGGCGCCAAAACCTTCGCCGAACAACCCTTGGGCACAGTCGGCGACATGCTTCGCTACGCCCCGGGCGTGTCGTTCAAACAGGGCAATGGTCCAAGGGACATGACCATTTCGATCCGCGGCTCGGGCGCGCGGTTCGGCGGCGCGATCCAAAGGATCATTCTGATGGACGACGGCTTCAGAATGGCGATGCCGGACGGTTATTCGCGCACCGACTGGGTCGATCCCCATGCCTATGCCGGCTTCGATGTGTATCGCGGGCCGTCATCGGCTTTGTTCGGTAATTTCGCGGTTGGCGGCGCCATCAATTTCCGCACGCGCAGCGGCGCGGAGATCGACGGCGTTGAAGCGGGGAGCGAAGGGGGCAGCTTCGGCTACGTCAATAATTATATGACTTTCGGCAAGAAGGTCGGCAAGCTCGATTTCGCAGTCTTCGCAAGCGACATGCGGCTCGAAGGGTTTACGCTCAACAACAACAGCAACACGCAAACCGTGAATCTGCGCGCGACCTATGAGGTGACTCCGCAGGATAAGGTGACCTTCAAATTCATCCATAATCAGCTCTATGGCGAGCTGCCGGCGCGCTTGTCGCTCAACCAGTATTATGCGAACCCCTTCCAAAGGGGGTGCTACGCCATTTCGCCGGCGCTGGGCCTCGCGAACCAATCGTGTGGCGGCACCAGCCTGTTCATCAACGGCGTGAACGGCGCGTCGCTGCCGATCACCGGCACGCAGAGCGGCTGGTTGCGCAACGATCGTTTCGACGCGCTCGGCTTGCGCTGGGAACATGAAGTCGACGCCAGCACCGTCATCCGCACGACGGGAATCTATTACGACAAGGATTTCTGGCAGCCGATCGACACCCCAAACACCTATGCCAACGTCCCTGGGGTGGACATCCGAACCGATGTGACGACCCTCGGCCAATTCCTCGGGCGCGATCTGCGCAACAATGTGGAAGTCTATTACAACAGCAGCCGCTTCACGACCAACACCAAGCCTCTGGCCATGTTCGGCCCGGGCAATGTGATGCCGCAGCTCACCAATAAGCAGGACGTGCTCGTCTCCAATTTCGGCTCTCGCTTCCGTTCGGAATATGCGCTTGCGCCGACGCTCACCGCCGTCATCGGCATGGACATCGAGGCGAGCCGAAACAATTCGCAGTCCGACAACCTCGGCTACGCCAACGCCGATAACCCGCTTCTTCCGACGAGCTTCGGATCGGCGAAGTTCAATAATCTTTGGGTGAACTGGGCGCATGAGGCTTCGCTCACCTGGCAGCCGAACAGCGAGTGGCAGGTGCGGGCGCGCACGTCGCGCGGCTTCGGCACGCCGAATTACGGGGCGTTTTTTGTCGACCAGCAGGGCAATTTCGGACCGAACACCGGCTTGAAGCCGCAAACCAATACGGGCGTCGACGGCGGCATTGTCTGGACCCCGAACGACAAGCTCACCGTCTCTTTGACCGGTTTCTACGAGTGGTGGACCGACGAGATTCTGGCGCAGCGGCCCGGCGCAGGCAAATTGAGCTACCAGTTCAACGCCCCCGGCTCCGTCCACCGCGGCGCCGAATTCGCGGCGGATTACGAGCTGCGCGAGGGATTGAAGTGGCTGGTGAACTACACCTACAACAACCAGGTCTTCACGGATTACATCGAGCAGAGAAATAGCGGCGGCGGCGCGCCCTACAGCGCCAACACCTATTATCTGAACAGAGCCGGCTATAAAGTCCCCAACGTGCCCGCCCATCAGCTCACAACGCGGCTGACTTACGATCAGCCGAATGGGGACTTCAGAGGGATCGGGGCCTTCATCGAGTATATCTACCAGTATTCCTATTATATCGACAATGGAAACCAGCTCACCATCCCGAGCTATGGGCTGGTGAACCTAAACGCCCACTACAAGCGGGAGCTATCGGACAGCTTCCTCAAGGAGTTCACCGCCTTTGTTCAGGTCAATAATCTGCTGAACCAGAATTGGGTCGCGGGGGCGACGAATGTCACGAACACCCTGATGTACGGCTTTCAAGCCCCCGGCGCCTATTTGGCGCAGAACGCCACCGGCTCGATTTACGCCGGCGCGCCGATCGGCGTCCAAGGCGGCATCAAAGTCAAATTCTGACGCTTGCAACGGCGGGCTTTGCCCGCCGTTTCATCACTGGAGATCGGGCGCCGACGTCTCGGCCCCTAAATTGCGCGCGGCCTCCTCAGCCTGGGCGCGCCGTTTTTCAATGAGCGGGGCGGCCGTCGCCTGGAAGCGGGCGAGGATTTCGGGCGGCGCCGACTGGGGCGAGCCCGAATGAAAGGGCGGTTGAGGGTCGTATTCGAGGCCGAGCTGGATTGCCTGCGCCACATCGGCGCCGGCGATCTCCGCGAGAACGCTCAAGGCAAAATCGATCCCCGCCGTCACGCCGCCGCCGGTGATGATGTCGCCGTCGCGAACCACCCGGTCGGCTTGGGGGATGGCGCCGAACAGCGGCAGAAGATCGCGCCACGCCCAGTGGCAAGCAGCGCGCTTTCCTTTCAGAAGACCGGCCGCGCCAAGAATGAGCGACCCCGTGCAGACCGACGTCACATAACGCGCGCCGAGGCCGAGACGCCGAATCTCCGCGATGAAGATCCGGTCGAGCGCGACCGCGGTCGCCGAGAGCCCGCCGGGGATGCAAAGAAGATCGCAGCTCGAAACAGTCACCAAAGGAACGGTCCCGCCGAATTCGAGCCGCTCCGATTTCACCGAGCCGCCGTCACGGCTGGCGATAATGGTCACGGCTCCTGGCGCCCGGCTCAGAAACTCATGCGGGCCGGTGAAATCGAGCTGGGTCATTCCGTCGTAGAGCGCGAAGACGATGGTGAAAGGGCGTGTGCTCATGGGGCGCCTCCATTTTCGGGCGCTCTTATTTCACATTGGGCGCGCCATTGTCGAAATGACCTTTTTCCCTCATTTTAGGCTATGACCCGGACCATTGTCTTCTTCCTTTATGAGGACTTTCAGCTCTTCGACGCCGCCGGTCCCATCACGGTTTTCGAGATCGCTTCGCGCTTTGCGGCGGGCGGCGCCTATCGCATCGTTCTGGCGGCGAAAGAAAAGAGGCGCGTGCGCGCCTCTTCCGGCGTGGAGCTGCAAGTTGAAGCGCTTTGTGACATCGAGACGATCGACACTTTGATTGTGGTCGGCGGCGAGGGCGCACGAACGGCAATGGCCTGCAACCCGACGCTCGACGCCGTCCGTGACGCCGACCGACGCGCACGCCGGCTCTGCAGCGTCTGCTCGGGCGCGTTCATCCTGGCCGCCGCGGGCTTGCTGGACGGATTATCCGCCACGACACATTGGCGCGCCGCGCCGGCTTTCGCGCAGAAATTTCCGCGCGTGCGGACCAGAGCCGATAGAATCTACATCCGTCAGGGCCGGGTCTGGACGTCGGCGGGCGTCAGCGCCGGCGTCGATCTGGCCCTTGCTTTGGCGGCGGAGGATTTGGGGGAGGAGATCGCCAAGCGCGCGGCGCGGGAGATGGTCGTCTATTTTCGCCGGCCGGGAGGTCAGTCGCAATTTTCGACGCTGCTCGACCTCGATAGTCCCGACCATCGCTTCGCGCTTCTGCTCGAAAAAGTGCGCGGGCGGCTCGATCGACGCTGGACAGTCGAGAAGCTCGCGGAAGAGGCTTGCATGAGCCCGCGCCATTTCAGCCGCGCCTTCGCGGCCGCAACCGGCTTGAGCCCCGCCAAGGCCGTGGAGCGGATGCGGCTCGAGGTCGCGCGCGAACGGGTGGAGGCGGGAGTCGAACCGATCGAAATAATCGCAGACAAGGTGGGCTTCGGGGACCCCGAAAGGTTGCGTCGCGCCTTTGTCCAAACCTTTGGCGTTCCGCCCCAAGGTCTTCGCCGCCAGGCGCGGGCGGACGGGCGCTAAAGCGAATTGGCGCGCTTGCCGCCCGACACCGATCTAGCGGAAAGCGCGCCGGGGCCTATCGCGAGAGGTTGGACCATGTCTCGCGCCGCCAGAACCGGCCGAGTATCGCCCAATGGGCAAGGCAATAGTTCCATAGGAACAGCACGAGAGTCGCGATCGGCGTTGCGATGGCGACTGGGAGACGGAGGCCGTCGCAGAGAAACGCCATGATGCCGATGGAAAGCGGCACGCCCGCGGCGATGGCGGACGCATAACGCAAAAAGGCGCGTATCGATTTGGGCGTCTGGAAAGTAAAGGCAGAATGGAGCAGATAGCCTATAGGCGTCACGAAAGAAAAGGACGCCAGATTCATCTGGGCGTAATGGAGTCCGAGGTAATCCCCGCCAATCAAAAGCACGTTGTGCATCGCGGCGCAGAATGCGCCGATGAGCGTATAGCGTGCGGACCTTTCCGCCGCCAAACGCAAGGTCATGGCGCAACCAATATGGCGATGTTGTTTCGCCATGGCGCAATGCGCGCCTCGTCGACGCATCCGGCCCGCCCGAAGCTTTCCCCAATCTCTCCTATCAGTTCGTCACTCGTCAGATAGCTAATGGCGTCGCCAGTGATGTATCGATCGGACGCATAGCAAAGCCAGTGGATCGGCGTCGGGGTCCGCTCCCAATCCTTGAGCACGAATTTGCCATTTGCAGCCGTTGCCCGTCGGATCGCATCAAGCAGGGCGCGCCGTCCTTCGGTGGGAACATGATGTAAGACATCTGACATAATGACGAGATCGAAGGCATTCGGATTCACCCTCGCGATTTCTTGAACGTCTACTTGCAAAAAACGCACCCTTTCGCGTGGCCCAGCGTAAAGGCGACCAAGCCGCGGCGTCAGATCAATCGCCGTAATCTGGGCGTTGGGGTAGGCGGCGCTCAGACGCTCGGTCACCGCACCTTCGCCGCACCCTACTTCCAATATCTCCTTTGCATCGGGAGCCCACTTGCGGATGCGATCGGCTAAGGCGTCGATATCGAGGAAGACCGCCCTGTACGCTTCGGCGACGTGGCGCTCATAGGGGCCAAAAATGCCACGGATACGAGGGCCTAGCGCCATGATCAGAAGGCTCCCGCGAACTTCGCCCGCAGGCGAGGCGCCAGCCGATCATAAATGCGGGAGTCTCTCAGATATCGCGCGACGCCCCGCGGCCCGAGTCCCATCACCGCTGCAACGGCCGGCGCCAATAGGCTGAAATCGCCTCCGGACGCTGCGGCAAGCGCGGCGTTGACACGGATAGAGGCGCGGCCGGCCGCTTCCGCGCATTTGTCAATTTCAGCGAGAGTGGGCAGGTGCCGGTCGAAAACGATCTGCATCTGCTGCGAGAACTCCTCGATTTTGCGGGCGCCTGTCACCGTGAGAGAGCTGTTGTGGACCCGGAATGCGGTCGTTACCTCGCTGTGGTAATGAACCGGGCCCAGTGCGGCGAGCTTCAGCCACAAATCCCAATCGGCAGTATACCAGAGCGATTCATCCAGCCCGCCGCAGGAAAGCCAAGCGTCTTTTCGGAAGACCGGCGCTGGCGCCGAAATAAAATTCTGCACAAGCAGGCGTTGCATGGTCTCCTCGGAGCCGGTCTCGGCGTCTTTATCCAGCGGGCAGCGCCATTCCCCTAGCGTTCGGCCATTGGCGTCA
Source organism: Methylocystis sp. MJC1 (assembly GCF_026427715.1). Classification (NCBI taxonomy): domain Bacteria; kingdom Pseudomonadati; phylum Pseudomonadota; class Alphaproteobacteria; order Hyphomicrobiales; family Methylocystaceae; genus Methylocystis; species Methylocystis sp. MJC1. The sequence goes on along the minus strand of NZ_CP107558.1, from coordinate 3,852,970 downwards.
ATAATAGCGCTCGGCGCCAAATGAAGCGCGGCGTTGGGAGCGCGTTCTATCCACTTTCTGATCGCCTCGATGCGCCCTGGCAGCCAAAGATCGTCATGGTGCAGCCAGCAAATATGTAGCGCCTGCGCCCTCTCTACGCCGATGTTGGTCTTGGCGTGCCATATCAAACCCTCGTCGAGTTTCATGATGCGCAGGTTTAGCAAGGAATCGTATCGCCGGACGATCTCCAACGTGGTCGAGTCCGGGCTGCTGTCCAAAATGAGAATCTCAACGCCATCCTCGGGCTCTGCGGCAATCGAGCGCAGCGCGGCGTCGATCCATCGCTCGCCCCGGTAGACAGGCATGATGACGGAAAGCCAAGGCGCCGAAGAGGCTGGCGACAGATGGAGGCGCGCTGTCATATCGGGGTTTCGGGGGCCTACAGAATCCTGAAGTTGCAGACCGAGCTTTGTAAAACAGGGTGGTTTATTTCTTGTTAAGTAGTCGCCGCTTGGACACTCTAATTGCGTTGAGAGGAAAGTCTCCGAAGAGAATAATGTTCTGTTTGAGGGGGCAATTTATACACGGACTTGTCCGTTTTATTGAGGACACCCAATTCGGAGTAGCATCTCCAAAAAAAGCGTTGGCGCTCCTGGCTGTGCCATAAGATCGAACATAAGCGGCGCGCAGCCTGGCCTCCTCGCCCCCGGCCGCTCGCCGGAACATTCGCCCCACTTCCGCGTTGTCGCATCTCTTTTCAGCTCCCGGCGCACCTGCGCGCCGCAAGGGAGGCCGCGATGCACAATATCATCTATCTGGTGGGTCTGGTCGTGATCGTCATGGCGATCTTGTCTCTCCTCGGTTTGCGGTAGGAGGTCGCCATGGCAGACGTCATCGGGCGGGGCATCGAGCCCACCGCCGAGCGCCTGGCGCTCTCGCGTTTCACCGCCGTCGACTGGGGCGCCATTCTCGCGGGCGTCGCCGTGACGACGGCCATCTCCTTCGTCATGGCGGCCTTCGGCTCCGGAATCGGGCTGTCGCTCGCCTCGCCCTATGAAGGCGCCTCGCCCTTCACCCACGCCCTCGCGCTTGCGCTCTGGGTGCTTTGGGTGACGGTCGCGAGCTATGTCGCCGGGGGCTATGTCTGCGGGCGTCTGCGCCGGCGCAATATCGACGCGCCCCGCGACGAGGCGGAAGTGCGTGACGGCGCGCATGGGCTCGTGGTCTGGGCGACCGCCGTGCTCATCGTCGCCTTCGCCGCTGGCTCGTCGCTTTACAACATCGGCAAAGCGGGCGTGGAAAAGGCGACCCAGCAGGCGCAGCAGAGCGGGATGACCAACCCGGTCGATTATCGCGTCGACACGCTCATGCGCGGCGACGGCGGCGCGCGGGCCGGGGCCGCTCCGTCAGGCGCCAATGAAACCGAAACGCGCCAGATCGTCTCCCGCATCGTCGCGCGCGGCCAGGCGACAGGCGAGATCGGCGACGAGGACCGCAGCTATCTCCAAAACGTGCTCGCCTCCACGAGCGGCGTTTCTCCCGCCGACGCCCGCACCCGCGTCGACGCCGTTGCGCAGCAGGTGAAGGACGATCACGAGCGCGCCAAGCAGCTTGCCGACAAGGCCCGCAAGGCCGGAATCATCGCGAGCTTCGTCGCCGCGACGGCAATGCTGCTCGCGGCGGCGTCCGCCTGGGGCGGCGCGACGCTCGGCGGGCGTCATCGCGACGAGAATCTGGGCTTCTCATCCATCATGCGTTGGTAGGAGGCGAAAATGGGCGTAGGCCGTTCCGTTCTGCTCTGGCTCCTCGGGGTGCCGATCCCCATCATTATCCTGCTGGCGTTCTGGAGGTAAGCGCGAGCCCCGGATCATCGATCCGGGGCTTTTTTCTTGCGTTCCACAACAGAAAGGCGCCCTCGAATGGCGTCGCCGCCGGGCCGCCGCTAAAGTGCGGCCATGGAAAAAGTAGCGGAGCAAGGACAGGATCAGACCGGCGCGGCGCGCGCGACGCCGATGATCGCCCAATATATCGAGATCAAATCGGCGAACGCGGATTGCCTGCTTTTCTACCGCATGGGCGATTTCTACGAGCTCTTTTTCGAGGACGCCGAAATCGCCTCGCGCGCGCTGGGCATCATGCTCACCAAGCGCGGCAAGCATCTCGGCGAAGATATTCCGATGTGCGGCGTGCCGGTCGAGCGCGCCAATGATTATCTGCAAAAGCTCATCGCCCTCGGCTTTCGCGTCGCCGTCTGCGAGCAGATCGAAGACCCGGCCGAAGCCAAAAAGCGCGGCGCGAAATCCGTCGTCAAGCGCGACGTGGTGCGCCTCGTCACGCCGGGCACGATCACCGAAGACGCGCTGCTCGACCCTGCGCGCGCCAATGCATTTGCTGCCGTCGCGCGCGGGCGGGGCGATGGGTCCTGGCGCTATGGCGTGGCAAGCGTGGATATCTCGACGGGCGTCTTTACGGTGGCCGATTGCGCGCAAAGCGAATTGTCCTCCACGCTGGCGCGCTTGGAGCCGCGCGAGATCGTCGCTGCCGAAACGCTGTGCCGGGAAGAGACGCTGGCGACGATCTTTTCTGGGCTTGACGCGCCCGTCGCCCCGCTGGGGCGCGACGCCGGCGATGCGGCGCGCCGACTCATGGATTTCTACTGCGTTTCGACGCTCGAAGGTTTTGGCGCGCTGAGCGAGGCTGAGCTTGCCGCGGCGGCGACCGCTATCCTTTACGTCGAGCGCACGCAAAAGGGCTGCCGCCCGGCGCTGTCGCGGCCGATGAGCCTGCGCGAAAGCGCCACGCTCGACATCGACGCCGCGACGCGCGCCAATCTGGAGCTTTCCCGCACGCTCTCAGGCGCGCGCGAGGGGTCGTTGCTTTCGGTCGTCGATCTGACTGTGACGTCGGCCGGCGCGCGGCTTCTCGCCGAACGGCTTGCCGCGCCGTCAACCGATCCGGCTTTGATCGACGCGCGGCTCGACGCCGTGGCTTTCTTTCTCCAAAAGCCGGAAATCCGCGCGTCCTTGCGGGGCAAGCTCGCGCGCGCGCCCGATCTTGCGCGCGCCGTCTCGCGTCTCGCCTTGCAGCGCGGCGGGCCGCGCGACGTCGCGAGCGTCGGCGCGGCGCTTTCCGCGGCCCGCGACATTGCTGCGATCTTCGCAGGCTCCGAGGCGCCGGCGGAGATCGCCCGCGAAGCGGCGACGCTGGCAACAGCCGACGCAGTGCTCGCCAATGAGATTGCGACAAGCCTGAAGGACAGCCCGCCGCTCGACAAGCGCAATGGCGACTTCATCCGCGAGGGTCGCGACGCCGCGCTTGACGAAGCGCGTTCGCTGCGCGACGAGAGCCGCGTGGTGATCGCCTCTCTGCAAGCGCGCTACTCGGAGCAGGCCGGCGCGAAGCTCAAAGTCAAGCACAACAACTTTCTCGGCTTCTTCCTCGAAGCGCCTGCGGCGCAGGGCGAGAAGCTCTTGCGCCCGCCTTTCGATTCGATCTTCACGCATCGTCAGACCATGGCGGACGCCATGCGCTTTTCGACGCTGGAGCTTGTCGAGCTGCAGAGCAAGATCGCATCAGCCGCCGATCGCGCGCTGGCGCGTGAGCTTGCCATCTTCGACGCGCTCGCCGGAGAGATTCTCGCTAGCTCGAAGGAGCTGCAAGCGCTGGCGCAATCTTTCGCCCGGCTCGATGTCGCGAGCGCGCTTGCCGAAGTCGCCGAGAAACGCGGTTGGACCCGACCGCATGTCGATCATTCGCTCGACTTCGTCATTATCGGCGGGCGACATCCGGTCGTGGAGGCGTCGCTGCAAGCACAAGGCAAAGCCTTCGCCGCCAATGACTGCGAACTCTCCGGCGACAAGGCCGGCCGCATCGCCATCGTGACCGGCCCGAACATGGCGGGCAAATCGACGTTCCTGCGCCAGAATGCGCTGATCGCGCTTCTTGCGCAGGCGGGGTCGTACGTGCCGGCGCAAGAGGCGCGTCTCGGCGTCGTCGATCGTCTCTTTTCGCGCGTCGGCGCTTCGGATGATCTCGCGCGCGGGCGTTCGACCTTCATGGTCGAGATGGTGGAGACCGCCGCGATCCTCAATTGCGCGACATCGCGCTCGCTCGTCATTCTCGACGAGATCGGCCGCGGCACGGCGACCTTCGACGGCCTCTCCATCGCCTGGGCGACGATGGAGCATCTGCACGAGGTCAATTGCGCCCGCTCGCTTTTCGCCACTCATTTTCACGAGCTGACGCAGCTCACCAAGCGCATGGCGCGGCTCGTCAATCTCACCATGAAGGTGACGGATCACGCAGGCGAGGTGGTGTTTCTGCACGAGGTCGTGAAAGGCGCGGCCGATCGTTCCTATGGCGTGCATGTCGCTCAGCTTGCCGGGCTGCCCGCGAGCGTTGTGACGCGCGCGCACGCCATTCTCGCCGAGTTGGAGGCGGCCGACAGGCGCGCGCCGGTCGAGGCGCTGATCGACGATCTGCCACTGTTCAAACACGTCCTCCAATCTACGCAGCCGAGCGATACGCTTAGAGAGGCGCTCAAGCAGATGGACCCCGATCGAATGAGCCCACGCGAGGCCTTGGCGGCGCTGTACGAGCTGAAGGCAAAGATCTAAAAGCAAGCTGTAAGGCGCGCGTCGCCAGATATAGGCGGCGCTTGTCACGCCGCCCTTTGCGCGCGTTAGGCTTTGGCCCTCACTTTTTCGGCGCGGCCTCAGCCGGCTTTCGATTTAGACAACGCCTTTTTTGGGGGAGTCTCTTTCGCCGCGGCTTTGACCGGTTCTTCGGAGTCAGCCTCAGCCGCCTCGTCTTCGACCACCGGCTCTTCGGAGTCAGTCTCAGTCGCCTCGCCTTCGATCGTGGCTTCCTCGGAGTCAGCCTCAACCGCCTCGTCTTCGACCGCCGCTTCCTCGAAGTCAGCGCCAGCCGCCTCGTCTTCGACCGCCGCTTCTTCCAAGTCAGCGTCAACTGCCTCGTCGTCGGCCAATGCTTCTTCTGACACAGCCTCAATCGCCTCGACATCGGCCGGAATTTCTTCCGCAGTCTCAGCCGTCTCGTCTTCGACCGGCGCCACTTCTGACACAACCGCCGTCGTCAAAGCAGCAATATGCCGCTTGGTGTCGGCTACAAGAATATTACGTAGATAGGCGCTGTCGGCGTCCCGCGACTCTTCAAGTTTGAAGAGAAGCCTGAGCGCGCGAAGTGCATCGAAGCTCGCGACCATTTCAATCGACATCCTTCATCTCCCGTCACGACACGTTCAACCAAATCGTTGAACGCGCAATGAAATGACAGGATTCGAATGTGTCGAAACTTCGCCGTTTCGGGCAGCGAAACGCACGCGATCCTGCGAACATGGATCATCCACACTTTAAGTTTTTCGCGTGAACACGCACCACTTTGTGTGGCCTCTTCATGAGGATGATGACGCGCATGTCGATGCGTCCAACATGCTCGTTTGTCGCGAGCGTGTAAGAAATTCGAATGATTCAAAGGTCGCTGCGCTCAGCGACAAAAAAAAGATATGGCGTGATTCGCATGATCGTCGCGCTGCATCGTCGCATTGACTCAGCGCGCAACGCGCGCAAACACGAATTGCGTGTCGCCATATCGGCGCGCATCTTCCTGCTTTAGAGAAGACGGCAGTTCGATCGTCGCGTTGGCGGCTTCTTCGATGATGACAAGCGCATCATCAGCAAGCCAGCCGCCCTCGATCAGCGCGCGCAACGCCGGCTCCGCGAGACCCTTGCCATAGGGCGGGTCGAGAAAGGCGAGCGAAAAGATTTCGCCTGGCGGCGCGAGGCCGAGCTTGGTCGCGTCGCGGCGGAAGATTCGGGTGACGCCGCCCAGGCCGAGCGTCTCGATATTGGCGCGCAACAGCGCGCGCGCTTCTGTTCCGTCGTCGACGAAAAGCGCGCGCGCCGCGCCGCGCGAGAGCGCCTCCAACCCAAGTGCGCCGGTGCCGGCGAAAAGGTCGATCACCGCCGCCCCGCTGATCGGATCGTCGAAACCATGCGCGAGAATGTCGAAGACAGATTCGCGCAAGCGGTCCGTTGTCGGTCGGATCGCTTGCGAGCGCGGAGCCGCGAGCGCGCGCCCGCGTAGCGCGCCGCCGACGATGCGCATGGCTTATTCTCCGCGCGGCTTGCGCGGCCCTCTCGAGGGACCTTTGCTCGGGCCTTTGCCGGGGCCGCGCCCCTTTGGCGGACCTTTGGGCGGGCCCTTGCGCGGCCCGCCGCTACGAGCGCCGCGAGGCGCGCCTTCGTCGGGCGCTCTACCTTCGCCGCTGCGCGGACGCTGCGATTTGCGCTCATCTCCACTGCGCGCAAAGCCGCGCTCGGCGCGCGGGCCCTCGAATTTGCGCGGCCGCGCCTCCCGCTCGTCGGCGCCACGCGCGCGACGGGGGGCTTCGCCCTCACGGCGGGGCGGGCGGCGTTCGGCGCGCGGCCGCTCTTCTTCATGCGGGCGCGTGCGCGCACGACCGCGCGCGGCCGTCGCGTCGCCATGGTCGCGCCGGGCTTGTGTCTCACGCTCCCGCGGCGGCCGGGCGGCGCGTTCGTCACGCTCTCCCCCAAAACGCGGACGACGATTTTCGCCGCCACGCCGGTCGTCCCGCGCGAAACCTTCGCTGCGCGCGCCTCTTGCGGGGCCACGTGAAGGCTCGCGCTCTCCCTCGAAACGCGGGCGGCGATTTTCAGCGCCGCGCCGATCATCACGCGCGAAACCTTCGCCGCGTGTGCTTCTTGCGGGGCCTCGTGAAGGCTCGCGCTCGCCTTCGACACGCGGACGGCGCTGTTCTGCGCCGCGTCGATCGTCTCGCGTAAAGCCCTCGCCGCGCGTGCCCCTTGCGGCGCCTCGCGCGGGCCGCCCGGCCTCCGCCTCGTCGCGTCTCGGGGGTCGGCCCGTGCGCATCGCGTCGAAACGCTTGGCGTTGCGCGACGGCGCTTCGTCCTCGGCCGCAGGTTTGCGGCGCGTCAGCGTCACGCGCTCGACGGCGACGGCGCGGCCCTTACGGTCGGCCGTGGCGGAACGCTCGATGCGCGCGCGCGGACCTTTTTCGGCGTTCTCGTCGCGTTGCTTGCGCAGCACGGAAACATGTTTGCGCGCGCGTTTTTCAGTGCGCTCGCGTTGTTCTTGCTGTTCGGTCGGCGTCGCTTCGCGCAAGGGCGAGGCAAAATCAGCGCCCGCAAGCTCGGCGAGACTCTTGCCCAATTGCTCGCGCAGCGTTTTGAGCTTCACTTCCTCGACAACGCCCTCGCTCAGCTCACCGAGCTGGAAGGGCCCGTAGGAGATGCGGATCAGGCGTGTGACGTCGAGGCCGAGATGCTCCATCACGCGCTTGACTTCGCGGTTCTTGCCCTCCGTGAGGCTCAAGGCAATCCAGGCGTTGCCGCCCTGCACGCGCTCGAGCCGCGCTTCGATCGGAGCGTAGGTCACGTCCTCGACGGTGACGCCTTTCTTCAGCTCGTCGAGCTGCGCCTGATCGATCTCGCCATGCACGCGCACGCGATAGCGCCGCGTCCAGCCGGTCGCCGGCAATTCCAGCGTGCGCGCGAGGCCGCCGTCATTGGTGAGGAGCAGCAGGCCTTCCGTGTTGATGTCGAGCCGACCGACGCTGACGAGGCGGGGAAGATCAGGGTGCTTTTCTTCGAGATAAGCGAAGACGGTCGGGCGCCCTTCCGGATCGCTCGCTGTGGTGACAAGGCCCTGCGGCTTGTGAAACAAAAAGAGCCGCGTGCGCTCGCGCGCCTGCATCGGCTCGCCGTCGATGGTGATCTTGTCAGCTTCGGTGACATTGACGGCAGGGCTCGTGAGCCTCTCGCCATTGACGGCGACGCGGCCTTCCGCAATCCATTCTTCGGCGTCGCGGCGCGAGCAGACGCCGGCGCGCGCCATTGCCTTGGCGATGCGCTCGCCCTCGAAAGCGCTGGACTTTTCGACCGGCGCGGAGACCGGCTTCGCCCGCTTGGCCGCGGGCCGCGGCTTATCGA
>NZ_CP107558.1:2655000-2940000 GCF_026427715.1 Methylocystis sp. MJC1 | reverse complement strand
AGGTATCGGAAGTGCGAATGCTGACATGAGTAACGAGAAACACTGTGAAAGACAGTGTCGCCGAAAGTCCAAGGGTTCCTGCGTAAAGTTAATCTTCGCAGGGTTAGCCGGTCCCTAAGGCGAGGCCGAAAGGCGTAGTCGATGGGAACCACGTTAATATTCGTGGGCCAGCAGGTGGTGACGCGTGGGGTATATTGTCTGGACTTACTGGATTGTCCGGGCAGTGAACTCGCGCCAGGAAATAGCCCCTGCATCAGACCGTACCCGAAACCGACACAGGTGGACTGGTAGAGTATACCAAGGCGCTTGAGAGAATGACGTTGAAGGAACTCGGCAATTTACCTCCGTAACTTCGGGATAAGGAGGCCTTCGGTTTGGGCAACCAGATCGGAGGGGCACAGACCAGGGGGTGGCAACTGTTTAACAAAAACACAGGGCTCTGCGAAATCGCAAGATGACGTATAGGGTCTGACGCCTGCCCGGTGCCGGAAGGTTAAGAGGAGAGGTTCACGCCTTGAATTGAAGCCCCGGTAAACGGCGGCCGTAAATATAACGGTCCTAAGGTAGCGAAATTCCTTGTCGGGTAAGTTCCGACCTGCACGAATGGCGTAATGACTTCCCCGCTGTCTCCAACGTCAGCTCAGTGAAATTGAATTCCCCGTGAAGATGCGGGGTTCCTGCGGTCAGACGGAAAGACCCCGTGCACCTTTACTGTAACTTTGCATTGGCATTCGTGTCGGCATGTGTAGGATAGGTGGTAGGCTATGAAGCATGGGCGCCAGCTCGTGTGGAGCCACCCTTGAAATACCACCCTTATCGTCATGGATGTCTAACCGCGATCCGTCATCCGGGTCCGGGACAATGCATGGTAGGCAGTTTGACTGGGGCGGTCGCCTCCCAAAGAGTAACGGAGGCGCGCGATGGTGGGCTCAGACCGGTCGGAAATCGGTCGTCGAGTGCAATGGCATAAGCCTGCCTGACTGCGAGACAGACAAGTCGAGCAGAGACGAAAGTCGGTCATAGTGATCCGGTGGTCCCGAGTGGGTGGGCCATCGCTCAACGGATAAAAGGTACGCCGGGGATAACAGGCTGATAACCCCCAAGAGTCCATATCGACGGGGTTGTTTGGCACCTCGATGTCGGCTCATCACATCCTGGGGCTGGAGAAGGTCCCAAGGGTTCGGCTGTTCGCCGATTAAAGTGGTACGTGAGCTGGGTTCAGAACGTCGTGAGACAGTTCGGTCCCTATCTGCCGTGGGTGTAGGAGAATTGAGGGGATTTGTCCCTAGTACGAGAGGACCGGGATGAACATACCTCTGGTGGACCTGTTGTGGCGCCAGCCGCAGTGCAGGGTAGCTATGTATGGACGGGATAACCGCTGAATGCATCTAAGCGGGAAACCCACCTCAAAACCATTTCTCCCTCGAGAGCCGTGGAAGACGACCACGTTGATAGGCCGGGTGTGGAAGCAGGGCGACCTGCGTAGCTTACCGGTACTAATCGCTCGATTGGCTTGATCGCTCTCATTTATCAACGCCCATCCCAAAAACGCTTGTCCCCGAAAAGTGCGCAGCGGTTTTCGGATCAGGACATGCGCAAAAGATGGATGATGGAAAGACAAAGCGCTCCGCGCTCATTTGCTTCGATGTGTTTCGCCGGCCTGGTGGCCTTCGGCGAAGCGATCAGACCCGATCCCATCCCGAACTCGGCCGTCAAACGCTTCCGCGCCAATGGTACTATGTCTCAAGACCTGGGAGAGTAGGTCGTCGCCAGGCCTGCCAAACACATCGCACCCACTCCTCTTCCGATCCCAAACAAAAGCGCCGCTCCAAAAAAGCGGCGCTTCTCGCTTGTCGCGGGGTGGAGCAGCCCGGTAGCTCGTCAGGCTCATAACCTGAAGGTCGCAGGTTCAAATCCTGCCCCCGCATCCAAAATTAGACCCATTAAATCAGAGATTTATCTCTGATTTAATGGGTTTTTTATTGGTGACGACGCGTTCCCGGCCCTCTAGCTCGCCCAAGAGCTGAGCTGAGAGCAATATGAAGCAATGGCGACTGACTCCAAGCACGCGTCCGAGCACGCTAGGGCCATCCCTCTACGGTCGGCCGCGTTCTCGCAATGCAGGATTACGTCGTTAACCTGGGCCGACAGCAGCCTTACGGCCGTGCGGCGGCGCCAAGCAATCAAGCCTTCCTGACAAACTCCGATTTAAGATACATCGCGCCAATACCGTCGATCTTGCACGAGATATTGTGGCCATCGACAGCCTCGTCGACCAAGCGGATGTTTTTGACCTTGGTGCCGCTCTTAACCGTGGACGATGATCCTTTGACCTTCAAGTCCTTGATTAAAGTTACTGTATCGCCTGTCGCCAGCGGATTGCCATTGGCGTCGCGCACGCCCTCGTCTTGCGCCGGACTTGCAGACGCAGCCTCCGCTTCGCTCCACTCGTGCGCGCATTCGGGACAAGTCCACAAAGTGCCGTCCTGATAAGCATATTCCGAACCGCATTTTGGGCACTTCATGTTTGTCCATTTCCTATGTCTTAGAGGGAGCTAGTGCTCTCCTACTCTATCTGCGGCTGAAACGGAACCGGCTGCAGGCCGCAGGTTCGAATCCTGCGCCGTCCAAGATCCCTGCTTCTGCTTTGGCGCGGGGTGGAGCAGCCCGGTAGCTCGTCAGGCTCATAACCTGAAGATCGCAGGTTCAAATCCTGCCCCCGCGTCCAAGATCCCCCGCCTCCAGATCATGCAGTCGGCAAAGGCCGACTGCTGCTTCGCCATCGAGTCGGCGGTCGAGGCTGGTCGTAACAACCTGCGCCTAAAGCCCGCATCCGCCCGAAAATAGCCCGCGCTCACTCGACCGGCGGGTTTTCTGCTTCTCTCTCGCGCGCACGGACCACGGAGGGACGGACCTCGATGCGCTTCATATAGCCAATAATGCTCCTCCAGCGGCCCAGGTCGATTCCCAATGCTGGCATCCAGCTCAGCACGGTGAAGAGATAGGCGTCCGCTACCGAGAAGCTCGCGCCCATCAGATAGGCGTGCTTCGCCAAGGTGGCGTCGATCATCTCGAAGCGTTTGAACAGGCGCGCCGAGAAAATCTGCCGAACCGGCTCTGGCAGCTCCTTGTTGAACAGCGGGCTCGATCCCGCGTGGATTTCGCTGGTGATGAAGTTTAGCCATTCCTGAAGCCGCACGCGCGCCAGCGTGCCGTTCGCGGGGGCAAGGCCTGTCTCGGGCTTCAGATCGGCAAGGTACTGGATCAGCGCCGACCCTTCGGTTAGCACCTCGCCGCTGTCGAGTAAGAGTGCGGCCACATAGCCTTTTGGATTGATGGTGCGGAAATCTCCGCCCTCGGAGGTGCGTTTCGTTCGGTTGTTTACGCGGACGAGATCATAGGTCACCCCCAACTCCTGCAACACGATATGCGGCGAGAGGGAGCAGGTGTCGGGCGCAAAATAAAGCTTCATCGGGAAATCTCCTCTGCCAAGTGGCGTCGCGGCGGATATTGATCGGCCTGATGAATGAAGTGAAATTACTGCTGAAGAAGTGTGATATAATTTTTATTACTATGAACCTGACGCAGCTCCGCACCCTGATCGCCGTCGCCGAAGCTGGCAGCTTCACTGCCGCCGCCGAGGCCGTCGGCGTGACGCAATCCGGCATGAGCCAGGCGCTGGCGGCGCTAGAAGAAGCGCTTGGCGTCAAGCTGCTGGTGCGCCGGCGCCATGGCGTCGAGCTGACGGCTTTTGGCGAAAGGGCGCTGGATCATGCCCGCGCCGCCTTGGCCCATCTGGAGGCGATCCGACAGGAAGCGGCGCAAGCGGCGGGCGAGGAAAAAGGTTCTATCCGCCTCGCCGCCTTTCCCAGCGTTTTCGCGACGGTGCTGCCGCCGCTTCTCCGACGCTTTCGGGCCCGCCATCCTGGCGTCGAGGTGGTGGCTTTGGAAACGGATGACCGTGAGGTCGAGGCATGGTTGGAAGCGGGGTCCGTCGATCTCGGCGTCGTGCTCAACCCCGCGCCGGACAGCGGCGCCATTTGTATCGGGCAGGACGCCTGGGTGGGTGTGTTGCCGGCCGGCCATCGGCTGGGCCGCCGCGCGACGCTCTCGCTTGCCGAGCTGATCGCGGAGCCCTTCGTGCTGGCGACAGGCGGATGCCATCTCCATGCAGGCGCCCTTGCGGAGGCCGCCGGCCTGTCGCTCGCCGATGTGCGGATGGAGGTGCGCGATTGGGCGAGCGCCGTTGCGCTCGTCCGCGAGGGCGTTGGCGTGAGCCTCATCCCCGAATCGACCCTGCCCGAGAAGCGGAAGGGCTTGCGCGTGGCGCGGCTCGATCCGCCGCTGTGCCGGCGCTTCGGCCTGATCGCGACGTCGGGACGAAAACCGTCCCGCGCCGCCGGACTATTGATGGAGCTTGCGCGTCATTATCAGATATTCAGCAACGAACAGCGTCCGGATCAGGTCGATCATTGAAATGCGGCCGCGGGGCAGTTCAGGAAACGCCGTCAGCTTACGTAGATCCGCCGCATGTCATCGCCCCCTGCTGATCGGCACGTGGCGCGTGACGGCCCAGACCAGCAAACCGGTTGCGCTGAACGTCGCTCCCAGCATCGAGACGCCGCGCCAACCGGCATGGGCATAGGTCATGGTCGCGGCGATCGCCCCAATGGCGCTGCCGACGGAATAGAAAACCATATAGCCGCCGACGAGACGGCTGCGCGCCTCGGGGTGGCGATCGAAGATGATGCTCTGATTGGCGACATGGACGGCCTGTACGGCAAGGTCGAGCAGTATCACGCCGACAAGCAGAAGCGGGATCGACCACGGCAGGGCTGCAATCAGCGCCCATGACGCTAACAGAAGCGCGAGGGACAATCCGGTCGTCCATTCGCCGAGGCCGTGGTCGGCGAGCCGTCCCGCCACCGTCGCGGCGATCGCGCCCGCCAGGCCAACGAGGCCAAATAGCCCGATCTGAGTGTGCGAGTAGCTGAATGGCGCGGCGCTGAGCGGCAGGACCAAGGTCGTCCAGAAGGTGCTGAACGTCGCAAAGATCAGCGACGCCAGAAGGCCGCGAATCAGCAAAACCCGGTCGCGCAGGAACAGGACGGGAATGGAGCGCAGCGCCGCGGCGTAGCTGTCGGCGCTGTCCGGCGGCAGGTTGCGTGGCAGCACGCGCATGAGCAGCCCGACCATTGCCGCCGTCAAAATGGCTGAGGTCAGATAGACCGCTCGCCAGCCGCTGAAATCGGCCAATAGTCCCGCAACGAAGCGGGCGGTGAGAATGCCGATGACGACGCCGCTCGTGACCATGCCGACCGCCCTGCCTCGGTCGGCAGGCGCCGCCAGCGTCGCGGCGAAGGCGACCAGCACCTGCACCACCACGGCAAACAGGCCCATCGCGGCCATGCTCGGGAACAGAACCGCTTCACTTCTGGCTGCGGACACGGCGACCAATGCGATCACCGAGAGGATGCCCTGGCCGATGATGAGCCGGCGGCGGTCGACGAGATCGCCCAGCGGCACAATGAAGATCAGCCCCAGCCCGTAGCCGACCTGCGTCGATGTTATGACGAGACCGATAGAGGCGGGGGAAATCCCGAAATCGCTCGCCATCGCGTCGAGCAAAGGCTGCGCATAATAGACGTTTGCAACGCTGAGACCGGCGGCGGCGGAGAAAATCAGGGTGGCGATCTTCGACAATCCATCATTTGGCGGGTTCTGCGCCGTTGTTCCGCTTGCATCCTGCATGGGATCCCGTTCGTGAAAGCCCGATCTGGTTCCATATCGAGACCACTTGTGCGAATGGAATTCTAGTTCTATTTTAGAACTAGAATTGCGCGAGGAGAGTGGTGTTTATGGTCAAACGGGTCAGCCTTTGGGATGCGGGTTGCCCGGTGGCGCGCGCGCTCGATGTCATCGGCGAGTGGTGGTCGCTGCTGATCATCCGCGACGCCTTTGACGGCGTGCGCCGGTTCAGTGAGTTTCAAAACGGTCTCGGGATTGCCAAGGGAATGCTGGCCACACGGCTGCGCGATCTGACCGAACGCGGCATTCTGGAGACGGCGCCAGCTTCGGACGGCAGCGCCTACAAGGAATATGTCCTGACCGAAAAAGGGCGCGGTCTCTATCTCGTTATCGTCGCGCTACGCCAATGGGGCGAAGACCATCTCTATGGCGCCGATGAGCCGCGATCCTCGCTGATCGACAATGAATCCGGCACCCCCGTCGCCCGGCTGGAACTACGGGCGCAGGACGGTCGCCCCTTGGGTTGGCGCGATACGCGCGTGCAAAAAATCAACGGCAACTGAGGCCAGGGGCGCGCAGCGGCGCCGTTCCGCAAAAATCCCGCTGGCACCCTTTTCTCCAGGGCCGCGGGCTTTAGGTTTGGCCCTGGGGGCGCTGCGCGTGGAGGGCGCGACGATGGCGGAAGACAAAGTGGTCGTCGGTGTCGTGGCTTTGCTTTACTTCGCCGCCTTCGTCGAGATTTTCGTCGCGGGATGGTGAGGCGCGGGGACGCTGCGCCTGTTGGGTCGCGACGACGAAAAGGGCCGTCAAAGGCTCGGAGGAACTTTGCGTCTTTGGACGGGAATCATGAACCAATGCAGCACGGCGAAGCCGGCGGACATCAGCCCTGATCCATAGACAAGGGTCGCAAGTTTCGGGTCTTTGATTCCGTAGCTCACGATCGCCAGCAACAAGCCGAGGATGGCGACTGCCAAGGGGGTCGAACTCCGCGCACTCATTTTACTTTAGCCTTGTTCAATCTGAGTTGTGACGGTCGCCTTTGCGACAGATTCCGCATCATGAGCTGGATAGTATCTATCAAGCAGGCATGAATGGGGCGGTAGGCCCTGCGAGCTTACGGGATGTCCAAAAATTTGCCCGGGCTCAGACGCGCTTTCTTCGATACAGCGTGTTGTTTGCTGTGGCTGGGGCGGGAGGATTCGAACCTCCGTATGGCGGAATCAAAATCCGCTGCCTTACCACTTGGCGACGCCCCAAAGCGCCCGCTCTCAATAATGCGGCAGGCGCCGCTCTGCAACCCGGGAGTATGCGTTTCGCTCAAGACCACGCCTTGAGACGCGCTAGTCTCGTGAATTTCTTGGATTGGTGGCGCTCCATGCGCCCCAGCACCTCGCGCAAAAAGCGCACGCCTTGCGGCAGATAGGCGCCCTTGTTGAGCATGACGCAATCGGCGCGCTGCGCCATGGCGGCGTCGGTTGTCTCGGGCCGGCTCGCGATGCCTTCATGGACGAATTGATCGAGCACCTGGGTCGCCCAAATGACCGGCACATGGGCGGCCTCGCAAAGCCAGAGAATCTCTTCCTGCATCTCGGAGAGACGCACAAAGCCGACTTCCACGGCGAGATCGCCGCGCGCGATCATCACGGCCGCCGGACCGCGCGCCGCCGCCGCCACGATCAGCCTCGGCAGGTTGCGGATCGCGAGCGGCGTCTCGATCTTGAGCACCAGGCCCTGCCGGGGCGCATCGAGGCGCCGAGCGGCAAGCTCCCGATCGAGCAAAGCGATGTCCTCGACCCGCTGGACGAAGGAGAAGCCGACGAGGTCCGCGAGCTTTGCGACGACGTCAAGATCGGCGAGATCCTTGGGGGTCAGCGGAGAGAGATCGAGATCGACGGAGGGGAGATTCACGCCCTTGCCGGGCTTGAGCCGCAGTCCCTTGGTCCGCGCCGCGGTGATCTCGACCTCGACGCCGTCGTCGCCACAGGAGCAGACGCGGCCCAGGGCCTTGCCGTCGTCGAAGGAAATTTCTGTCCCCGGCTGTAGCTGGCCGACGACCTGCGGGAAATTCAACGCGGCGGCGATCCCCTTGCCGCGCGCGTCGAGCTCAGAGAGCAGGCGCAGTCGGTCGCCGACGAAAACGCGGCATTTCTCCGGTCCGCGCACCAGTTCTATGCGCAGCTTGGGTCCCGCGACGTCCATCAGCACCCGACAGGGACGCCCGAGGCGTTCGGCCGACGTGCGGACATGACCCGCCATGCGCGCCCAGGCGGCGGCGTCATCATGAGCGCAATTGATTCGCGCGCAGTCCATGCCGGCGTCGATCAGTGCGGCGACGAGGGTGGGATCGTCGGCGGCTTCGCTTGGCAGGGTCGCCATGATCCGCGTGCGAGTCTCGCCGTCGCCGAATATCCGGTTGCAGGCGGCGACGAGCGCTTCCTCGCCGCGGCGCGCCGGATAAGCCGCGCTCTCCCCGCAGAGGCGGCGCAGCGTCGCGAGAAGCGCATCAAGGGCGCCGAGCACATCCGCCTCGCTGCGCCCGAGAGACGACAGGCCATAGGAGGCGAGGCGCAATTGCAGCTCGATCAGATCGCGCCCGCGCAGGGCGAGGTAATAAGCGAGGTTGCGGGCGCCGGGCGTCGACGCTGCTTCGGTCCCCCAATCGGCGAGGCGCGCGTCGCCTTCCTGACGGACAGCCTCACGCAGAGCCGCGACGTCGTCGCGCAGCGTTTGTAGATCGCGCTCGTTCATGTCCATCGGCTCGGCGGCTCCTTCCGGTTATCTAAGCATGACCGAAGCGACGAAACTGTTACATGGCGTCATTTCCGCTTGAACGGTTCGCTTGGGGCTTGTGCTTCCCGGCGAGCAGGAAGCGTTGCCTGGGCCTCGCAGCAACCGCCCGCGTCATTGCGAGGAGCGAAGCGACGAAGCAACCCAGGGCAGCTATCGCGGCCCTGGGTTGCTTCGCTTCGCTCGCAATGACGGGGTCTCGGGGAGGCGCATCAATGTGCGGGCGCGGCTTCGCCGGAGAGGTGTAACAACCGCGATTCTTCGAGATCCAACTCCGCCTCGATGGCGTGAAGCGTTGCGTCGTGTATGTCTCCAGCGCGATGCAGGCGCAACAGCTCCGCACGCGCGCCGGCGACGGCGGCGAGCGCCATCGTGAAATGGGCGCGCTTCGTTTCGATCAGCGCATCGCCCTCGCGCTGGGCGCGTTGATGGACCGTCACGCGGCGCCGGTAATCCTCGAGCAGCATGGGATGGCGCTCCTTGCCATCCTCGTCGACTTCGGCCGCGATGATGAGAAACGCCGCCTGGTAAATCTTCTCGCGCGCCTCATGGTCGTCGAGATGCGCGGCCCCGCCGGGGGGAGAGGCGGTCGGCTTCAGCCAATCGACGAGCTGGCCGAGCGTTGCGCCCTGCAGGAGCACGGTGACTGCGATGACGACGAAGGTCGTCAGCTCGATGAAATCTCGGCCGGGAAATTCGGCAGGCAAAGCGAGAGCGGCCGCCAGACTCACGACGCCGCGCATGCCCGCCCAGCCGACGACGATCGGAACGGAGACAGGCGGGCAGGGGTCATAGTTGCGCACGGCGGGCAGGAGGCGCGGCAAATAGGTGGCAGGGAACACCCAGAGAAAGCGCGCGGCGATGACGGCGGCGGTGACGATCAACGCGTTGAGAAGGGTCGACGCGGCAGCCGCATTGAAACCGCCGAGTCCTTCGACGATTTTGCGCAGCGCCAGGCCGATCAGGATGAAAACCATCGCCTCCATGACGAAGACGGCGGCGCGCCACACCGCCTGCGCCTCGATGCGGCTTTGCGCATCGAGAATGGCGTGCTGCGCCCAGCCCATCAGCAGTCCGGTCGTCACCACGGCTAAAACGCCGGAGACATGCAGCGCCTCGGCGCCGACATAGGTCGCCCAGGAGATGAGGAAGCTCGCGAGAATGATGAGTTGCGTGTCGCGCAGGCGCGACATGGCGCCGTTGGCGAGCAGGCCCGCGACGAGGCCGACGGCAATGCCCCCGGCCGACAGGCGGCCGAACATGATCGCGGCGTCCGACCAGTTGAAGACGCCAGTCAATGCAGCCGCCGCCGCCAGGCGGTAGAGCATCAGCCCCGAGGCGTCATTGACGAGACTCTCGCCTTCGAGAATCGTCACGAGCCGCGGCGGGACCGGGAGGCGCTGCAGCACCGCCTTGGCGGCCACGGCGTCGGGCGGGGAGACGATGGCGCCCAGGCAAAAGCCGGCGGCGAGCGGCAGCTCGGGCAGCAGGGCGTGCACGACAAGGCCGACGACGAGCGTGGTGAACGTCACCGCGCCGATGGCGAGCATGAGGATCGGCCGCAGATTGGCTTTGAAGTCGCGCCAGACGGTGAAATAGGCGCTCGATTGCAGCAGCGGCGGCAGAAAGAGCGTCAGGATGAATTCCGGGTCGATCGTGAAGGGCGGCTTGGCGGGGGTCAGCGCTAGCGCCATGCCGCCGATGACATAGGCGGCCGCGGGCGGCATCCTCAGCTTATTGGCGACAATCGACAAAAGCAGCGCGGCGGTGAGCAGCGCGAGAAGGATCGTGAAAGGGGCGTGGGTCATATCGCCCCCAGCCTAGAGCATGAGCGGCGCAGAATGAAAGGCGGGCGTTAGGGGAAATCGGCTCGATTGGCTCGTTGTCGTTCCCGACGCTCGCGACGCGAGCGATCGGGAACCCAGAGCCACGCCAACGCTCTTGCAGCTCCCGATTCCCACGCGGAAAATGGTTGTTAGACCGATACGGCTCCCGCGCTCGCCGCCGCGGCGCGCAGCGCGCCGATATTGCCGGCATATTGGGAGGGTCCGCCGCGGAAGGCCGCCGAGCCCGCAACCAGCGCGTCGGCGCCGGCTTCGACAATGGCGGGGGCGGTCTCGGGCGTCACGCCGCCGTCGACTTCGAGGCGGATGGGGCGGGGGCCGATCATCTCGCTGATGGCTCGGATTTTGGCGAGCTGGGCGGGAATGAAGCTCTGGCCGCCGAAGCCGGGGTTGACGCTCATGACGAGGATGAGGTCGACGTCGTCGAGCACATATTGCAGGGCGCTCTCATGCGTCGCCGGATTGAGCGAGACGCCCGCCTTCTTGCCGCGCGCGCGAATGGCCTGCAGCGAGCGATGCAGATGCGGACCGCCTTCCGCATGGACCGTGATGATGTCCGCGCCCGCATCGGCGAAGGCGCCGATATAGGGGTCGATGGGCGAGATCATCAGATGCACGTCGAGCGGCAGCTTGGTATGCGGCCGCAGCGCGGCGACAACGGCAGGGCCGAAAGTGATGTTGGGCACGAAATGCCCGTCCATCACGTCGAGGTGTATCCAATCGGCGCCGGCGGCCTCCATGGCGCGGGTCTCCTCGCCGAGCTTGGCGAAGTCGGCGGAGAGGATGGAGGGGGCGATGATGGTGTCGGTCATGGTATCGCGTGGTTGATTTGCGTCAGCCGATCACTAGCATGGCGGCGAAGGCAGGGCAGGACGAAAATGCCTGTGGTATTTCGACACGAGGGTTATAAGTTCTTTTTCTACTCGAACGAGGGCGACCCGCGCGAACCCGTTCATATTCATGTGCGCAAAGGGGAGGCGGTGGCCAAATTCTGGCTGGCGCCCGTGAGTCTCGCCGAGAGCGACGGCTTCGATGCGAAGACCTTGCGCCTGCTGGCGCGCCTCATCGAAGAGCGGTCCGGGCTGATCGAAAGGGCATGGCATGACTATTTCGGCTAAGTCGCTGCGCTTCGACGACGACAGCATGTGGGTCGAGTTGTCCGATGGTCGCGTCCTCGGCGTGCCGCTCGCCTGGTTCCCGCGCCTTCTCCATGCGACGCCCCGGCAACGCCTCGCCTTCGAGATTAGCCGCGGTGGACTGCACTGGGATGAGTTGGATGAGGATATTTCGATTGCCGGGCTTCTGGCGGGGAAAGGCGATCAGACGCAGGGGCGCGAGGCGGCGGCTTGAGTAGTAGGTCCTGCGAGTAGTTCTTCTTGCTTCAAAAAGTTGTTGTTGATCGGCGGCATGAAGCCCGCCCCAACCGGAGTATCTCCGGCCGGGGCGCGTCCGTAAGTCTCACTCCGCCGCCTTCTTAGCCGCAAACTGCGGATCGAGCGCGCCGCTGGCGTAGCGCTTGGCCATCTCCGCCATCGGCACCGGCTTGATCTTGCTCGCCTGGCCGGCCGTGCCGAATTCCTCGTAGCGCTGCTTGCAGACCTTCACCATGGCTTCCTGCGCGGGCTTCAGATATTTGCGCGGGTCGAACTCGCCCTTGTTCTTGTTCAGCGTCGCGCGGATCGCCGCCGTCATGGCGATGCGGCAGTCGGTGTCGATGTTGATCTTGCGCACGCCGAATTTGATGCCGCGCTGGATTTCCTCGACCGGCACGCCCCAGGTCTGGGGCATTTCGCCGCCGGCCGCGTTGAAGGCGTCCTGCAGCTCCTGCGGCACGGAGGACGAGCCGTGCATCACGAGATGGGTGTTCGGCAGGCGGCGGTGAATTTCCTCGACGACCTTCATCGCGAGGATCGCGCCGTCTGGCTTACGCGTGAATTTATAGGCGCCGTGCGAGGTGCCCATGGCGATCGCGAGCGCGTCGACCTTGGTGCGGGCGACGAAATCCTCGGCCTGGGCCGGGTCGGTGAGCAACTGGTCGTGGCTGAGCTTGCCCTCGGCGCCATGGCCGTCTTCCTTCTCGCCTTCGCCGGTTTCGAGCGAGCCGAGCACGCCGAGCTCGCCCTCGACCGAGGCGCCGACCCAGTGGGCCAGATCGACGACGCGGCGGGTGACGTCGGCATTGTATTGATAGTCGGCGGGGGTCTTGCCGTCGGCCTTGAGCGAGCCGTCCATCATGACCGAGGAGAAGCCAAAGCGGATGGCGCTGGCGCAGGTGGCTTCGCTATTGCCGTGGTCCTGGTGCATCACGATCGGGATGTCGGGATACATGGCGATCAGCGCCTCGATCATCTTGGCGAGCATGATGTCGTTGGCGTAATTGCGCGCGCCGCGCGAGGCCTGGATGATGACCGGCGCATCGACGGCGGAGGCCGCCTCCAGCACCGCGAGGCCCTGCTCCATATTGTTGATGTTGAAGGCAGGCACGCCATAGTCGTGCTCGGCGGCGTGATCGAGAAGCTGTCGCAGGGTGACGAGGGCCATTGGGAAGTTTCTCCCTTTTTAGAGGCAGATGCCGTTCGAAACGGCGGGAACTTGCGCGGTTATCTACATCGTACAGGCAATGAGGGCCAGTTGCGGCGGAGGATATTGACAATCGCTCCCGCCTGTCATGGCCGGGCTCGGTCCCGGCCATCCAGGCCGAGACTCACTGGCACGTCTCTGACTGTTTGTCATAGCGGCGCGGCGTGGCTGCCCGGCACAGGGCCGGGCATGACGATGGCCCCTAGAGGAGGAGGCAACCTGCCTGTGCGAGACCTTCAATGCCTCTCGGGCGGCAGGCCAACGTGGCGCTCGAGGCGGAGCAGGCGCTCCTCGAACTCGCTCAGCAGGACGCCGTGTCCAACCGCCGAAGAGTGATATTCCACCACCGCGCGGCGCAGCCCCACGATCTGGTCGGAAAGGCGCTTTTCGAGGGTCAGCATGTCGGACGCGACATCTGCGCGGAGCGAGTGCATTTCCGAGCGAAGCTCGGCGCCCATGGCGTCGACTTTCGCGTCGACGGCGTCCACTTTCTTATCGATCTTGCGCAGCAGCGCCAATGTTAGGTTTTCGGGCTCGTCGGTCAAAGTGGGGATCCGCTAATGCAAAATGCCTCGGCCATTCGGACGGCCGAGGCATAATAGCACATCTTCTTGCCGATCAGCACGCACCGCCAGGCCTCAGGCCCCCTCAGGCGCGGGCAGCTCCGACCAGCGCGACACCCGCCTCGGCAACGGCCTCGGCCGTGATGCCGAAATGCTTGTAAAGCTCCGGAGCCGGCGCACTGGCGCCGAAGCCCGTCATGCCGATGAAGACGCTATGCTCGCCGAGCCAGCGGTCCCAGCCGAGCCGCGCCGCCGCCTCGACGCCGATGCGCGGGCCCTTGCCCAGCACCTGCGCGCGATAGTCGGCGGATTGCGCCTCGAAGAGCTCCCAGCAGGGCATGGAGACGACCGCCGCCTTGACGCCCTTCGTCGCCAGCGCGTCGGCGCCGGCGAGCGCGATCTCGACTTCGGAGCCCGTGGCGAGGATCGTCACATCGCGGCCGCCCCCCGGCTCGCGCACGACATAGGCGCCCTTGGCCGAAAGGTTTTCGGAGACGGGGCGATCCAGCGTCGGCAAGTTTTGGCGCGAGAGGCTGAGCAGGGAAGGGGTCGCCTTCTGTGCGATGGCGAGCTCCCAACATTCCGCCGTCTCGATGGCGTCGGCCGGGCGGAAGACCAGCAGGTTGGGCATGGCACGCAGTGACGCCAGATGCTCGATGGGCTGATGGGTCGGGCCGTCCTCGCCCAGACCGATCGAGTCGTGGGTCAGCACGTAAATCACGCGCAGGCCCATGAGCGCCGAGAGGCGGATGCCGCCGCGCGCGTAATCCGAGAAGACCAGGAAGGTGCCGCCATAGGGCACGAAGCCGCCATGCAGGGCGATGCCGTTCATGGCCGCCGACATGCCGAATTCGCGCACGCCATAGTGGAGATAGCGGCCGGAGAAATCGCCCGGCCGCACCGAGCCCATGCCCTTGGTGAGCGTGAAGTTCGAGTGGGTGAGGTCGGCCGAACCGCCGATCGTCGCCGCCGTCGACTCATTGATGACGCCAAGCGTCATTTCCGAGGATTTGCGCGTCGCCACCTTGGGCTTCTCGGCCGCCAGCGTGGCGCGGAAGGCGGCGAGCGGGCCGGCGATCTCCGCCGCGACATTATTGTTCAGGAAGGTCTCGAAGGCGCGGCCCTTCGGCGAAGCGGCGAGGCGCTTCGCCCACGCGGCGCGTGCGTCCGCGCCGCGTTGGCCGGCGGCGCGCCAGGCGGAGAGGATCGGCTCGGGCACCTCGAAAGGCGTATGCGGCCAAAGCAGCGTCTCGCGGGCGGCGGCAACCTCCGTCGCGCCCAGCGGCGCGCCATGGACCGACTCCTTGCCCTGTTTGCCCGGCGCGCCATAGCCGATCACCGTGCGGCAGGCGATCATCGAGGGGCGGGGGGCGGCCTTGGCGATCTCGATCGCCTTCGCCACAGCCTCCATATCGTGGCCGTCGACGCGCTGCGTGTGCCAGCCGGCGGCGGCGAAGCGGGCGCATTGGTCCGTCGAGGTCGAGAGATCAGTCGGGCCGTCGATGGAAATCGAATTATCGTCCCAGAACACGATCATGCGGGAGAGCTTCAAATGCCCCGCGAGGTCGATCGCCTCGTGGCTCAGGCCTTCCATCAGACAGCCGTCGCCCGCGATCACATAAGTATTGTGGTCGACGAGATCGTCGCCGAAGCGCGCGGCGGTCAGGCGCTCGGCGATCGCCATGCCGACAGCCGTGGCGAGGCCCTGACCGAGCGGGCCCGTCGTCGTCTCGACGCCCGGCGCATGGCCATATTCCGGATGCCCCGCTGTCGGCGCGCCGAACTGGCGGAAGTTTTCGAGGTCGGCTTTGGTCATGCCCGGATAGCCCAGCAGATAGTGCAGGGCGTAAAGCAGCATGGAGCCGTGGCCGGCCGAGAGCACGAAGCGGTCGCGGTCGGGCCAATCCGGGCGGCTCGCGTCGAACTTCATGAAGCGCTGGAACAGCACGGTCGCGACGTCGGCCATGCCCATGGGCATGCCCGGATGGCCGGATTTGGCCTTTTCCACCGCGTCCATAGCAAGGGCGCGGATGGCGTTGGCGCAGCTGCGCCCGTCGACTTCGTGTGCTCTGGACATATTCCGTTCTTTCAGGTCGCGCTCTTTCGGCGCCTTACGAGTTCGAGGATCCTCGGCGTGAGGATGAGTTGCATCGCAAGATCGAGCTTATTGCCCGGAATGACGATGGAATTGGCGCGCGACATCCAGCTCCCGGCGATCATCGTCACGAGATAGGGAAAGTCCACCCCGCGCGGCTCGCGGAAGCGGATGACGACGATGGATTCATCGGGCGTTGGAATCGAGCGCGCGACGAAGGGGTTGGACGTATCGACGGTTGGCGCCCGCTGGAAGTTGATGTCCGTCTCCGAGAACTGCGGGCAGATGTAATGCACATAGTCGTGCATGCGGCGCAGAATGGTCTCGGTCACGGCCTCGGTGGTGTAGCCGCGCGAGTTGCGGTCGCGGTGGAGCTTCTGCGTCCATTCGAGATTGATGACCGGCACGACGCCGATCTTGAGATCGGCGTAGCGGGCGACATTGACCTCGTCCGTCACCACCGCGCCATGCAGCCCCTCATAAAAGAGGATGTCCGTATTGGGGGGCAGCTCCTGCCAGTCGGTGAATTGTCCCGGCGGCACGTGAAGCTGCGCTGCTTCATTTTCGTCGTGGGCGTAGTGGCGGTAGCGGCCCGAGCCCGTCTCGCCATATTCGCGGAAGAGGTTTTCCAGCTCGGAGAGGAGGTTGGCGCTCGACCCGAAATGGCTGAAATTCTGGTTGCCCGTGGTCTGAGCCTCGGCCATCTTGGCTTTCATCGCCTCGCGGTCGTAGCGATGGAAGCTGTCACCTTCGACATAGGCGACCTCGATGCGTTCACGGCGGAAAATCTGTTCGAAGGTCGCCTTGACCGAACTCGTCCCCGCCCCGGACGAGCCGGTGATCGAGATGATAGGGTGTTTGACCGACATCGGCGCGCGACCCAGTGAGTTCCTTTTCGAGCTTGCGGCGATCCGCTGCAAAGCCGGCCACGCTGGGCTTGTCGCATGCTTGTCCGGTAAAGAAAAGGCTTTCGAGGATTGGGCCCGAAGCAAAGAGGCGCGCGCCTCCGGAACGGCGCAGGTTCTCATCCTGGCGTTGGCGTGCTAAGGGGCGCAGGGCGGGCTTTGGCGCCCATGACATCAAGGAGCACGGCTTGAGCAGGAACGTCCCGATGGCCCAGAAACAGGAAGAGGGCGGGCTTCTGGAGACCGTCAAGGTCATCATCCAGGCTCTGGCCATTGCGCTTGTCATTCGCACGCTGCTGTTCCAGCCGTTCAACATCCCCTCGGGATCGATGATCCCGACGCTGCTCATCGGCGATTACGTCTTCGTCTCCAAATACGCCTATGGCTATTCGAACTATTCCATGCCTTTCGGGCCGAATGTGTTCTCAGGTCGCATTCTCGCCTCGCCGCCCAAGCGCGGCGACGTCGTGGTCTTCAAGCTGCCGCGCGACAATGAGACGGACTATATCAAGCGCGTGATCGGCCTGCCCGGCGACCGTATCCAGATGATCGAGGGCCGCCTCTACATCAACGGCGTCGTCGTGCAGCGCGACAAGATCGAGAAGGCGCGGACCGAAAATCGCGAAGGGCAGGAGGTTCCGGTCGCGACTTATCGGGAGACGCTGCCGGGCGACAGCGAGCATCCCGGGATCGAGCACACGATCATCGAGATCGAGGGCGACCACGGCATCAACGACAACACCGAGCTTTTCGTCGTGCCGCCGGACCATTACTTCATGATGGGCGACAACCGAGACAATTCCACGGATTCGCGCATTGCGCCGGAGCTTGGCGGCGTGGGCTATGTGCCCTTCGTCAATCTCGTCGGGCGCGCGGAAGTTATCTTCTTCTCCGTGAAGAAGGACGAACCCGCTCTCTACTTCTGGCGCTGGCCCTGGTCGGTGCGCTGGGATCGGCTTTTCAAGCCGGCGCATTGAGCGGACTTAGATGGCGCGGAGCAAGCCCGATCTCTCGGCGCTGGAGGAGCGCATCGGGCACGCCTTCAAGGATAAGGCCCTGCTGCGCTGGGCGTTGACGCATGTCAGCGCCGCGACGCAGCGCCCCGATTCCTACGAGCGGCTGGAGTTTCTGGGCGATCGCGTCCTGGGCCTCGCCGTTGCGCATATGATTTACGAGGGCTTCCCCGGCGACAGCGAGGGCGAGCTCTCTCGCCGCCTTGCCGCGCTGGTGCGCAAGGAGACCTGCGCGGAAGTCTCGGAAAGCTGGGGCGTCGGCCCCTATATTCGGCTCGGCGAGGGCGAGGCGCAGACCGGCGGGCGCAAGAAGCGTGCGATCCTCGGCGACGTCTGCGAGGCGATCATCGGGGCGGTCTTTCTCGATGGCGGGGCGCTGGCCGCGGAAGCCGTGGTGCGCGCTGCTTTCGGCCCTAAAATGCACGAAGCCGGGCGCTGTCTGCGCGACGCCAAGACGGCGTTGCAGGAATGGGCCCAGGCGCGCCGGCTCGCGACGCCGCGTTATCGGGTGGTGGCGCGCAGCGGACCGGATCACGCGCCGTCTTTCGAGCTGGCGGTGGACATCGAGGGGTTCGAATCCGCGCTGGGAGCGGGAAGCTCCAAGCGCGCCGCCGAGCAGGCGGCCGCGGCGGCCTTTATGGCGCGCGAGGGCGTGCAGGAGTAGGCTTTCTTCCCGGCCGCAGCATATGCCCCAATTTCACGAGTCCGCGGCGTGATCCTCTTCCCTCCTTCTTGCGGGGAGGGTTAGGGTGGGGGAAGCCGCGATAACGACCTTGATTGTCGACCCCTGCCACCCTCCCGCAAGGGGAAGGGGGACGCGGCGCCGGCGCCGATACATCGCGACCGATGGGAAGATGGAACACGAATTGACCGACACCAACGCCACGGAACAGGAACAGGAAACGCGCTGCGGCTTTGCGGCGCTGGTCGGCGCGCCCAACGCCGGCAAGTCGACGCTGCTCAATCAGCTCGTCGGCGCCAAAGTCTCCATCGTCTCGCGCAAAGCGCAGACGACGCGGGCGCTGGTGCGCGGCATCGCCATCGACGGGCTGGCGCAGATCGTGCTCGTCGACACGCCCGGCATTTTCAAACCCAAGCGCAAGCTTGATCGCGCCATGGTCGCGAGCGCGCTTTCCGGCGCGGCCGACGCCGATGTGATCGCGCTGCTCGTCGACGCCCGCAAGGGGCTCGACGAGGAGGTCGAAGCGATCCTGGCGCAGCTCGCCGAGGCGAAGGCGCCCAAGATTCTCGTGCTGAACAAGGTCGACGTCGTCGCGCGCGAGAAGCTGCTGGCGCTGACCGCGAAGCTCAACGCGCGCGAGAAATTCGAGGAGACCTTCATGGTCTCGGCGCTGACTGGCGATGGCGTCCAGGATCTGCTGCACGCCTTGGCCGAGCGCATGAAGCCGGGACCCTGGCTTTATCCGGAAGATCAGCTTTCCGACGCGCCGTTGCGGCTCCTCGCCGCGGAAATCACGCGCGAGCAGCTTTACGAGCGGCTGCACGACGAATTGCCTTACCAGTCCACGGTCGAGACCGACATGTGGACGAACCAGAAGGACGGCTCGGCGCGCATCGAGCAGACGATCTATGTCGCGCGCGACAGCCAGAAGAAAATCGTCATCGGCGAGGGCGGTAAGACGATCAAGGCGATCGGGGCCGCGGCGCGACGCGAGATCGCCGAAGCCGCCGAGCAGCCGGTGCATCTTTTCCTCTTCGTAAAGGTGCGCGAGAACTGGGCCGAGGATCCGGAACGCTATCGCGAGATGCGACTGGAATTCCCGAAAGGCGAATAGTATGGGCGACCTGATTCGTGAGGACGCCATGGCCAAGAAATCGAAAACGCTGACTATCTACCGTTACCTCACCGGCCCCGACGACGCGGCCTTCTGCCACCGCGTGACGGAAGCGCTGAGCAAAGGCTGGAAGCTCCATGGCGGGCCGACGTTGACCTTCGATACGGCGCAAAACCGCGTGATCTGCGGGCAGGCGGTGATCAAGGAAGTCGAAGGGGTGGAATACAGCCCTGAGATGAAGCTCTCGGAGCAGTGAGAGAGTAAGGCTCCGTAGTCGTGATCCCATCCCTCCCCCTCGCGGGGAGGGATGGGTGGGGGTAGCCGCGATAACAATCTAGATTGTCGACCCCCACCCCTAACCCCTCCCCGCAAGGGGGAGGGAGATTAGATTGTCATCGCTGAGATAGCCGGGAACACCCGAGAAACCCAGTCATGGAATGGCAGGACGAAGGCCTCGTCATCGGCGCCAGAAAACATGGCGAGACCTCGGTCATCTTGGAGCTGATGACGCGCGCCCATGGCCGCCATCTCGGCGTCGTGCGCGGCGGGCGCTCCAAGGCGATGCGGCCTGTTTTGCAGCCTGGGAATCTGGTCGCGGCGACATGGCGGGCGCGGCTCGAAGACCATATGGGCGCCTATGCCGTGGAGCCGCTCGCCTTGCGCGCCGCGCGCTTTCTCGATCGCGCCGCGGCCTTGCATGGCGTAACGACGCTTGCGGCGCTGCTGCGCCTTCTGCCGGAGCGCGATCCGCATGAGGGCTTGTTCGACATGGCCGAAGCCATCGCAGTGCGACTTGATTCGCCCAATGCCGCTGCGCCGCTGATGGCGCAATTCGAGCTCGCGCTTCTCGGCGCCTTGGGATTCGGTCTCGATCTGCAACGCTGCGCGGTCACCGGAACCCGCGACGACCTTGCCTATGTGTCGCCGAAAACCGGCCGCGCGGTGAACCGGGAGGCCGCCGCGCCATGGCGCGATCGGCTGCTGCCCTATCCGCACTTCCTGCGGGAGGAAACCGAAAGCGCGCCGACCGAGGAGATCGCCGACGCCTTTCGTCTGACGGGCTATTTCCTGACCCGCGATGTATTGACGCCACGCGGCGCGACTCTGCCGGCGTCGCGGGCGCTTTATATCGCCGCGCTGAGGTGAAAGATCAGCGCGCGTCTTCGCAGACGACTCGCGACTCGCGATTCGTCACGCCATAGCCCTCGTCGGTGTCGACCAGAACCTCGCGGCAGAGCGCCTGCATGCCATTATCGTTGCGGGCTTCTTCCTTGCCGGCCGGCTGATGGTGGCGCGTCGCGCGCGCCGAATCACTAGCGGCGACGTGTGGCGTCTCGAGAGCGAGCGCCGAGCCCATAACATACGCCATGCCAAGAATCGCTAATGCTCTGAGGATCGAGGTCATTCGGAAGCCACAGAAATTTATGAGGAAACTTGGCCCGGGAGAAGCTGAGCCGGCGGTGCTGTCTTTCTAGAAAGCGTGACGGCGCCTCGCAAGCGCTAATTTGCAACAGTGCGGGATAAAAGGTGGAAATCAAGTTGATGGCTCGATTTGCCGCCGCGCCGCGCGCTTGCCGCTTGCGCCGGCGGGCCCCTGCGCCTAGTACGGGCGAAAATCCAACGGAGGCGAATGGATCGCATGGCGCAGAAGGGCGGCGCGGGAAAGGGTAAGGACGGCGGCGGCGAGAGCGTGGTGACGCCAGTCGATCTGCGCGAGGCGCTGGAAGAACGCTACCTCCGTTACGCCCTCTCGACGATCACCGATCGCGCCTTGCCCGACGCGCGCGACGGCTTGAAGCCCGTGCATCGGCGCATTCTCTACGGCATGCATGTGCTGCGGCTCGATCCCGGCTCGCCCTTCAAGAAATGCGCGAAGATCGTCGGCGACGTGATGGGCTCCTATCATCCGCATGGCGATCAGGCGATCTATGACGCGCTGGTGCGCCTCGCGCAGGATTTCTCCTCTCGTTACCCGCTCGTCGACGGGCAGGGGAACTTTGGCAATATCGACGGCGATTCGGCCGCCGCCTATCGCTACACCGAAGCGCGCATGACCGCCGTCGCCCGCTCTTTGCTCGAGGGCATCGACGAGGACGCGATCGACTTCAAACCCAATTACTCGGGCGAGGAGAAGGAGCCTGTCGTGCTCCCCTCGGCGCTGCCCAATATGCTCGCCAATGGCGCGCAGGGCATTGCGGTGGGCATGGCGACGTCCATTCCGCCGCATAATCTCGCCGAGCTGTGCGACGCTGCGCTCTATCTCATCTCGCATCGCGCCGCGACGAGCGAGCAATTGCTCACCTTCGTGCGGGGGCCGGATTTCCCAACGGGCGGCATCATCGTCGACAAGCGTGAAGAGATTATCGAAGCCTATCGCACCGGGCGCGGCTCCTTCCGCGTGCGCTCGCGTTGGGTGAAGGAAGAGCTGCCGCGCGGCGGCTGGGTGACGGTCGTCACCGAAATTCCCTATGGCGTGCAGAAGTCGCGGCTGATCGAAAAGCTCGCCGAGCTGATTTCCGAGCGTAAGCTGCCGCTCGTCGCCGACGTACGCGACGAATCGGCGGAGGATGTGCGCATCGTCTTCGAGCCGCGCGCGCGCAACGTCGATCCGGCGCTGATGATGGAGACGCTCTTCAAGCTCTCTGAGCTGGAGACGCGCTTCAGCATGAATATGAATGTGCTGGTCGACGGCGTGACGCCGCGCGTCGTCTCGCTGGATGAGGCGCTGCGGCAATGGCTCGATCATCGCCGCACGGTGCTGCAACGCCGCTCGCGTCATCGTCTCGCGGCGATCCTGCGCCGCATCGAGCAATTGGAAGGCATGATCATCGTCTTCCTCAACCTCGATGAGGTGATCCGCATCATCCGCGAGGAAGATGACGCGAAGGTCGAGTTGAAGAGAGTCTTCAAGCTCACCGATCTGCAGGTCGATTATATCCTCGACACGCGGCTGCGCTCCCTGCGCAAGCTGGAAGAGATGGAGCTGCGCCGCGAGCTGGACGATCTCACCAAGGAACGCGCCGAGCTCGAAAGCCTGCTCGAGGACGAAGGCAAGCAGTGGAAGACGATCGCCGGGCAGGTGCGCGACCTCAAAAAGCTCTATGGCCCGCAGACGCCGGTCGGCAAGCGCCGCACCACTTTCGAGGACGCGCCGGCAGCCGTCGATCTCGATCTCGCAGAGGCGATGATCGAGCGCGAGCCGATCACGGTGGTCGTGTCGATGAAGGGCTGGATTCGCGCGCTGAAAGGTCATGTGCAGGATTTGTCGACGTTGCAATTCAAGGGCGACGACGCGCTGGACACGAGTTTCTTCGCGCAGACGACGACGAAGATTCTGGTGCTCGCGACCAATGGCAAGGCCTTCACCCTCGACGCCTCGAAACTGCCGGGCGGGCGCGGCCATGGCGAGCCGATCCGTCTTTATGCCGACATCGACGAAGGAGCGGATATTGCGCGCGTGCTGCCGCATACGGCGGGGACGTCGTTACTGCTGATTGCGGATGATGGGCGCGGCTTCATCGTCGCGCAGGACGATCTGCTGTCATCCACCAAAAAGGGGCGCGCCGTTCTCTCCGTCGAGCCGCCCGCGAAGCTGAAAGTCGCGACGGAAGCCGCGGGCGATCACGTCGCCATTATCGGCGAAAACAGGAAGCTCCTCGTCTTCCCGCTGGAAGAGGCGCCGCGCATGGCGCGCGGCAAGGGCGTGCGCATGCAGCGCTACAAGGACGGCGGCGTGGCCGACGCGAAAGTGTTCTCACTCGCGGATGGGCTGACTTGGACGGATACGGCGGACCGTGTGTTCAAGGTCGCAGCGGCGGAGCTGACGGAATGGATGGGGCATCGCGCGGAAGCGGGAAGGCTGCCGCCGAGAGGGTTCCCGAAGAACAATCGGTTCGGGTGAGGGCGTCGGTCTGCAGCCCCAGCTCTCCGTCATTGCGAGGAGCGTAAGCGACGACGCAATCCAAGTTAGCTACGGGGCCCTGGATTGCTTCGCTTCGCTCGCAATGACGGCGTGTCAGCTCGGCTTCGCAAAGTTCGGAGTCTGAAGGTCCTTCGGACCTCAGAAGGCGCGGCCGATCAACGTGTGGGCGGCCCAGTCTCCAACGCGAAGGCCGCGATCGCGCAGCGAGCACTGCGCGCGGCGCAGCGCTTCCGCCTTCGTCTGGCCGTCGAGCCAATGCCGATAGAATTCCTGGGCCAATTTCTGCGCGTGATCCGGATCGACATAGAACAGGGTCGCGACGAGAGACGGCGCGCCGGCTTCGAGAAAGGCTTGGCGGAATCCCCCCACCTCGCTAGCAAGCCGGGCCCTGAAGCCGCCCGAGCGGCAAGCATTGAGAAACACGAGGTCGGCTTGGAGCCACGGCCCCTCGGCCTTGATCAGGGCGCGGGCTGTCAGATGGCCGCCAGTTAACTGCAAGGCCGAGGCGCTGAGCGTGTCCATGACGCCGGCGAGCACGTTGCCGTGGCAGGCCAAATGGATCACTCGAAAGCGCGTTGCTTCTGCGAGAAATCGTTCGGGAGTGGCCTCCGGCTCCGACAAATACAGGCTTTGCTTCCTCCATTCGGACTTGTCGTCGAAAAGTCCGGCGACCGCCTTCGCGTGGGCGGCGAAGCTGATCTCTCCGACGCCGACGCCGCCGGCGCCGAGCGTCAGGCAGGATTTCGTCTCCTGCGGGCGCCGCCCGAGGCATTCGAGTAAGCTCGCCACCGACGGCGCGATGACCGTCGCGCAGCGTTCGACTAGTGAAGTGCCGTCCTTTCCGGTCAAGGCCGCGAATGGGATCGAATGGAGGTGCGAGTCGGGGACGATGTAGAGGGTCTTGCAGGCTTCGACCGTTTCAAGAAGCTCCGCCAGGGGGCGTTGTAGCGCTTCGGAAATGCCAGGCAGCGCCTCGGCGAGACCCGCGTTCCATTGCTGCGGCCCATCATCGGCGGTCGGTAGCAACTTCTGCAGTTGAGCCTCGCCGAACTCGGCGGAGACTTCGCGCACGGGGCGGCCCGGAGCGACGATGAAGACGACCGTATCGAGCGGGCCGACAGAGAACAGGGCCAGCGCTGCGGGTCCATCTGGGTGTCGTGCAAGAGCGTCGATGAGAAGCGGCAGGATTTCGCGTGAGGATGCTGCGCCAGCGGGCGAGAGCAGTTGACGATGCGCGCGCAGCAGCCGACCGCGACCGCGTTCGGCCCACTCGAACCCTTCGGCGGCGCGGCCGAGCCGGGCGCAGATGCGCGCGGCCGCCGCGTAGGCGGCCTCAATGTGTTGCAATTCGTCCCCGCCCGCGCCCGGCCCGTCGCCGAGCGGATCACGCCGTCGCTCTGGAAACAGGCCAACGGCTTCGATGGCGTCGGCGAGCGCCTCCTCATCACGCCCGAGGCGCTGCAGCGCGGCGCTGCGGGCGGTCAACGCCTCGCCGCGGGTCTGGGCGTTGGCGGAGAAGTTCAACGCGCCGTCGATGTCCTTCAACGCGCCGGCGTAATCGCGATCGAGAAAGCGGGCCATCGCGCGCTGCAACAACGCCTGGGCGAAACCCTCGCCGTCCTGCGCGTCGCGGCAGGCGCGCAACACGACATCGAGCTCGGTAATGGCGCGCGTTCGCTCCGCCGCGGCGCAGCCCGAGATCAACAGGCGGATCAAATCGCGCCGCGCGCCGTCGATGAAGCCGGCGATGCCGGTCTCGTTGCCGATCGCCAGCGCCTCATCGAACAGCTCGATCGCCTCCTGGCGACGGCCAGGGCGGCCCTCGCAAAACCGGCCATAGGTCATGCGCGTCGTCCAGCGCTCGCGCGGGCTCCTCGCGGCCATGAGCGCAGCCTTCAGCCGGCGATCGGCGCTCGCATAGCCTTCCCGCTCGATGAGCGCCTGCCCACGCAAGAGCTGCATGTCGATCTTATAGGCCTCGTCGCCGGCGAGTTGTGGCGCTCCGCCGCGATCGAGTTCGGCATTCATTGCGTCAAGCACCGCGCCCGAGGCGTCCCAGCGCAAGGCATATTCGTACCGCTGGCGCCAGATGCTGCGAATGAGCACCGGTTGGCGGCTCTTGATCGCGGCCTCGTAGGCGAGATCAAGCGTCCGCGCGTATTTCTCGCGGTCGCCGCGAGCGAGGGCGATGTGCGCAAGCAGGCCAAGGCTTCGTGATACACCCTCGCTTGAGCGCTGCGCCTGAATTGCCCGCATCGGCGCGAATTCGACGCTGGCGCCGATCCGGTCCGCCCAGCGCCCGGGATCGGAAAAAGAATCGGCGATCTCGATCGCTTCGGTCATCGCCGCTTGCGCCGCTTCGAGGTGGCCCGCCTCGAACTCGATCTTGCCGAGGGTCTCAAGAAGAAGAGCGCGTTCGGGGTCGTCGACGGCTGCCAAGTCAAGACCGCGCCGACACGCCACTCGAGCGCCCGCGGAATCCCAGGTCATGGTGAGGGCGCCGGCAACCCCGAGCCACAGGAAAATACCCGCTTGGCGGGCGCGCTCCGCCAGGGTGTGGCCCCATGCGCTCGTGAGCGGACCGGGCTCCGCCGCCCATGCTCTGATCTCGTCGGCGATGCTCTCCGACTCCCCGGCAAGCTCTCTCAGTGGGCCGAGGACCTCTTTGGGCTGCGTCGCAACCAATGAATGGAGGCTTTGCCCCTGACGTTCGAGAGCGACGAGGCGCGCCGCCAAGGCCCGGAAGCGCGTTTCGCCCGCCTCGCTCATCAGGCGCCGAAAAAGGAGGACTTCACCGTGGTAGGCAAGGCTTTGACGAAGCCAGTCACTTCGTGCGCAAGCTTGGCGCCGTCCTGGAGTTGGCCCCATTCGATCGTTTCTAGCTTGCCGTCCTTGAACTTGATCTTCTTCGGCACGGCGATCATCGCAAGAATGACCACGCCGGCCAGAAGCGTCAGGTCCATATGAGGCTGCGCCGCACGCCGTAGCGCCTCATCGAGATAATCGCGAAGGCCAGGGGTCTGCGCCGCTTGGTCGAGAACGAGGCGGGCCACCTCGCCGCGCGCCTCGGTTTCCCTTTCCGCGAGCATTGCGTCGAGGAAAGGCGCGACGTCGGGAGGCGCGCCGTCGCGAGCCTCTTTGGCCAAATCATCAAGATCGGCGATGGTGGGCTTGCCCCCGTCGAACAGATTGACCGGCAACAGATCGAATAATTCCTTCACCGCCTGTTGCGCCTGCCCCGGCGACAACGCCGCTATCCGTTGATCCATGATTTTGCCTCCTGAGCCGGCGAGCGACCGCCCGGTCGGATTACAATCAGCGTCGCTTGCTCTCGCTAAACAATGGTTCGATGAAATCTTGTTCGATTATGTAGAGGAAACGCGTGCCCGGCAAGCGGCGGGGCTTCGAGGCGTAGCCGCGCGCGCGGCAAGGGCGTGCGCACTCAGCGCTACAAGGACGGCGGCGTGACCGACGCGAAGGTATTCTCACTCGCCGAAGGGCTGAGCTGGACGGATACGGCGGGCCGCGCGTTTAACGTAGCGGCGGCGGAGATGATGGAGTGGATGGGCATCGCGCGGAGGCGGGAAGGCTGCCGCGAGGGGGGCCGAAGAATAATAGGTTTGGGTGAGGGGCCGCCCTCGTCATTGCGAGGAGCGTAAGCGACGAAGCAATCCAAGTTAGCTACGGCGGCCCCGGATTGCTTCGCTTCGCTCGCAATGACGGCGTCGATCAGCTTGGTTTCGCAAAATCCGGAATCTTGAAAAACAGCTTCCCCTTCCGCCACAAGACGAAAGCCACGCCTCCCGCCGCGAGCGCAAAAACCCCGAAGCCGATGTAGAGATAGAATTCCTCGTCGGTGATGAGCCCCACCGAGAAGGGGTGGCGGCCCTCGTAGCTCCTGGCGCCGTCGTCGCTCGTGAGCTTCACATAGAGCTGGTAATTGCCCGCCTGCTTGAAGTTCTGGTCGAAATTCACCATGCCGTTGCGGAACTTCTGGATCGGCTGGCGGCTGATGGCGTCGACCTCCGGGTCCGGCTCGCTGTCGGGCCCTTTGGCGCGCAGCACGCGGACGTCCCAGTTCATGTCACGCAACTCATTGTCGCTGGCGTCCAGCACGATGACGGATGCGCCGGTCTCCGGTAGCGCGCCGCATTCGCGGTCGACGCTTTTCTTGGGCTGCATGGCCACAAATTTCATCGACTTCGGCCCCAGCGAAATGGGGCAGTCCGGGTCGTAATAATGCCAGCCGGCGGCAAGCGCATGCGACGAGAGACCCGCGGACGCCAGAATGGAAAGCGCCGCGCCAAGAAACAGCTTCTTCACCTTATAACCCCGCCCTCTTGTCCATTCCCGCATCTAGAACCGCTAGCATCTGGTCCATGGCCAGCGCCGGCTCGGCGCATTTTGAATCGCCCACGATTCGCGCTGGCACGCCCGCCACCGTCTTATTCGCCGGCACCGAATCGAGCACCACAGACCCGGCTGCGATCA
The DNA here is from genome assembly GCF_026427715.1 of Methylocystis sp. MJC1. Classification (NCBI taxonomy): domain Bacteria; kingdom Pseudomonadati; phylum Pseudomonadota; class Alphaproteobacteria; order Hyphomicrobiales; family Methylocystaceae; genus Methylocystis; species Methylocystis sp. MJC1. Next base: position 2,912,256 of record NZ_CP107558.1, on the reverse strand, counting down.
TCGCGCAGCGGCCGATCTCGATATTGCCGAGCACCTTGGCCCCGGCGCCGATCAGCACGCCGCGCCGCACCTTCGGATGGCGGTCGCCGCGCGCCTTGCCAGTGCCGCCCAGCGTCACGCCATGGAGCATGGAGACGTCGTCCTCGATGACGCTCGTCGCGCCGATGACGACGCCGGTGGCGTGGTCGATGAAGACGCCCTTGCCGATGACGGCGGCCGGGTGGATGTCGGTCTGGAAAATCTGCGAGGACAGGCTCTGCAGCGTCAGCGCAAAATCGCTGCGGCCATTTTTCCACAGCCAATGCGCCAGCCGATAGGTCTGCAGGGCATGGAAGCCTTTGAAGTAGAGCGCCGGCTCCAGAAGCCGTGTGCAGGCGGGGTCGCGCTCGACCACGGCCAGGAGATCGGCCCGGAAGGCCTCAGCAATGGCGCCGTCGTGGGCGAGGTAGGAGTCGAAGGCGTGGCGAATCGCCGCATAGGGCGCTTCCGGCCGGTCGAGGCGCTGCGCCACGCGGTGGATCACGACGCCAGCGACGCTCTCCTGCGCCATGATGGCGGGGTAGATGAAGCCGCCGAGCTCCGGCTCGCGGCGCAGCACATCCTCCGCCTCGAGCCGCAGGCGGGCGAGGAGCGGATCAAAATCTATGACGGACGCGGCTTTTTCCCGCGTTTCGGCGGCCATGGGACGCTTCCTCTTATCCGTTTCCGCTCGAACAGCTCGCGTTCGGCTCCCGGCGGGCCGTCGGCCCGACCGGGACTCCAGAGCCGCGATGGCTTTGATTTGGCGCTGGATTCCCGATCGCTCGCGTCGCAAGCGTCGGGAATGACAGCGAGCCGTTCCCGGAAAGCGCGCTTCCGGAACGGAAAGCGCGCCACGCGGCTATATAGCGCCTCGGGCGCGGGTGCGCATCAGGGGCGTTGCGCCAGGAATTCGACCACGGCCTGCTTGTAGATGCGGTCGCCCACGGCGCGGTTGTGGTCGCGGCCAGGGATGTCGACAACGCGGGCGTTGCGGAACAGCGGCTGCAGCGGCGAGGGGTCGCCGGCGACGTCGTCGCGCGTGCCCACGCAGATCAGCACGGGGCATTCGACCTTCGAGAGGACCGCCGGGTCCAGCGCCTTGCGAGCGCCGCGGACGCAGGCGGCGAGCGCCTTGAGATCGCTGCGGGTCGATTCGGCGAAGCCGCGGAAAATCTTGAGCATCGAATTATCGATGTCCTCGATCCGCTCGGCCTCCATGGCTTCGGCGAGGCCCGAGGGCAGGCCCGCGTCCTGAATGAGATATTGGCCGATGCCGCCGAGAATCAGCGACCGGACGCGGTCCGGATGGGCGAGCGTCAGCACGGTGCCGATTCGGGCGCCGAGCGAGTAGCCCATGACGTCGGCGCGGGCGATCGACAAATGGTCGAGGAGATGGGCCACGTCCGCCGCCATCAGGTCCAGCGCATATTCGGCGGGGTCGTAAAGCTTCTGCGACCGGCCATGGCCCCGATTGTCCAAGACGACGACGCGGCGTCCGTCTTCCGTCAGCGTTTTGACCCATTGGGTGAACATCCAGTTCACGGCATGGGTGGAGGCGAAGCCATGAATGAGGACGATCGGCTCGCGTCGGTCGTCGCCAAGGGGCTCGAAATCCGAATAGGCAATCTCGACGCCGTTCGAGACGAAAGTTTCCATGGCAAATCCTGTGTGACGATTCCTACTTAAAGAATCAGATTGGCGGCGCAAGCGCGGGCCGGCAAAAATAACAGCCCTTGCCAAGCGCTCCGGTTGTCGCTAAACGGTCGCTTGTCGCGGCGCTGACCCCCCGAAGCGGGGTCGAGACCGCCAGTCGACAGGCGCCCGTAGCTCAGCTGGATAGAGCACCAGACTACGAATCTGGGGGTCAGAGGTTCGAATCCTTTCGGGCGCGCCATCATAAAAAACACCTGCGAACTCCGTCCCGTGGTTGGCTCCCAAGGAGCGCTCTTGTCTGGCTGGTTGGAAGGGTAATCCCGGATATTTTGCGGCGTGTCTTGCGGGCAGGCGTCGGAACGCTTCGGCGTCTCCGCGGTGTGGGCCATCCGGTGGCGTCGCTGAAAGCCATGCGCTTTAGAATTTCCCTGGTCTCCGCTGGCGCCCGCCGCCAGAAGCAAAGCTTCCGTTGAATTTTAACGTATTCGCGCGCGGTCGGGCGCTCGATCCGGGAAGACGCCTCGCATCAGACGACGCGCAGGCTTCTCCTCTTCTCTCGCATATTCACAGACAAAAAGATTTTTGTGGAGGTAATTTTCGTGATTCATCATGGTCAAACAGATTAAGACAAAAGTATGTATAGTTTATGTGCGCTCCTCAAATTAACTCTCTGTAAAAGCGGACGTTAAGCGCTTTCATCATTTGCTGCGCCGCACGCGAAGCGTTTTGCATGCGTCAGCGCAATCGTCGCTGCGCCTCCATGAGTGAGCGGCCTGCTATCACTTGGTATTGTAAAATGTCCAGCCATAATGAAATGCAGACTCTGCAGTTGACCATCTCGACATATCTCGCTGCGCACGCCGATATCATGGACTGCTTTATGTCCGCAGTAATCGAACGGCTTCCCGGCAATATAGCAGGTGAATTGAAATCGTCGCTTCGGAAGGATGCCGAGGAAGGCAGAAATCCCAATCAGCCTTCGTCGAATATTGTGCGCCAGATAAAAGCCGACGCCCGATTCATGCGGGTTGAGCTGCTGGACTTGAATAGGCTGCGCGCCGCGTCCCTTGTCGTCGAGGAATGGGTGGCGCGCTCAGCCAATACGGTTGTAGCGTCCTATCAAATAAGCTCTGGCGTTGTAACGTTGCATAAACCGCAAGACTAGCGTGCCTTCAGCTGCATGGAAAACCACGCGAGCGGCAGGAGCCGACTGCAGAACCCGATGCGTCGGGCTAGCGTTCTTTTGAGCTGCGCAGCGGGTTGCGATGCGTCTCCAGACATTCTCACAGCCGGGCGTTGCCTAGCGGCGTGAAACGCATGTAAATAAATTTGTCCTGGGAGATTTCGAAATGATCCAGAGTCACCGCTAGGCGGCAAGGCACTCGACAGCGGAGCGATCCGCTGGCTGGACTCTTTTTCGAGATCATCATGAAAAGACTTCACAAGAAGACATGCGTCATTACGGGCGCGGCGCGCGGCATTGGTCGCGCGATTGCTCACCGCTTTCGTGACGAAGGCGCGGTCGTCATTCTCACAGACATAGACGAGGCGGCTGGCGCGGCGGCCGCCGCAGAAATCGGCTGTCGGTTCGAGAAGCTCGACGTGCGGGAGGAATCCGAGTGGCGGCGCTTGGCCGAACGCGTCCCAACAGCCGACGTGGTGATCAACAACGCTGGCGTAACGGGGTTTGAGCAGGGCGTGGCGGCCCATGATCCCGAACACGCGAGCCTTGCAGATTGGCGGGAAGTCCATCGAGTCAATCTCGACGGGACATTCCTTGGGTGTCGCTACGCCATCGAGGCGATGAAGGAGCAAGGCAGCGGCTCAATCATCAACATCTCGTCTCGTTCCGGCTTGGTGGGTGTCCCGCTTGCGGCTGCTTATGCCTCATCAAAGGCGGCGATCCGCAACCACAGTAAGACAGTTGCGCTCTACTGCGCACAGAAGGGATGGAAAATCCGCTGCAACTCGATCCATCCGGCGGCGATCCTGACGCGGATGTGGGAGCCGATGCTGGGACCCGGGCCCGATCGGGAGGCCAGGATGCAAGCGTTGGTTGCCGACACGCCGTTGAAGCGTTTTGGAATGCCCGAGGAAGTCGCGGCAATCGCCGTCACTCTGGCTTCGGACGAAGCAAGCTATGTGACGGGGACAGAGGTACATATCGACGGCGGCTTGCTGGCCGGGTCCGCCGCATCCCCTGGCTGAGAGGATCGTTGGCCCCGGCGCATGCCGGCCGGATTGAGCGTCCGCGCGACGCTGCGCTCGATCAATCGGCCGCATATGCGCCGCGCCTTGCCTGTTTCCTTACACCCGCTCGGCGCCCGCGACAGCGGCCGCATCGGCTTTGAACGCCGACGCAAGCATATCGATGAAAGCGCGCAGCTTAGGCGGCGCATGGCGGCGGCTCGTATGGATCGCGAAGATCCCCGCGGGTTCTTTGCGATAGTCCGCGAGCACCTGCACCAGCTCTCCGGATTTAAGATAGGGCTCCGCCATAAAGTCGGGTTGCAGGACGATGCCGCAGCCATCCGCAGCCATCCGACTGAGCGCCTCGCCGTTGTTGCATAGTATTCGCCCGCCGACGCGCACTATTTCCTCGCCGAGCGGTCCCGTGAAGGTCCAGACGGCGCCCGTGCTGGCGTAAGAAAAGATCAGGCATTGGTGGCGAGAGAGATCCGCCGGCGTCGTGGGGCGGCCGTGCTCGGCGAGATAGGACGGGGAGGCGCAGACGACGAAGTTTGTGGATCCGATTTTCCGAGCGATGAGGGAGCTTTCGGCGAGCCGCCCTACGCGTATGGCGAGATCAAATCCCTCGTCCACGAGGTCGACCACGCGGTCATTCAGGACAAGCTCCACCTCCACGCGGGGATGGCGGCTCACGAAAACGGAAACCTGCGGCGCGATCTTGGACACGCCAAGCCGCACAGGCGCCGTGACGCGCAAGCGCCCGACCGGCTCGGCCCCCTGTGACGTGGCTTCGCGATCCGCCTCGTCGATTGCAGCCAGAATCTCGCGGCAGCGTTCGAGATAGCTCGCGCCTTGCTCCGTCAGGCTCACTTTGCGCGTGGTTCGATTGAGCAGGCGCAGGCCGAGATGGGCTTCGAGGTCCATGATCTGCCTGCTCGCCATCGCCCTCGAGAGACCAAGGCGCTCGGAAGCGAGGGCGAAGTGGCCGGTCTCCGCAACGGCGACGAAGGCCTTCATAGAGGATAGCTTGTCCATATTGTCTCGTTATATAAGATAATCAATCTACAACAGCGATAATTATCTCGTCCGGAAAATCGAATAGCTCTTTCGGACGGCGACCGCGGTCGGCCGAATGGACGAAAGGTTCTTCGAAATGTCGTTTTCTCGCACAGCGCCCTATGGCGCCATGTTGTTGCGCCTGAGTCTGGGCGTTTTGTTCCTCGCCCACGGCCTGCTCAAAGTCCTCGTCTTCACGCTTCCCGGGACGGCCGCGTTCTTTGGAACGCTCGGCTATCCGCCGGCGCTCGCCTATGTCGTCGTCGGCCTCGAAATCGTCGGCGGCCTGATGCTCTTGGCCGGGCTGTTCACCCGCGTCGTTTCCCTCGCGCTCGCGCCCCTTCTCATCGGGGCCTTGCTCGTTCATCTGCCCAATGGCTGGAGGTTCTCAGCGGCCAATGGCGGCTGGGAATTTCCGGCTCTCTGGATTGTCCTGCTGTTTGCTCAGGCGCTGCTCGGTCCGGGCGCTTTTGCGCTTCGACTCCCCCGCGCCCTCTCCAGTTCCGCCAATCCTGTGTCCATCTGAACGGAGTTGATCGCATGTCCCTCATCGCCATCGTCTATCACAGCGGCTACGGGCACACTGCGCGGCAAGCCGAGGCCGTCGCCCGCGGTGCGCTTTCCGTCTCCGGCGTTACATCGCAGCTGATTAAGGTCGAAGATATTGAGGATCATTGGAACGCCCTCGAAAAGGCGGACGCGATCATCTTCGGATCGCCGACCTACATGGGCAGCGCCTCGGCGCCGTTCAAAGCCTTCATGGACGCGAGCTCGAAGGTCTGGTTCGGGCAGGGCTGGAAGGACAAGCTCGCCGCCGGCTTCACCAACTCCGCGAGCCAAAGCGGCGACAAGCTCGCGACCTTGCAGCAGCTCGCGGTCTTCGCCGCGCAGCACGGCATGATCTGGGTCGGCCTTGGCTTGATGCCAGGAAACAACAGCAGCGCTGGCCGCATCGACGATCTCAACCGGCTTGGAAGCTTCCTCGGAGCCATGGCGCAATCCAACGCCGATCAAGGCCCCGAGCATGGCCCGACGCCGGCTGATCTCAAAACCGCCGAGCATCTGGGCTATCGAGTCGCCGAGGCGGCTCAACGTTGGGGCGCTCGCCTTTAGAGCGCATTCCGCAAAAGTTGATAGACTTTTGCGGAATGCGCTCCAGCTTTTTGAGCTGCGGGCTTTCTCATCGCTCGCATGATTCCATGCGAGCGGAAAGCGCGCTAGGCGAGCGTCGGATAATCCACGTAGCCTTCCGGGCCTTTCGAATAAAAGGTCTCGAGTTTCGGCTCGTTGAGGGCTGCGCCCAGGCGTAAGCGTTCGACGAGGTCGGGATTGGCGATGTAGAGCTTGCCGAAAGCGACGGCGTCGGCCTCGCCCGCGGCAATCGCCACTTCGGCGGTTTCGCGCGTGTAGGCTTCATTGGCGATATAGGCGCCGCCGAATTCTTTCTTCAAATAGGGCCCCAGCGCATCCGGGCCCTGATGCTCGCGCGCGCAGATGAAAGCGATTTTGCGCCGGCCCAGCTCGCGCGCGACATAGCCGAAGGTCGCTTTTGGGTCCGAGTCGCCCATGGATTGAGCGTCGCCGCGCGGCGCGAGATGCACGCCGACGCGCCCCGCTCCCCAGACGTCGATGGCCGCGTCGGTAACCTCCAGCATCAGGCGCGCGCGGTTCTCGATGGAGCCGCCATAGCGATCGGTTCTTTTATTCGCGCTGTCTTGCAGGAACTGATCGAGCAGATAGCCATTCGCGCCATGGATCTCCACGCCGTCGAAGCCGGCGCGCTTGGCGTTCTCGGCGCCTTGCCGATAGGCCGTGACAACACCGGGAATCTCGTCGATCTCCAGCGCGCGCGGGACGGGATAGGGCTGCTTTGGCCGCAGCAGGCTGACATGCCCTTGTGCGGCGATGGCGCTGGGCGCGACGGGCTGCGCGCCGTCGAGATAGATCGGGTGGGAGATGCGCCCGACATGCCACAATTGCAGCAGGATGCGGCCGCCCGCTTCATGGACCGCGCGCGTGACCTCGCGCCATCCCTCGACTTGCGGTTCCGACCAGATGCCTGGCGTGTCTGGATAGCCGACGCCCATGGGCGTGACGGAGGTGGCCTCAGTGAGGACCATCCCCGCCGAGGCGCGCTGGACATAATGATCCCGCATGAGCGCATTCGGCGTGCGGCCCTCGCTTGCGCGGCAGCGCGTGAGCGGCGCCATGACGATCCGGTTCGGGAGTTGCAGATCGCCAACACGCAAAGGATCGAAGAGATTAGGCATAGAAGCTCCGGTCAGTGGGCGAGACATGTTGGTTTCGGTTTAAGGCATTTTTGAATCGAGCTCGATTGTCTCCCCATCGACGATGAAACTTCCCATCCCTTTGTGGTGGATGGTCTTCGACCCTCTCCGGGCGGGATCGATCCAGGCTTTCACGCCCTGCAGCACAAAGAGACAATACTGGTTCACGAGGCGCGTATCGACGACCTTGCACTCGATATTTGCGAAGCAGTCGACGACAAGCGGCGCCGACACCTTCTCCGCTTCCCCCTTGGTCAGGTGGAAGGCTTCGAATTTATCGACGTCTCGCCCTGAGCAATTGCCGATCGCCACAACCGTCTCCGCCATCTCCGCCGGCGGGATGGCGACGACGCATTCCTTCGTCGCGCGCAAGGCCGTAAAGCTATGATCCCGGTCGCTGACCACGCAAGCGATGAGGGGCGGCTCGAAGTCCACCATCATGTGCCAGGACATCGTCATGACATTAGCCGGGCCTTTATGGGAGGTCGTCAGCAGAACCACCGGGCCGGGCTCGATGAGTCGGTAGACGTCGCGCAAAGGCAAATCTTTCATCGCCGGACCTCCGCCATAGGCGTTCGTGGTCGATCTTCCGGTTTCTAGATGTCATCGTGGAGATGGCCTCTGTCGCCGCCGCTTTCAAAGGCTTCCGGCGGATAGCGGACCCGCATTTTTCTCGGCGGGTTCACGCCCTGCGACTCTACGTCGCGCAAACTAGACAGTTTTGTGCAAACCATGACAAGCTTGTCGTGTTAGAAACGAAATTGTCAGTATTTCCGGGCGCGAAGCAGCCGCTGACCGTTCTGAAGTGCTTGTTTTTCTGCAGGTTTGAAAACCACGTCGCAAGATCGCGATTGGCTCGTTCCTTGCTGCGATCTCTGTGAAAGAAGAGCGGCTCCCGTCCTCGACGCGAGAAGCCGCCGCTTTTTAGGAAACGCAGTGGGGGAGAGGAATGCCCGCCATCGAGACGTTTTACGATGTGATCCGACGTCAGGGGATCACGCGCCGCAGCTTCACGAAATTTTGCTCTCTGACCGCCGCGAGTCTGGGGCTCGGGCCCATCGCCGCCTCCAAGATGGCGCAAGCGCTGGAGACCAATCCGCGCGTGCCGGTCATCTGGATGCATGGCCTCGAATGCACCTGCTGTTCCGAGAGCTTCATCCGCTCGGCGCATCCTCTGGTGAAGGACGTCGTCCTCTCCATGATCTCGCTCGACTATGACGACACGATCATGGCGGCCGCCGGCCATCAGGCAGAGGCGATCCTCGAAGAGACCAAGCAAAAATATAAGGGAAAATATATCCTCGCCGTCGAGGGCAATCCGCCGCTCAACGAAGGCGGCATGTTCTGCATCGACGGCGGCAAGCCTTTCGTCGAAAAGCTGAAATGGATGGCCGAGGACGCTTTTGCCATCATCGCCTGGGGCGCTTGCGCCTCCTGGGGCTGCGTGCAGGCGGCGGCGCCCAATCCGACGCAGGCGACGCCGATCGACAAGGTCATCAAAGACAAGCCGATCATCAAGGTCCCCGGCTGCCCGCCGATCGCGGAAGTGATGACCGGCGTCGTCACATATATCACGACCTTCGGCCGCCTGCCGGAGCTCGACCGCCAGGGGCGGCCGAAGATGTTCTACTCCCAGCGCATCCACGACAAATGCTATCGCCGCGGGCACTTCGACGCCGGCCAATTCGTCGAGGAATGGGACGACGAGGCCGCGCGCAAAGGGCATTGCCTCTACAAGATGGGCTGCAAGGGGCCGACGACCTACAACGCCTGCTCGACGGTGCGCTGGAACGGCGGCGTCTCCTTCCCGATCCAATCCGGCCACGGCTGCATCGGCTGCTCGGAAGAGGGCTTCTGGGACAAGGGGCCGTTCTACGAGCGCCTCTCGAACATCCGGCAATTCGGCATCGAGAAGAACGCCGACGAGATCGGCCTGGCGGCGGTCGGCGTTGTCGGCGCGGCAGTGGCGACCCATGCGGCCGTTACGGCGGTCAAGCGCGTCGTGACCAAGCGCGAAACCGAGAAGCTCTGATCATCCCATTCTGATGCGAGCGCGCGCGAGCGCCTCGCCGCTACAGGAATTCAAGTCATGGGCATCCAGACTCCCAACGGCTTCAAACTCGACAATTCCGGCAGGCGCGTCGTCGTCGATCCGGTCACGCGCATCGAAGGCCATTTGCGCATCGAGGTGAATGTCGATTCCAAAAACGTCATTCGCAACGCCGTCTCCACCGGCACGATGTGGCGCGGCATCGAGGTCATCCTCAAGAATCGCGACCCGCGCGACGCCTGGGCCTTCACCGAGCGGATTTGCGGCGTCTGCACCGGCACCCATGCGCTCACCTCCGTGCGCGCGGTCGAGAATGCGCTGAACATCAACATTCCCGAGAACGCCAATTCGATCCGCAACATCATGCAGCTCTGCCTGCAAGTGCACGATCATCTCGTGCATTTCTACCATCTGCATGCGCTGGATTGGGTCGACGTCGTCTCGGCGCTCTCGGCCGATCCGAAGGCGACCTCGGCGCTGGCGCAGTCGATCTCGCCCTGGCCTTTGTCCTCGCCGGGCTACTTCAAGGATCTGCAGACGCGGCTGAAGAAATTCGTCGAGTCCGGCCAGCTCGGGCCGTTCAAGAACGGCTATTGGGGGCATCCGGCCTATAAGCTGCCGCCCGAAGCCAATCTGATGGCGGTGGCGCATTATCTGGAAGCGCTCGACTTCCAGAAGGATATCGTCAAGATCCATACGGTCTATGGCGGCAAGAATCCGCATCCGAACTGGCTCGTCGGCGGCGCGCCCTGCGCGATCAATGTCGACGGAACGGGAGCGGTCGGCGCGATCAATATGGAGCGGCTCAATCTCGTCTCGCAGATCATCGACCGCTCCATAGAATTCGTCGAACAGGTCTATATTCCGGACCTTGTGGCTATCGCCGGCTTCTACAAGGATTGGCTCTATGGCGGCGGCCTTTCGGGCAAGAGCGTCATGAGCTATGGCGACATTCCCGAGCACGCCAACGACTATTCGGCGGGCAATCTTCTGTTGCCGCGCGGCGTGATCTTGAACGGCAATCTCAAGGAGGTCCTGCCGATCGACAACGCCGATCCGGAGCAGATACAGGAGTTCGTCACGCACTCCTGGTACAAATATCCGGACGAGACCAAGGGGCTGCATCCTTTCGACGGCGTCACCGAGCCGAACTACAAGCTCGGCCCCAACGCCAAGGGCACGCCGACCAATATCGAGTCGCTCGACGAAGGCGGCAAATATTCCTGGATCAAATCGCCGCGCTGGCGCGGCAATGCGGTCGAGGTCGGCCCGCTCGCGCGCTACATCATCGGCTATGCGCAGGGCAATCCCGAGTTCAAGGAGCCGGCGGATCGTCTCCTCAAGACGCTCGGCGTTCCCGTCACGGCGCTGTTCTCCACGCTTGGCCGCACCGCCGCGCGCGGTCTCGAATGCCAGTGGGCGGCGCGCAAGATGCGCCACTTCCAGGACAAGCTCGTCGCCAATATCAAGAATGGCGACACGGCGACCGCAAATGTCGATAAGTGGGAGCCCAAGAGCTGGCCGACCGAAGCAAAGGGTTTTGGCTTCACCGAGGCGCCGCGCGGCGCGCTCGGACACTGGATCAAGATCAAGAACGGCAAGATCGACAATTACCAGTGCATCGTGCCAACAACCTGGAACGGCAGCCCGCGCGACCCGAAGGGCAATATCGGCGCATTCGAGGCGTCGCTCATGGACACGCCCATGGCCGATCCCGAGAAGCCGCTGGAAATCCTGCGCACCATTCACTCCTTCGATCCGTGTCTGGCCTGCTCGACTCACGTCATGAGTCCGGACGGGCAGGAGATGGCGTCGGTGAAGGTCCGCTAAAGGAGGCGTCCATGGTCGACGGCATCCAAGTTGCTGGCGTCGGCGACGCGCATGGCGCGCGCGCCGTCGAGCGTCAGACCGTTTATGTCTATGAGGCGCCCGTTCGCGTCTGGCATTGGGTGAACGCGCTCTGCATCACGGTCCTGTTCGTCACGGGCTATTTCATCGCCAGCCCCTTTCCGAGCGTGACCGGCGACGCGAGCAGCAGCTTCCTGATGGGCTATATTCGCTTCGCCCATTTTGCGGCGGGGCAGGTTCTGGCCGCCTTCTATCTGCTGCGTATTTACTGGATTTTCGCCGGCAATGCGCATGGCCGGCAGATCTTCTACGTGCCGTTCTGGAGCGCCGAATATTGGGCGGGCGTGGCGCATGAAGCCGCCTGGTATCTCTTCCTCGCCAAGGCGCCGAAGAAATATGTCGGGCACAATCCGCTGGCGCAGTTGATCATGTTCTCCATGTTCACCGTGCCGCTGATCTTCATGATCGTGACGGGCTTCGCGCTTTATTCGGAAGGCGAGGGGATCGACTCCTGGCAGTATAAGGCTTTCGGCTGGGTGTTCCTGATCTGGCCGAACAGCCAGGAGGTGCATACGCTGCATCACCTCGGCATGTGGGTGCTCGTCACCTTCACGATCATTCACATCTACGCTGCGGTCCGCGAGGACATTGTGAGCCGCCAAAGCATCATCTCCTCGATGATCTCCGGCGAGCGCATCTTCAAGGACGAGGCGGCGGAGTGATGAGCGAAGGCGCGCCGAAAATCCTGGTCCTGGGCATAGGGAATATCCTCTGGGGCGACGAGGGTTTCGGCGTTCGCGCGGTCGAGGCCTTTCATCGGCGCTTCGAGACGCCTGAGGCCGTGACAGTGCTCGATGGCGGCACGCAGGGGCTTTATCTCGTGCATTTCGTCGAAGAGGCGGATTATCTCCTCGTCTTCGACGCCATTGATTACGGGCTCGAGCCCGGCGCCTTGAAGATCGTCCGCGACCAAGAGGTGCCGAAATTCACCGGCTCCAAGAAAATGAGCCTGCATCAGACCGGCTTTCAGGAAGTGCTGAGCGCCGCGGATTTGCTCGGCCGCTATCCGCAAAAGCTTGCGCTCATCGGCTGCCAGCCGCTCGATCTCGAAAATTGGGGCGGCGCGCTGACGGCGCCGGTTCAAGAGGCGATCGACGTCGCGGTCGAGGCGGGCGCACAGCTCCTCGCCGAGTGGGGCGTGGCCTTGTCCCCCCGTGACGACAATACGGCGATTGCGCTGCTCGCAAACGACATCGATCATCAGAGCTATGAAAGGCGCGTCTGATCCGGCGCGTCGGAGGTTCACAAGGAGCTGGCCATGAAGTCCTTCGCCAAAGTCGCCTTCGCTCTCCCCCTCATGGTCGCGGCCGGGGCGGCGCAAGCCAATCCCGGGTTGCATATCCATCCGCATTTGGCCGATGCCCCATTGGTCGACGTTCACCCGGCGCTGGGGCTCGCCCTCGTCGTGGCGTGCTGGGCGGCTCTCGTCTGGGCGACGGAAGCTTACGCGGCGGCGCGTCGTCGTCCCCTAGCCGCCCTGGCGAATTAGCGCCGCCGATGTGTCTCGGCTTCCCGATGACGGTGCTGTCCGGCGATGACGCGCGGGCGCTTTGCGAGCGCAAGGGCGAAACGCAATCCGTCTCGATGCTGCTCGTCGGGGCGCAGACCGCGGGAACGAAAGTGCTGGTACATCTCGGAACCGCCATGCGCGTTCTCGACGAGGAAGAGGCGCGATCGATCGACGACGCGCTGGATGGGCTCGAGGCCGCCTTGAATGGCGGCGACTTCGAGCAATATTTTGCCGATCTGATTGACCGCGAGCCGCAATTGCCGGATTTCCTGCGGGATCAGAAGTAAGGAGTAGGCATGCCCCTGCCGCAGGCCATCATCGACCGCATCGGCGCCTCGCTCATCGATGAAGCGAATGCGGACGCCCTTTTGAGCGCGCAAGGCGAAGACGGACGTTTCCTCCTGCTTTTTGCGGGGGACCCCGCGCAGCGGCCGGAAGCCACGGATCTCGCGGTGATTTTTCCGGAACTGCTGGAGGCGTTTGAGGGCCGTCTCTCTGGCGCGCTCGTCGCCGCGAATGCGGAGAAGAGCCTCGGCCAAAGATTTCAGGTAGACGTGCTGCCGAGCCTCGCCGTGATTCGCGGCGGCAAGACCATCGGCGTCATTCCGCGCATCCGCGATTGGTCCGAGTATCTCGAAAAGATCGAGGCTTTCCTCGCCCCCGACGCGGCGCCGCTCGCCAAGGCGGGCCCTCGCGTCGAAATCACTTTCTCGCAAAAAGGAGCCACCGCGTGAAGGCCGGCTTTTGGGTGGCGCCCGAAGGCGCCGACGACGCCATAACGCTGCTGCCGATCGGCGGCGAGGAGGCGCTGGATACGCGCCGCGAAGTGAACTTTCTTGCGACGCGGTCTGCGGCGGAGCTCATCGCGCGCTGCCCCGCCGTCGCCGAGCTGCTGCCGCAGCTTGCCGACGCGCTCGCCGCGCAAGCTGCGCAAGAGCCAAACAAACTGTTCGACATCACCGATTTGCCGGCGGAAGACCGCGAGCTTTTGGCCCAAGTGGTTGGCGAGGGCGAGGTCGCCGGGGTTGCGGTGTTAACCGATGGCGTCGTCGCGCAAATTCAGGAATCCGTCATGGCGGGCCTGTGGCGGGTGCGCTTCACTGACGCGAGCGGCGCGCTGGTCGCGGATTATCTCGAGATCGGCGCCATTCCGCAGGCGGTGCGCAAGGCCGCAGAGCTCGCCGCCGCCGACATCAGCTTCGGCGCGCCGCCCCAGGGCGCGATGAACGTCATGCCGGTGTTGGCGGAAATTCGCGAGCGGATGGCGGCGCACACGCCGGGCGCAACCAGCCACATCGTCAACTTCTCGCTTCTGCCAATGAACGATGCGGATATGGGCTTTTTGCAGGAGACGCTCGGCGACGGGCCGGTGCGGCTGGTCTCGCGCGGCTACGGAACCTGTCGGGTGCTCGCCACCGGCGCCCGCAATGTCTGGTCCGTGCAATTCTTCAACGCCATGGATACGATTATCCTGGATACGCTCGAGATCGGCGACGTTCCCGCCGCCGCCTGTGCGGCCGATGAAGATTTCCGCGACTCGGCCGAGCGGCTGCGCGAAATCGACGAGGCTTATTTCAAATGAGCTTCGAGAATTTCGGCCAGACGGAAACGTCCGACGACGACCGCATGGAATGCGGGGTCTGCTGGAGCGTCTATGATCCGGCCGAGGGCGATCCCGTCTGGCAGATACCGCCGGGCACGCCGTTCTCCGCCCTGCCGGAGGACTGGCGTTGTCCGAATTGCGACGCGCCGCGTGCGCGTTTCATGCGGCTCGGCAAGTGAGATTTGGCCGTTCGGCGTCATTCCCGGTCGAGGTTTCGGCCCGCCAGAAACGACAAGCCCCAGTGCGAGCCGTTCAAACGGAAATGGTGTGAGACACCGTGATGGACGATGACGCGGCCAGGACGATCGGGGAGACGCTCGCCGGGATCTACGCAGGCGTGCGCGCCGGGCCGATGCGCGACGTGCCGATCTGCAACGACGCGCTCGACGTGGCGGCGATCGGCTTTCGTGCCTTCGGAGAGAGCGCTATCGGCGTCGTGGTGACGCCCTGGTTCATGAATTTGATCGTCGTGCCAGAACCGCCCATCGCCACTGGCGCCTCGGTCCGCGTCGCCTTGCCGGCCGGCGACGTCGACTGCGTCCCCGCCCAGCTCGACGGCTTCGGCGCGATCCTTGCCTGCTCGCTGTTCTCGCCCATGTTCGAGTTTTCCGATATGTCGTCGGCGCGAGAAGCTGCGGGAGAGGCGATGAAGGCGCTTTTCGATCCTGGTCTGCTCGAAGAAAAGCCGGCGCAAAAACCGGCGGGGCTGGATCGCCGCGCCTTGCTGCGCGGGAGGCTCTCCGCCGAAGAGGCGGCGTCATGAGCGCGCTCGCCGGCCCCGGCGCCATACGCATCGGCGCGGACGTCGATACGGACGGGCGCGTCGTCTCGGTGTTCGTGAATTCGAGCCGGCCGGCGGGAATCGCGCGTATCTTTCGCGGGCGCGGCCCGCAAGAGGTTCCCCAGCTCGCCGCCCAGCTCTTCAGCCTATGTGGTTTTTCGCATGGAGCGGCGGCGCAGCTCGCCATTGCCGCCGCACGGGGCGAAGCGTTGTGCGACGCCGCGCAGTTTTCCGTCGTTGTCGGCCTCGCCGCCGAACAGGCCGTGGAATCGCTTCGCTCCATGGCCCTCGGCTGGCCGCAGGCGGGCGAGTCGATGGATATGGCGCCCGCCGCCGCACCGCTGCGCGAGGCCATGAGCGCGGCGCGTCTCGTCATGGCCATTGCGGCGCGCGGGGAGGCCTGGACGCAGCGCGCAGAGCTTGGCGCGCCGATAAAGGCCATCGAGGACGCCGCGCGGTCCTTGGGCCTGCGTTGCGACGAGCCGGACGCGCCCGAGCGCGAGAGTTTCCTGGCGGCGGTCATGGCGCAAGCCCAGGTCGACGCCTTCCTGCGCCCGCACGCCCCCGACGCCTTGGAGGCGGCGGACGACGCCATTGTCATCGAGTCCTTGCGAAAGGGCCGCGATCATTTCGCCGCCTCTCCAACCTTGCCGCATCGCATCGTGGAGACGGGGGCTTTCGCCCGGCATTGGCGGGAGACCGAGAGCGGCGGCTCGGCCGTCGCCGCGCGCCTCGCGGCGCGGTTGATCGCGATTCGAGAGGCGTTGGACATTCTGCGTCGCGCGCTGTCGCGGGGCGGGGCCGACATGAGCGGCGCCGCCTTCCTTTGCCCGCTTGGCGCGGAGGAAGGCTTCGCCGCCGTCGAGACCGCGCGCGGGCGCCTCTATCACTGGGTGCACCTCGACGACGTCATGCGCGTGCGCGACTATGCGCTGCTCGCGCCGACCGAGTGGAATTTCCACCCGGCGGGCCCCTTCGCGGCGGCGCTGCTCGGCGCTCCTATTGGCTTTGGCCCTGAGGCGCGGCTGCGCATCCGGCGGCTTGCCGCCGTCTTCGACCCTTGCGTCGCCTTTCAGGTCGAGCTGCGCGAGCCGCTCCATGCATGAGATGGCGCTGACAGAGAGCATCGTCGACATCGTCTGCGAGGAGGCGCGCAAGCAGGGCTTCGGCAAAGTGCGCGTCGTGCGGCTCAAGGTCGGCGCCATGGCGCATGTCGAGCCCGAGGCGTTGCGCTTCTGTTTCGACGCCATTTCGCGCGGCACGGTGGCCGACGGCGCGACTCTGGACATCATCCACGCGCCGGGCGAAGGTTGGTGTCTCGACTGCGGCAAGACGGTGCCGCTCGACGAGCGCTTCGGCGCCTGCCCCGAATGCGGCAGGCGGCATGTGCAGATGACCTCGGGCGACGAGTTGCGCATCGAGGAGTTGGAGGTCGACTGATGTGCACAGTGTGCGGCTGCGGAACGGCGACGATCGAGGGCGAGAAGGCGGGCGCGGAGAAGCACGCGGCCGACCATCACCATCATCACGACCATGCGCATGATCATGACCACGGGCGTCATCACCACCACGGCCATGATCACGACCATCATCATCACGACGACGCGCATGACCACCATCACGATCATGCGCATGGCGAGGCCATCGATTTCGGCGCCGGCGCCGCGGGCGTGCATGTCCCGGGCCTGAGCCAGGAGCGAATCGTCCGCATCGAGCGCGACATTCTCTCCAAGAACGACGCTTATGCGCGCGACAATCGCACGGTCTTCGCGCAGAAGGGCGTGCTGGCGCTCAATCTCGTGTCGAGCCCCGGCTCCGGCAAGACGACGCTGCTGGTGCGCGCGATCAACGATTTGAAGGAGAAAGCCGCCGTCGCCGTCATCGAGGGCGATCAGCAGACGTCGAATGACGCCGAGCGCATTCGCGCCACCGGTGCGCCCGCCATCCAGATCAACACTGGCAAGGGCTGCCATCTCGACGCGCATATGGTCGGCCATGCGCTCGAGAGCCTCGAACTGAAAAAGGGCGGCGTTCTGTTCATCGAGAATGTCGGCAATCTCGTTTGCCCGGCGGCTTTCGATCTCGGCGAGGCGCATAAGGTCGTCGTGCTGTCGGTGACGGAAGGCGAGGACAAGCCGCTCAAATATCCGGATATGTTCGCGGCCGCCGATCTCATGCTGCTGAACAAGTCCGATCTGCTGCCGCATCTCACCTTCGATGTCGGCAAATGTCTCGCCAATGCGCTGAAGGTCAATCCGCATCTGCAGACGCTTGTCGTCTCCGCGCAGACCGGCGAGGGAATGGCGGCGCTCTACGCCTGGATCGAGGCCCGCGCCGCGCACGCCGCCGCCGGCGCAGTAACAGCGGGCTGAGGGGCATGAGCATAGTCGCCGCCACGGACGCTTCGCGCGAGCCGAGGGCGCGGCTGCGTATCCGGCTGCGTGGGGCGGTGCAGGGCGTGGGCTTCCGGCCTTTCGCTTATGGCCTCGCCGCGCGTTACGGCTTGAGCGGCTTCGCGCTGAACGATGGCGAAGGCCTGCTGCTCGAAATCGAAGGCGCGCGGCACGAGGATTTTTTGTCGGCGCTGCGCAAGGAGAAGCCGCCGCTTGCGACGATCGACTCGATCGATGTCGAGCGCATCGATTTATGTGGCGACAGCGATTTCTCGATTCGTGAAAGCGCGGGCGGGCGAAGCCTTACCCGCATTGTCGCGGATGCGGCGACTTGTGAAGCTTGCCTCGACGAACTTTTCGACGCGACGAGCCGCTTTCACCTCTACCCCTTCATCACCTGCACGCATTGCGGGCCGCGCTTCACCATTTCGTCTTCGCTGCCATACGACCGCCCGCAGACCTCTATGGCGCCCTTCGCTATGTGCGCGGATTGCGCGCGCGACTATGCCGATCCACGCAGCCGGCGCTTCCACGCCGAGACGATCGCTTGCCCGAGATGCGGCCCGCGCCTCGACGTCGAGCCGGGCGTTATCGTCGAGAGGATACGCGCGGGCGCCATCGTCGCGGTAAAGGGCATTGGCGGCTATCATCTGATGTGCGACGCGCGCAACGAGGCGGCTGTCGCCGAGTTGCGCCGCCGCAAGGAACGCGACGCCAAGCCCTTCGCCGTCATGGCGGCCAATGTCGCGTCACTTGCGCTTTTCGCCGAGCCGACTGGGGCGGAACTCGATCTGATCCAGCATCGCGCGCGGCCGATCGTCGTGGTCAAATCGAAAGGAACGCTCGCCCCCGCAATTGCGCGGCGTCTCACGCGCATCGGCGTCATGCTGCCTTATGCGCCTTTGCATCATTTGCTGTTTCACGCGGCGACGGGTTTTCCTTCCGGGAGCACCTGGCGCGAGGCGGCGAATGACTTTGTCATCGTGGCGACGAGCGCCAATCCGGGCGGCGAGCCGCTCGTGGTCGATGACGAAGACGCGCGCCGCAGGCTGTCCGCCATCGCCGACCTGATTGTCGGCCATGACCGCGCCATTGTGGTGCGCGCCGATGATTCCGTTGCAGCGGTCGTCGATGGCGCGGCCGCCTTTCTGCGACGCGCGCGCGGCTATACGCCCGACCCGATCGATCTCGGCGCCAACGGGCCATGCGTCGTCGCCTTGGGCGCGCATCTCAAGACCGCAGTGACGGTGACGCGCGGGCGCGAGGCTTTCGTCTCTCAACATATCGGCGATCTGGATGACGCCGAAAGCGTGCGGTTCTACGACGAAACGCTGCGCCATCTCCTCTCCATTCTCGACGTCACGCCGGACGTCGTCGCCTGCGATCTTCATCCCGATTTCTATTCCACGCGCGTCGCGGAGGAGATGACTCTGCCGCTTCTGCGCGCCCAGCATCATGCGGCGCATGTCGCGGCGATTGCGGCGGAGCATGGGGTTTCGGGGCCCGCGCTCGGCGTGGCGCTCGACGGCTATGGCATGGGCGACGATCATGGCGCCTGGGGCGGCGAATTGATGCGCGTCTACGGGTCGGCATGGACGCGCCTCGGCCATCTCGCGCCGCTTGCGCTGCCGGGCGGCGACCGCGCCGCGCGCGAGCCCTGGCGCATGGGGATGGCGGCGCTCGCCGCCATCGGGCGCCTGGATTTGGCCGAGCGGTTGTTTCCCGACGCGCCTCTTTCGGCCAAGATTGCCGAGAGCCTGCGTCGCGGCATGGCCGTGAAAACCACCAGCATGGGGCGTCTCTTCGACGCGGCGGCGGCGCTCGCTGGCGTCTGTCTGGAACAGCGTTACGAGGGACAGGCGGCGATGGAATTCGAAGCGCTTGTCGAAGCGCCGCGCACATTGCCGGGCGCTTTCGCGCTTCGCCACGGCATTCTCGATTTCTCGCCAATCCTCTCCTTCATGGCAACAGAGCGCCCGAGCCCGCGCGAGGCCGCCGAATTTTTCCACGGCGCGCTGATCGAAGGTTGCGCCGAATGGATTGCCGCTGCGGCGCAAGCGCAGGGGCATTCGCGCGTCACGCTCGGGGGTGGCTGCATGATGAACCGGATTCTGGCCGAGGGCCTCGCCGAGGCCTTGCGCGCGCGCGGGCTTTTTCCTTTGCTGGCGCGGGCCGTTCCATGCAATGACGGCGGCCTGTCGCTGGGACAGGCCGCGATGGCGCGCGCCGCTTTCGCGGCCGGCGAGAGAGAGAAAGAGAGCGCGGCATGTGCCTAGCCGTTCCCGTGCGCGTTACCGAGCTGCTGCCCGATCAGATGGCCAAAGTGTCGCTCGACGGCGTCTCCAAGAGCATATCGATCGCGCTGGTCGACGATGTTTCTGTCGGCGATTATGTGATCCTGCATGTCGGCTTCGCGCTCTCCAAGGTCGACGCCGAGGAAGCCGAACGCACGCTCGCCATGATCCGCGACTTCGCCGGAATGAACGAATGAAATATGTGGACGAGTTTCGCGACGGCCACTTGGCGCGCGGCCTCGCGCGCAGCCTCGCGACTTTGGCGCGTGACGACCGTGAGTACCGCTTCATGGAATTTTGCGGCGGCCATACGCACGCTATTTCGCGTTACGGGCTCGAAGATCTGCTGCCGCCCAATATACGCATGATCCATGGGCCCGGATGTCCCGTCTGCGTGCTTCCCGTCGGACGCATTGACGCAGCGATCGCGCTTGCGCGCCACCCGAAAGTCACGCTCTGCACCTATGCCGATCTCATGCGTGTGCCGGCTTCGGGCGGCATGAGCCTCATCAAGGCGAAGGCGGCGGGCGCCGACATCCGCATGGTCTATTCCACCCTCGACGCCATTCGCATCGCCGAGGCGGAGCCGTCTCGCGAAGTCGTCTTCTTCGCCATCGGCTTCGAGACCACCACGCCGCCGACCGCGCTGGCCATCAGGCTTGCCGCGCAGAAGCAGCTTTCGAACTTCAGCGTCTTTTGCAACCATGTGCTGACGCCCGCCGCCATGCGCGCGATCCTCGCCGGCGAAGGCGAGGGCGTGGAAATCGACGGCTTTGTGGGGCCCTCGCATGTTTCCGCGGTGATCGGCGTGCGGCCCTATCAATTCGCCGCAGAGCACTTCAACAAGCCGATCGTGATCGCCGGTTTCGAGCCGCTCGACGTGATGCAGTCCATTCTGATGCTGGTGCGCCAATTGAACGAGGGGCGCTGCGAGGTCGAGAACCAATATGGCCGGGCCGTCACGACGGAAGGCAATGTCAAAGCGCAGGCCGAAGTCGCCGATATTTTCGAGCTTCGCGACTCCTTCGAGTGGCGCGGACTTGGCGAAGTTCCCGCGAGCGCCTTGCGCCTGCGCGAGGCTTATGCGGATTATGACGCGGAGCGCCGCTTCGGCGTCACGACGCCTTGCGCCAAGGACAATCCCGCCTGCGAATGCGGCGCGATCCTGCGCGGTGCCAAGCGGCCGCATGATTGCAAGCTGTTCGGCACCGTTTGCACGCCGGAAACGCCGATGGGCTCCTGCATGGTCTCGTCCGAGGGCGCCTGCGCCGCGCAATGGACCTATCGCCGCTTCGACACGCAGAGGGTTGCGTCGTGACCAAGACTTATCGTCGCAAGCTCGATATGAGCGGGCGGGTCGATCTTTCGCATGGGGCCGGCGGGCGCGCGATGGCGCAGCTCATCGCCGATATTTTCCACGTCGCGCTCGACAATGACTGGCTGCGGCAGGGCAATGACCAATCCGTCTTCGAGGCGCCCAAGGGCCGTATGGCGATGACGACCGACGCCTTTGTCGTTTCGCCGCTGTTTTTCCCCGGCGGCGACATCGGCTCGCTCGCGGTGCATGGCGCGGTGAACGACATCGCAATGTCGGGCTCGCGGCCGCTTTATCTCTCGGCGAGCTTCATCATCGAGGAAGGTTTTCCGCTCGCCGATCTCGCGCGCATCGCCGAGAGCATGGGCGCGGCGTCGCGCGCGGCCGGTGTGCCGGTGATTACCGGCGACACCAAGGTCGTCGAGCGCGGCAAGGCGGATGGCGTGTTCATCACCACGACGGGCGTCGGCGTCGTTCCCGAAGGGCTCGATCTCTCCGGCGACAAGGCGCGGCCGGGGGACGTTCTGCTAGTCTCCGGCTCGATCGGCGATCACGGCGTCGCCGTCATGTCGAAGCGCGAAAATCTGGAGTTCGACTGCGAGATCCTTTCGGACTCCGCTGCGCTGCATGGGCTCGTCGCCGACATGGTCGCGGCGGCCGGCGCCGCGCTGCGGCTGATGCGCGATCCGACGCGCGGCGGCCTCGCCGCGACGTTGAACGAGATCGCGCAGCAGTCGCGGGTTGGTTTCCGTATCGAGGAAGCCGCCATTCCGGTGAAGCCGGAAGTCGCCGCCGCCTGCGAGCTGCTGGGCCTCGATCCGCTCAACGTCGCCAATGAGGGCAAGCTGATCGCCGTCGTCGCGCCGGAGGCGGCGCCGGCGCTGCTGGAGGCGATGCGCGCCCATCCGCTCGGTTGCGACGCTGCGATCATCGGCGCCGCGGTCGAGGACGAGCGGCGCTTCGTGCAGATGACGTCGTCCTTCGGCGGCGCACGCATTGTGGATTGGCTTGCAGGCGAGCAGTTGCCGCGCATTTGCTGAGCTTGACAAGAGTGACCAGCTCAAGTGTTGGGCGCCTCATACTGTTTCCGCTTGAATAGCTCGCATTGGGATTTGTCATTCCCGGCGGGCTGAAAGCCCGACCGGGAATCCAGACCGCAAGAGCGCTTGTTTTGCTCTGGATTCCCGATCGCTCGCTTCGCGAGCGTCGGGAATGTCATCGAACCAACTGCGTCGGAATCCGATGTCAGAACGTCGCCTTCACCGCCAGATACATGCTGCGCCCCGGCTCTGGGAAGCCGTCAGTCAGGACGTAAAGCTGGTCGAAGAGATTACGCACGCCAGCGGTGACTTTGAGATTGTTGGTCACCTGATAATCCGCGTTGAAGTTGGTCAGGAAATAGGCCCCCGTGCGGTAGTAGGACTGCGTAGTCTGATAAGCCGTCCAGCGGCTGCTCGCGATTTCGATATTCGGCGTGAGCGTGATCTCCGGAATGGGTCGGTAGCCGGCATAAAGGAAGAGTTTGATGTCGGGCACACCGGTCGGCTGGAACGTCGGAATATAAGGCGCGTAGACGCGCCGGCGCATGACCGTAAGATTGCCGCCGAGCGAGAAATCTTCCCGCGGCTGATAATCTACCGAGACCTCGGCGCCGGTGAAGCGCCCAGCGCCGACATTCTGAGACTGGGTGACGTTCGGCCCATAGATGGGCATCGGGACGTTCTGAATCAGATTTTGAACCCAGCTATGGAAAAGGTCGACCGTGAGGCGCGCATTGGGCACAAATTCCGTCGACCAGCCGAGATCATAATTGACCGCGCGCTCAGGCTGAAGCGTGGGGTTGGATGTCGCGCCGCCAAAACGCGTGCTGAAGCGCTCGAACAGCGTGGGGTAGCGCACGCGGTCGGAGACATTGAAATAGACGCGGTCGGCGTCGGTTCCGTTATAGCGCCAGATGACCGCGCCCTGGTAGTTCGGCGCGCTCATGTCTTTTGGCGTATAGGTGATCGTGCCTTGAGGCAAAGCAAAACCTTGCGCCTGACGCAGGTGACGCCAATCGTAGCTGAAGCCGCCGACGACATCGATGTCTTTGCGCGGATGGAATGTGTTCTCGACCGCGACGGAATAAGTATCTTCCAGGCTCGCAATCACCGGCTGGAAGGAGCAAGGCACATTCGCCACGCAGCCTTTGGGCTTGCCCTGATAATTCGTGCCGTAGTTGTTCTGCCACTCGGTGTGGGTGTCTAACCGGTAGTAGAACAAGCCCTTGAGCGTGTCGATGTCTTCGAACTGCGTTCCGGCCTCGACTTCGCCACCGAGGGCATAATCGGAGTAGTGGCTGTCGAAGGATTTGGGCGTCGCCTGGTTGAACAAGCCGAAATTGTCAAAGGCGAGGATGGAGTTCTCATATTTGCTCCAATAGCCGCGCGTTTTGACATAGGACGCGTCGCCAAGCTTCGTCTTCGAGAGGAAGTAGAGGTTCTGGACGCGCCAGTACGGCCATTTCCAGTTGTTTTGCGTGTTGATCGGCTGAGAGACATGAAACGGCGCGCCCTTGTCGCCGTCTTGCCGCGAAAAGGTCAGCGAATATTCATCCGTGGCGTTGGGCGTCACGCCGACCTTGGCGTTGACGCTGTAATCCTGCGTGTAGGATTGGTTGCGGAAGCCCCAGCCTTGAATGGGCGTCGAGACAAAGCTCGCAGGCAGCAACCAGCCATCGAATTTTTGCCAGGCGCCGCTGAGCTGCGCGTAATAGAGATCCTTTTTCGTGCCGACGAAACCGTAGTTTTGGACGCCCTGATAGGTCCCGTCGCGCCCGAACTCGACGCGGCTTCTGAATTCGCTTTCGATCTCGCGCGAGGGTTTGCGCGAAACCAGATTGATCTGCCCGCCCATGCCGCCGGGCCCGTCGAGCACCGAGGCATAGCCCTTGGCGATTTGCGCCTCGGCGATGTCGGGGGTCATGAAGCGGGCGAAATCGAGCCTGTTATCGACAGGGAGCATGACGCGCACGCCGTCGACGGTGAGCGGAACCTGCCAGCGATCGAAGCCGCGCACGTAAATGTTTTGCTCGTTGCGCGGCCCGCCCGTGGTGTTGGCGTTGACGCCCGGGGCAATATTGACGGCGCGGTCGAGCGTGTCGCGCGCGAAGGTTTCGATCTGTCGGTTGGTGATCGTGTAGCCGCCGAAAGCGTCGGTATGCTGTTTGGGCGTCGGCGCGTTATCCGCATTGGCGGGCGCAGGAGACGACGAGGCGCCGCCGGCGCCAGCGCCATTGCCTTGGCTCGTGGGGCCGGTCGGCGTCGCCAGTCTTCGTTCGCCGACCTTGATCTGGCCGAGCTCGAAAGCCTTTGGCGTGCGAATTTCAATCGGCGGCAGGGCGGTCTGCGCCAGCGCCGGCGCGCAGAGCGACAGCAACAAGCTGCCCGAAAGCGAAGTGGAAGTAAGATATTTGGTCACGTGCGTCCCCCCGGCCGCTAGAGAGAGTTGAGAAAAGCGAGCAGGGCGTCGCGCTCCCGCTTTTGAAGTTGGCGAAAGGCGTCGGCGGCGGATTGGGCGTCGCCGCCATGCCAAAGGATCGCTTCCGAGAGCGTGCGTGCGCGTGCGTCGTGCAGATAGTTCGCGCCGTCGCCGCCCCTGCCGGCGAGGCCGAGGCCCCAGAGCGGCGGCGTGCGCCAGTCGCGCGGGCCGGCGTCATAATCCGGGCGCTCGTCGGCGAGGGCCTCGCCCATATCGTGCAGCAGCAGGTCCGTGTAGGGGTGAATCTCGGCGCCGCTCAGCGCGGGGAGCGCAGGAAACGCCCCGAGCCGCAGCGTCTCGCGATGACAGCTCGCGCAGCCGAGCGTGTGGAACTGCTTTTCGCCGGCGGCAACCTGCGGCTCGTCGGCCGCGCGGCGCGCGGGAACCGCAAGCCAGCGGATGTAATCCGTGACCGCGTCGAGCTGGGCGTTCGTCAGATCGGGCTTTAGCGAGCCGGCGGCGCGGCAGGCTTCCTGTGCGGGCGTGCAAGTCTCGGTTGGAAACATAGAGGAGGTGACGCCAATGTCTTCGGCGAAGGCGTTGGCGATCTGCTGGCGCAGATTCGGTTGATTGGCCTTCAATCCGAAACGGCCGAGCGTCCTGGCGTTGGCCTCGATGCTCCAGACGAAATTGGGCCTGCCTTTGCCGGCAAGAATTTCCGCCTCCGGCACGGCCTCCAGCAATCCCAGGCCAAAGATCGGCGGCGCGTTGCGCAGCGAGATCTTCGTGTCCTTCCCCAGTTCGCCATAGGCAAGACGGCGGAAAGCGAGCTTGGGGCGGCGCAGAGCCACGCGTTCGCCGTCGGCGAGAGCGACGGTTGTCTCGTCGAAGGCGGCGGTCGCCTGACCTTCTCCCGGGACTCCCGGAACGCCCTCGGGATTGAGCTGAGCGCCGTAAATGGGATGGGCGCGCGGTCCGCCATGCGCATCCATTCCCTCGACGCTCAGCCTCGCCACCATATGTCGCGTCACGCCGTTCTCGGGATCAGGAGCGGCGCCGCGTCCGTTTTTGACATGGCAGGCGATACAGGAAAGACGATTATACAGCGGGCCGAGCCCGATCAGATCGGGATGATCGTCGGAGGGGCCGATCAGCCAGGCCTGCCGAAACAGCCCCGAGCCGCGCCGGAAAGTCGGCGTCTGCGCGGCCGTCAGGCCGTCGATCGGCTGGGTGAAAGCCTCGGTCGACGGCGCGGAGGTCTCATAGCGCGCCGCGCCCATGAGCAGCAGCGCGCAGAGAAAAAGGCCGGCACGCTTCACGGCGTCGTACCGAGGCTCGCGAGCTTTTCTTTCGCCTGCCGGCGCGCCGTCGCAAGCTCCTCGCGCCATTTGGCGATGCGTTGGGGATCGACGGCGTCGCGATTGCTGAAGGCGTCGAGGAAGGCGGGGTCTTTCGCCTCACGCTCCGAGACCGGCACGGAGCTCAAGAGCCGGCGCGCCTCGCTCAGCGTCTCTTTGGCTTTCGCCCCGCTGTCCTTGCGCTCAGCCTCGTGGATGGCGCGCCACAGCGCCGCGCGCTCGTCGTGGCCTTCGACGATCGCGAGGTCGAAGAGCAGCGTGATCAACGGCGGCCGCCGCCGCCCTTTGTCCATATCGTAATCGAGGATCGAGTCGGCCGGCAGTTTGAAAGGATCGACGAGCGCCGCCGGCGCGCCGTTATAGGCGTCGGGCCTTGCCGGATGGCGCATGCTGTCGCGCTCGATCATCAGCTTCTGGCCATCCGCGGACAGGGCGAAATCGACGAAGGATTTTGCTTCCGCCGAATGTTTCGTCGCGGCCGTGACGGCGATATGCGCGGGCAGGAAGGCGCTGCGCTCGGGATAGATCATCTCCACCGGCGCGCCATTGGCCTTGGCGCTCACCGCGAAGAAATCGATCGTCAGGGCGAAAACCGCCGCGCCGTCGCGCACTTGTGCGGTGGGCAGGGCGCCCTGGGCGAGGAGCGCTGCTTCTCCCGCCATCTCGCTCAACTGCGCCCAGCCGTTTTCCCACCCTTCGCTTTGCAGGAAGATGTCGTAGAGCGCAGGGGAGAAGCCGACCTTCGCCGGAATGGGCATCGCCAAGCGGCGCGCATAGTCTGGGGCGGTGAGATCGCGCCAACGCTTCGGCGCCGCGAGACCGCTCGCCGCGGCGAGCGGCGCATTCATCACGACGCCATAGCCGGCGACGTCATAGGCTTCGTAAAATCCTGCCGGGTCGGAGATTTGCTCGCGCCCGAGGCGGCCTGGAAGCGCCGTGCGGTCCACTGGGATTTTCTGGAAGGCGCCGCGCTCGCGCAAGGCCGCGAAATTGGCGATGGTCGGCGCCCAATAGACATCGGCGCCGCCTTGCGCCGGCTTGCTGAGCTCGGCAAGCGCATCCCGCGACTGCTTCCAGACGAATTGAATATGGATGTCCGGATAGCGTTTTTCGAATTCTTGCTCGTAACGCGTCGTCAGCTCTTCCGGGAAGCTCGTGACGACGACGATCTTGGTCTCCTCCGCCTGGGCCAAGCGAAGCGGGATGGCGCTGAATGCGATGCATCCCAGGAGCGTCGCGCGGGACAGGGCGGCGACGCCGCGCTTGAATCGATTCGATATGTTTATCTGGTACATAACGAAAAGCTATGACAAGCTACGCAATACTGTCAATAAAGCTCTAGCTTAAAAAGTACGCGAATATAGCGCTAAATGACGGCGCCGGCAGGCTTGCAAACAAGCAGGGGATCGCCGCGCCGCGATATATATGATCTCGATATGTGTGCGGGGCGCCGCGAGGCGAAGGCGCGCGCAGACAATCTTATGGCGGCGCGCGGCCGGCTTAGAGTTGGAACGGGACGAGAAGCGGGCTGATTGGAGCCCTGGCCATCGCCGCAATCACCGCCTCCGCGATGGTGCGGCCTCTCTCGTCTGTGCCTGTCCAACAGGCGGCGCGGCCCCGCGGATCGATTTCGACGAGCTTCACTTCGGCGGGCGCAGCAACGCCGTCTCGGGTGATTCCGCGCAGAAAACCGTCCATCGGCGCCTTTGCCGGCTGGCTGTCCAAATGGCCGAGCACAAAGCCCTTGAAGACCTGCGCGCCGATATCGAGCGGCGTGCGCCACACGCCCGGCCGCGCCGAATAGACGAAACGCTCCTTGCCGACGCCGCCCAAGGCGCGCGCGACGCCATCTGCGTCGCGCGTCTCGCCGGCGTCGAGAAGCGCGCCGGTCTTCGCGGGGTGGGTTTCGATGGCAATGTCGCAATTCTCGCCCACAGCGAATTTCGGTCCGACGCCGATCGCAAGTCGGGCGACGCCGCGCAGGTCCGGCGTGACGCGGTGTTTCTGAAGCCGCGCGTCGATGACGGCGACGGGCGCGCGCAAGGTGATCAGATCGGTCAATTGAAGATGCGTGACCGCCACCCGCCCGCGCAGGGCGAGGGCGTCGATGATCTCCAAAGCGGTCTCGGCGCGCTGCCCGACGACGCCGTCGACGGCGACCTGATCGTCGAACAGCGCGTCATGGAACGCCATTCCGCGCCGGATGACGGGTGGGAACGGGTCATGGCTCAGCACGACGCGGAAACGCTCCCAGCAGAGCCTGACGGCGATCGCCGAGGCGATCTCATTCGTGCCGAGGATAATCGCGTATGGATCGGCCTGATTATGCAGAAAACCGCGCGGCTGGAGATCATTCATCGCTGCATCCCTTTTTCGGGAGATTGGCAGCAAAGAGCGGGCCAATGAGGCGTCTCACGGGCAACCGTAAGGGATTCAATATATATAGCGCTGCAAAGTAGACGATCTTCGGATTTCAGCAGCTCGACGCGTTACTGGACATAATGTTGTGTCTCTGATGCAATTTGTGGGAAAGCCGACACCGAGGGGCGTCCTGCCCGTAGCTTGGGGTTTCAACCATTTCGAGCTTGGGCGCCAATCAGGAGCGCCTCGTCGTCTTCGTCCTCGTCAGAGAGGAGGCATACTCGATTCGCTTCGCTACGAGGCTCGTGGGGGAGTGAGGGAAGGGGATGAGCATAGCCCGTTCCTGAACGGCATCAGACAGCTCGAGATTGGCGCCCGCCTGGGGGATTAGAGATGAATCCAATTGCTATGGGGCGGGGCCCCCAGCTACGCTCCGGAAGAGCCAATCTTCCGTGACGTCAGACACATCATTCTTGCTACGTGGATTGTTTGGTGGAGCCAGACGGAATCGAACCGACGACCTCTTCAATGCCATTGAAGCGCTCTCCCAACTGAGCTATGGCCCCATCTTTTCTACGGGCCTCTTGGGGGAGGCTGCGGCCGACGCGGCGTCGACGGGCGCTGTATAGTTCAGCCGGGCTTTGTCTGCAAGCCCGGCGAGCGGCTTTATGTCAATTTTCTCACAGGCCTCAAGCTGCGGCCGCTGTCACCCTGTTGCGGCCTGAGGTTTTCGAGGCGTAGAGGGCCTTGTCGGCGCGCCGCATCAGGGCGTCGGCGTTGGCGTCGGCGCCGCGCTCGGCGAGGCCGATGGAGGTGGTGACGGGAATCGTCCGCGTCGCCTTGGGGTCGACGAGGAAGCGTTCGCCCTCGACCGCCGCGCGCACGCGCTCGGCGATTCTTTGCGCAAGAGCGAGCGGCGTATCAGGCATCACGACGACGAATTCCTCGCCGCCCAGACGGCAGACGAGATCGGCGCTGCGCAGGACGCGCTTGATGCGCTGGGCGAAGGCCTTCAGCACCTCGTCGCCGCCATCGTGGCCATAGGTGTCGTTGACCGATTTGAAGTGGTCGATGTCGAGAATCATCAAGGACAAAGGCCGGCCCTTGTGGGCGGCCTGGTCGAGCGCCGTGGCGAGATGCGTCTCGAGGAAGCGGCGGTTGTTGAGCCCAGTAAGGGCGTCGACCACTGCGAGCTCGATCGCCGCCTGCACATTTTCGTGCAGGGAGTCCGTATAGCGCTTGCGTCGCAGCTGGGTGCGCACGCGCGCCAGAAGCTCGTTCCGGTCGATCGGCCGTATAATATAGTCGTTCACGCCGAGATCGAGACCCCGCAAGACACGCTGGCGGTCTTCCATGTCGGCCAGCAGCAGAATCGGCAGCGCGCGGGTGCGTTCCAGCGAACGCAATTGGCTGCATAGCCGCAGCGCGTCGAAATGGGCGAGGTTGAGGCTGACGACGACAAGCTCGTAATTGTTTTCGGCAGCGCGGAACAACGCTTCCTGTGGATGCTGCTCGATGTCGATGTCGTGGAAGTCGCGCAGCGTCGAGACGATCCGATCGGCCGAGCTCGGCCGATCCTCGACCAGCAGAATGCGGCCGCGGGCGCCGTCGTTGGGCTCGCGGGAGGCGAGGCCCAGATTGGCCGAAGTGCTGGCGCGGGCGCGTAATTCATCGATAGTGATCTTGAGGCGCGCCAGCGACCGGACGCGCGCGATCAGCGCGATCTCATCGACGGGCTTGGTGAGGAAGTCGTCGGCGCCGCATTCGAGCCCGCGCACGCGATCCGCCGGTTGATCCAGCGCCGTCACCATGACCACCGGCAGATGCATGGTGGCGGGGTCCGATTTCAGCCGGGCGCAGACCTCGAAACCGTCCATGCCCGGCATCATCACGTCGAGCAGGACGATGTCGCAGCGGCCTTCGCGGCAGAGCTCGAGCGCCTGGGGGCCGTTCGTCGCCGCCACCACATCGAAATATTCAGCCGACAGGCGGGCTTCCAGCAGTTTGATGTTGGGGAGCAAATCGTCAACGATCAGGACGCGCGCGGTCATAGGGCTGACGTCTCCTAGTTTTTGTCCGCAAGGAATGAGTTCACGGTCTCTAAAAATTTGGCCACCGAGATCGGCTTGGAGAGATAAGCCTCGCAGCCGCCCTGGCGGATTTTCTCTTCGTCGCCCTTCATCGCGAAGGCGGTGATGGCGATGACCGGAATATCTTTCAATTCGTCGTCGTCCTTCAGCCAGCGGGTCACTTCCAGGCCGCTGACCTCCGGTAATTGAATGTCCATCAAAATGAGATCGGGCCTGTGCTCGCGCGCGAGCGAGATCGCGTCCACGCCGCTCTTGGTGCGCAGCGTCGCGTGCCCATTCGCCTCCAACAGGTCGTTGAACAGCTTCATGTTCAATTCGTTATCCTCTACGATGAGGACTGTCTTTTTCATGGCCCAGCTCTTGAAACTCGGCGGCTTCGAAGCGGCAAAAGGATCGAAGGGCCGTTTGTCCATGGGTAGCATGGGAGTATTAATGAAAATCGGCCGGAATGCGCGAGATATTCGCGCCCCAAAAACCATCGAGCCGGCGCCGGCGGAATTGGCTCTGCGCGCGCTCGCTTTTCTCACCCACGACGAGGAGCGCGTGTCGCGATTTCTTGCTTTGACAGGGCTCGACGCGGGCGATGTGCCCGCGCTCCTCGGCGATCGTGGGTTTCATCTGGCGGTTCTCGATCATTTGGCCGGGGACGAGACTATTCTTTTGGCTTTCGCCGCGGCCGAAGGGCTGCCGCCGGAGGCCGTGGGGCGCGCCCGAAGGTCTCTCGGCGGCGGCGATTAGGCTATGCGCCCTGGCTGATCGGATATGTTCGAAAGATTGCGGGCCTTCGCCATTATCGTAACCAGAGGCTTAAGCGCTTGCGCCAAGCGCATCCGCGCCCGCCTTGGCGACGATCCCATCTTCGAAGGATTGCACCCCGGACACGCCGATGGCGCCGATGACCTGCCCCTCATAGACGAGCGGCAGGCCGCCTTCGACAGGGATGATATGGGGCAGGCTCAGCAAGGCGATCCGGCCGCCGGCGACCGTCTCTTCCAGCGCTTTGCTCGGGCGCCGAAACAGCGCCGCAGCGCGCGCCTTCGCCTGGGCGATGTCGCAGGAGGCGGGCTGCACGCCGTCGAGGCGCTCGAGATAGACGAGCAGGCCTGCGTCGTCGACGATGGCGATCACCACGCTCCAGCCGTTGCGCTGGGCTTCCTCCGCGGCCGCCGCCGCCACGCGCTTGGCGTCGGCAAGCGTCAAAACGAATTTCATTTTCATTGCTTCTCCTGTTGATTGGACTGCGAGCCTGCGGGACTTGCGCCCATCCTGCGCCTCGACTAGGGAAAATTTCGAGGCCGCTGCAATCCCACGCCGGGAGCGCCGGCGCAACGGCGCGCTCGACGCGCTGAGGAAGGCGCTGAATAATGACGCTGATCATGCCTGCGCCCGAGCCCGAGATTCTCGCGCGGCGCGACGAGCTGATCGAGCGCCTGCGCGCCATTTTGCCGGCGCAGAACCTCATCGTGGACGAGACGGCGCGCCGCGCTTACGAATGCGACGCCTTCACAATGTATCGCGCGCTGCCGCTCGTGGTCGCTTTGCCTGAAACTGTGGCGCAGGTGAGCGCCGTTCTGGCGCTTGCCGCCGGGATGAACGTCAAGGTCGTGCCGCGTGGTTCCGGGACGTCGCTTTCCGGCGGCTCGATGCCGCTCGAGGACGGCATTCTGCTCGGCATGTCGAAGTTCAACCGCATCCTCGAGATCGACTATGAGAACCGCTGCGCGCGCGTGCAGCCCGGCGTGCAAAATCTCGCCATCTCCAGGGCTGTCGAGAGCCGCGGCTTTTACTATGCGCCCGATCCCTCCTCGCAGATCGCCTGCTCCATCGGCGGCAATGTGGCCGAGAACGCCGGGGGCGTGCACTGCCTCAAATACGGGTTGACGACCAATAATATTCTCGGGCTCGAAGTCGTGTTGATGGGCGGAGAGGTCATTCGCCTCGGCGGCAAGCATCTCGATAGCGAGGCCTATGATCTTCTCGGCCTGATGACCGGCTCGGAAGGCTTGCTCGGCGTTGTCACCGAAGTCACCGTGCGCATTCTGCAAAAGCCCGCCGTTGCGCGCGGGCTGCTGGTGGGCTTTGCGAGCGTCGAGGCCGGCGCGCGCTTTGTCGGCGCCGTTATCGCGCGGGGGATTATCCCCGGCGGCATGGAGATGATGGACAAGGCGACGATCCACGCCGTCGAGCGTTTCCAGCCCTGCGGCTATCCGCTCGACGCCGAGGCGCTGGTCATCGTGGAGCTCGACGGCGCGCCGGCGGAAGTCGACCATCTCATGGACCTCGTCGAAACGATTGCGCGTGACGAAGGGGCGATGACGATCAAGGTTTCAATGAGCGAAGCCGAGCGCTTGCAATTCTGGGCCGGCCGCAAGAACGCCTTCCCGGCAGTCTCCTGCATCAAGCCGGATTATCTGTGCATGGACGGCACGATCCCGCGCGGGCGCCTGCCGGAGGTGCTCGCGGGCATGGATGCGATCGCCAAGCGCGAGGGCCTGCAGGTCGCCAATGTCTTCCATGCGGGCGACGGCAATTTGCATCCGCTCATTCTCTATGACGCCTCGATCGCGGGGGAAATGGAACGGGCGGAGAAGGTCGGTTTCGACATTTTGCGTCTCTGCGTCGCTGTCGGCGGCGTGCTCACCGGCGAACATGGCGTGGGCGTCGAGAAGCGCGATCTGATGGGCGAGATGTTCAACGAGACCGATCTCGATCAGCAATTACGCGTGAAATGCGCCTTCGACTCATTGAATCGGCTCAATCCCGGCAAGGTTTTCCCGACGCTGCATCGCTGCGCCGAGTTCGGCATGATGCATGTCTTGGGCGGCAAGACGCCGTTCCCCGATCTGCCGAGATTCTGACATGGACGCTCGCCTGGCTACGCTCGACATTCGCGACGCCGCTGACGCCGTCGACGCCTTGCGCGTCGCCAACACTCGGAAAACGCCTTTCGCCATTGTCGGCGCCGACTCGAAGAAGCGCCTCGGCCGCCATGCGCCTTTGCAGCAGCACATCTCCACGCGCGCGCTGACGGGCGTGACGCTCTATGAGCCCGAGGAGCTTGTGCTCTCCGCGCGCGCCGGCACGGCTGTGTGCGAGATCGAGGAGCTGCTCGACGCGCATGGCCAGCAGCTCGCTTTCGAGCCGATGGATTATGCGCCGCTGCTCGGCGGCGCGACGCGGAGCGCGACAATCGGCGGGGCGATTGCCGTCAACGCCTCAGGCCCGCGCCGCATCAAGGCGGGCGCCGCGCGCGATCATCTACTGGGTTTTCACTGTGTGACGGGGCGCGGCGAGGTGGTGAAATCCGGCGGCCGCGTTATGAAAAACGTCACGGGCTATGATCTTTCCAAGCTGGTCTGCGGCTCTTACGGCACGCTGGCGCTTCTCACCGAAGTGACGTTGAAGGTGCTGCCGAAGGCGGAGACCGAACAGACTCTCTTGGTTCTCGGTCTCGCGGAAGCGCAAAGCCTCGCGCAATTGCGTCGCGCGTCGGGATCGCCGCATGAAGTGTCCTCCTTCGCCATGCTGCCGGCGGGCGCCGCGCCGCTCGGGCTCGACGCCAACGCCGCGCTGCTGCGCATTGAGGGTCCCGAAATCTCTGTTTCGAGTCGGCGGGAGGCGCTGATCGCGCAGCTTAGCGACAGCGGCGCGCGCTTCGAGGCATTGCCGCAAAACGAGTCGGCGGCGCTCTGGGCGGCGTTGCGCGATGTCACGCCGCTTGCGTCTCACAGCGGGCAAATCTGGCGCGTTTCCGTCGCGCCGACCGACGGGCTCGCCGTCTTGGACGCGCTGCGCAACGCTGGCGCGCCCATCATTGCCTATTACTATGACTGGGCGGGCGGGCTCGTCTGGCTATGCCTGGAGCCGGCGGGCGACGCCCATGCGGCGGCGATGCGCGCCGCTGTCGACGCCTGCGGCGGCCATGCGACTCTCATCCGCGCATCCGACGATATTCGCGCGCGCGTAGAAGTCTTTCATCCGCAGCCGGCGCCGCTTGCGGCGCTGACCAAGCGCGTGAAGGAAAGTTTCGATCCCGCGCATATTCTGGAGCGCGGCCGCATGCGCGAGGCGTTTTGAGATGCAGACGCATTTCTCTCTTGCCGCGCTCGCGGACCCGGATATGGCGCAATCGGAGAAGATCCTGCGCGCCTGCGTGCATTGCGGTTTCTGCACGGCGACATGCCCGACCTATCTGCTCACCGGCGACGAATTGGATTCGCCGCGCGGGCGCATTTATCTCATCAAGGACATGCTCGAGAATGGGCGCGCCGCCGATGCGCGCACGGCGCGGCATGTAGATCGCTGCCTCTCTTGCCTTTCCTGCATGACGACCTGTCCGTCGAGCGTGCATTACATGCATCTCGTCGACCATGCGCGCGCTCATATAGAGGAGACCTATCAGCGATCCTTCGCAGATAAGACGCTGCGCGCCTTGCTCGCGTTCATTCTGCCGCGCCCGTCTTTGCTCCGGTTCGCGTTACGCTTCGCAACCGCCGCCAAGCCGTTTGCCCGCTATTTGCCCGAGCGCTTGCGCGCGATGCTGAGACTTGCGCCGACGAATTTGCCGGCGCCGTCGAACGTCGACCGCCCGCAGGTTTTTCCAGCTCAGGACGCCCGCAAAATGCGCGTCGCGCTTCTGAACGGTTGCGCGCAAACAGTGCTCGACACGCCCATCAACGAAGCGACTGTGCGTCTGCTCACGCGCCACGGCGTCGAGGTCGTCGTCGCCGAGGGCGCCGGATGTTGCGGGGCGCTGCCGCATCATCTCGGCAAGGTCAACCAGTCCCATGCGTTTGCGCGCCGGAACATCGACGCCTGGACGCGCGAAATCGAGACAGGCGGCCTCGACCATATCGTCGTCAATACATCCGGCTGCGGCACGAGCGTGAAGGATTATGGCTTCATGTTCCGCAATGAGGCTGCCTTGGCCGACAAGGCCGCGCGCATTTCCGCGCTCGCCTGCGACGTGAGCGAGCTTGTCGATAAATTGCAGTTGGAGCGCGTCGCCATCCCGCGCCTGAGGGTCGCCTATCACGCGGCTTGCTCGTTGCAGCACGGCCAGAAAATCACGCGAGAGCCGGTTGCGGCGCTGGAGCGCGCGGGCTTCGAGGTCGTCGCCGTGCCCGAAGGCCACATCTGCTGCGGCTCGGCGGGAACCTACAACCTTCTGCAGTCCGAGCTGGCTGACCAGCTTTGCGCGCGCAAGGTCGCCAATATCGAGAGCCTCGCGCCGCAAGTCATCGCTGCGGGCAATCTCGGCTGCATGGCGCAGATCGGGGCGGGGACGGCGATCCCGATCGTGCATACGGTGGAATTATTGGACTGGGCGACAGGCGGGCCGAAGCCGGACGCGCTGACAGCCTGATATATGCTATTGTCGGCCGGAGGTGTGTGCCATGCCGTTGCTCGAATCCCTGCTTGATAAACGCTCGGAGTTGATTGCCGCCGCGCGCCGCCACGGCGCGTCGAACATCCGCCTGTTCGGCTCGGTCGTTCGAGGGGAAGAGACGCCGTCGAGCGACGTGGATTTGCTCATCGATTTCGCTGAGGAACGTGGGTTCGACGATTATCTCGCGCTGGCGGAGGAACTGGAGACGCTGATCGGGCGGAAGGTCGATCTTGTGACCTCGCGGGGCGTGAGTCCCTTTCTCAGGCCACTGATCGAACGCGAAGCGTTGCCCTTGTGAAGTCCGATCGCTTCTATCTGGAGCATATCGCGGACAGCATCCGCGCGATCGAGAGCTATGTTGCGGGCGGCCGGGATGTCTTTTTGCGGGAGCGCATTGTCCAGGACGCTGTCATCCGCAATTTCGAGATTATTGGCGAGGCGGCAGGCAAGCTCTCCCCCGAGCCAAAGGCGACGGCGCCAGCTCCCTGGACGAAAATCGTGGCCTTCCGCAATCGCCTCATCCACGCCTATTGGGGCGTCGATCTTTTTCTGGTCTGGGACGTTATCTCGAAGGACCTGCGCCCGCTCAGAGAGGAGGTCGAACGCCTCCTCGCCAAGCGAGGCGATTAGGCCGATTTACCTCAAGAACCCCACAATATCCTTCACGGCGTTCATGTTCTCGCGCGCCAGAGCGCGGGCGCGGTCCGAACCGTCTCGCAGCACCTGGTCGATATAGCCTTCGTCCTCGCGGATGCGGCGCATCTGCGCGGTGATCGGCGAGAGCTTGGCGACCGCGAGATCGACCAGCGCGCTTTTGAAGGTCGAGAAATTCGAGCCGCCAAATTCGCTCAAAACCTCCGCCTTGGCGCGCCCCGACAGCGCGGCGAAAATGCCCACGAGATTATCCGCCTCGGGCCGGCCTTCGAGACCCTTTTCCTCGGAGGGCAGGGGCTCTGGATCGGTCTTGGCTTTCTTCACCTTCGTGGCGATCTGGTCGGCGTCGTCCGAGAGATTGATGCGCGAATAATCCGAAGCGTCGGATTTCGACATTTTCTTCGTGCCGTCGCGCAGGCTCATCACGCGCGTCGCGGGGCCGGCGATCAGCGGCTCGGGCAGGGGGAAGAAGCCTTCCCCGAAGCCATTGCGCTCGATCGAGGCGCCGAAATCATTGTTGAACTTCTGCGCAATGTCGCGCGCGAGCTCCAGATGCTGCTTCTGGTCCTCGCCGACCGGCACATGGGTGGCGCGATAGAGGAGAATGTCGGCGGCCATCAGGACAGGGTAGTCCAGGAGGCCCATCGAGGCGTTCTCGCGGTCCTTGCCGGCCTTGTCCTTGAACTGGGTCATGCGGTTGAGCCAGCCGATGCGGGCGACGCAGTTCAACACCCAGGCGAGCTCGGCGTGCTCGGCGACCTGGCTCTGGTTGAAGACGATGTTCTTCTTCGGGTCGATGCCGCAGGCGATGAAGGCCGCTGCGATCTCACGCGTGTTGTTACGCAGCTCGATTGGGTCCTGCGGCACGGTGATCGCGTGCAGGTCGACGACGCAATAGAGGCACTCGAAGCGCTCCTGCAGCTCGACGAATTTGACGATGGCGCCGAGATAATTGCCGAGATGCAGATTGCCGGTGGACTGCACGCCCGAGAAAACGCGCTGGGGGAAGCTGGACATGGATTGCGCCGTCGAGGGTTGAGGAACTTTGGCGGGGGTTATGACAATGCGCGGGCGCGGGCGCAAGTGTGGTAAGTTTGATCCGCGCTATTCGGGCCACTACAGCTCGACTTGAGGAAGGCTCAGAAATGACCCAGCCGAGCAAATCCGGGATCGAGCAAGATAAGCAACTTGATGCGACTCTTGTCGTAGTCGACGCGAAGGTCTTTGACCGCTTTCAGGAGTTTTTCGAGGCGCCCGCTAAGCGAAACTGCCGCTTGCAGAAGCTCATGGCAATGAGAGCGCCCTGGGAAAATCGCCCCTCATAGCGGCGCTGAACGAACGCTGGCCATGAGCCCATCCCTCCCCTTTACGGGGAGGGTGGCCCCGCGTTAGCCGGGCCGGGTGGGGCAAGCCCCAATGACTATCGTTGCTGAGAGAACCCCACCCGGCGGCCTTCGGCCGCCGACCTCCCCGTAAAGGGGAGGTATTGGCGCCGCTCATGCTCGATAGTCATTACAGAATAAACCGGCTCAAATCCCGGTTCTTCGCCAGATCCCCGATGTGCTTCTCGACAAAATCCCCATCGATCGTCACCGTCTCGCCCGCGCGGTCGGAGGCCGTGAAGCTGATGTCGTCCAACACGCGCTCCATCACCGTCTGCAGGCGCCGGGCGCCGATGTTTTCCACCGAGGTGTTTACGGCCACGGCCACCTTGGCGATGGCGTCGATGGCCGAGGGCGCGAATTCCAGCGTCACGCCCTCCGTGCCCATCAAGGCCGAATATTGCTTGGTGAGACAGGCTTCGGTTTCGGTCAGGATGCGGCGGAAGTCTTCTTCGTTGAGAGAGGCCAGTTCCACGCGGATCGGCAGGCGGCCCTGAAGCTCGGGCAAGAGGTCCGAAGGCTTTGCGACATGGAAGGCGCCGGAGGCGATGAAGAGCACATGGTCGGTCTTCACCGACCCATGCTTGGTCGCAACCGTCGTGCCTTCGATCAGCGGCAGCAGGTCGCGCTGCACGCCCTCGCGCGAGACATCGGCGCCGCCGCGGCCTTCGCGAGCGCAGATTTTGTCCATCTCGTCGATGAAGACGATGCCATTGTTCTCGACCTCGTGGATGGCTTCGCGAACGCTCGCCTCCTGATCGATGAGCTTGTCGCTCTCCTCGGCGATCAGCGGCCCATGCGCTTCCTTAACCGTGAGCTTGCGCGGCTTGCCGCGCTGCATCTTGCCGAAGAGGTCGCCGAGCGAAAAAGCCGAGACGCTCGCGCCCGGCATGGTCGGCAGCTCGAACATTGGCGTGGAGCCGCCCGATTGCTGCAATTCGATCTCGATTTCCTTGTCGTCGAGCTCTCCGTCGCGCAGCCGCTTGCGGAAGCTTTCGCGCGTCGCGGGCGAGGAGGCGGGGCCGACGAGCGCGTCGAGCACGCGCTCCTCCGCAGCCTTTTCGGCGCGGGCCTGTACATCCTTGCGGCGGCGGTCCTTCACCATCACCAAAGCGACTTCGATGAGGTCGCGCACGATCTGCTCGACGTCGCGGCCGACATAGCCGACCTCGGTAAATTTCGTCGCCTCGACCTTCAGGAAAGGGGCGTTGGCGAGGCGGGCGAGGCGGCGCGCGATCTCGGTCTTGCCGCAGCCCGTGGGGCCGATCATGAGGATGTTCTTGGGCATCACCTCTTCGCGCATCTGCCCTTGCAGCTGCAGGCGGCGCCAGCGGTTGCGCAGCGCGATCGCGACGGCGCGCTTGGCGTCCTGCTGCCCGACGATGTAGCGATCGAGCTCGGAGACGATCTCGCGTGGGGAGAAGTCGGCCATCAGATTTTCTCCACCACGATGCTGTGGTTCGTATAGACGCAAATGTCGGCGGCGATGTTCATGGCGCGGCGCGCGATGGTTTCGGCATCGGCCGGCGTGTCGATGAGGGCGCGGCCGGCGGCAAGCGCATAATTGCCGCCCGAGCCGATCGCCGCGACGGCGCCGCCCTCAGTCGTCTCGGGCTCCAGCACGTCGCCGGAGCCTGTCAGCACCAGGCCGACATTCTTGTCAGCGACGAGCATCATCGCTTCGAGACGGCGCAGATAGCGGTCCATGCGCCAGTCCTTGGCGAGCTCCACGCAGGCGCGCATGAGCTGACCGGGATATTGTTCGAGCTTGGTCTCGAGACGCTCGAAGAGGGTGAAGGCGTCGGCGGTGGCGCCGGCGAAGCCCGCGATCACATCGCCCTTGCCGAGGCGGCGGACCTTTCGGGCGTTGCCTTTCATGATGGTCTGGCCGAGGCTGACCTGGCCGTCGCCGGCTATGACGGTTTCGCCTTGTTTTTTCACCAGTATGATCGTTGTCGCATGCATCAGGAGCGACTTCTCGCGTTCGCTTTCCATTCTCGCCATCCAGACTAATATGTCAGGCGGATGTAGGCGTTTGGCCGGTGTTGAGCAAGGGCGGGGGCGCTCCATGGATGCGGCCCTCATCCGACCCTCGCTGACGCGAGGGCCACCTTCTCCCGCTGCCGGGAGAAGGGAGAGCCCTGTCTTTTTGGATCATAAAGATTGCAACGCGATTCCTTCTCCCGTTTACGGGAGAAGGTGGCCCCGCGAAGCGGGGTCGGATGAGGGCGCGCTACTTCCCGCCGAAACGATCGGCGATCTCCTGCGCCTCCTTCACCAGCGCGGGGAAAAACGCTTCCTTTGGCACACGCTCGCGGTAGCAGGCGCGATAGTCGGCGTCGCCCTTTTCGCGCGCCTGTGAAGACTCGTTGAAGATCTTCTCGTCCTTCGCGCCGCTCGCCTGATATTTCTTGTAGATCGCGTCGGCTTTCGCTTCCGCCGCCTTCAGGCTGGCGTCGCAGGCGGGGATGGGCTTATAGGCCTTGGCGCGCTCGCTCGCGATATAGACCTTTCCCTCGCGGCGCACTGCCAGGACAATATCCTGTATTGGATTGGGGCCGTCGTCCTGCGCCCAGCCGCCGAGCAGCGCGACCGCGAAGGTCGCCCCTTCGGGCTTGGCGATAGGGATGTCGGCCGTCTTGGTCAGGGCGGCGTCCTGTCCGACGGCGAAAGTATAGAATTCGGCATTGGCCAGCGCCTCGTCGATCGACGGCCGCTTGCCTTTCTTCGTCCCCCATTCCCGCGGCCGCTTCAACCATGTTTCCAGCAGGCCGTCCGTGGTGACGACGAGCTGCGGCCCGTCGCCGTCCTTGCCGAAGCGCAGGCCGTCGAGTCCGTCCGCGCCGAGCTCGCCCTCGGAAAGACTATCGTACTCCATTCTCCCCTTCTCGGGATAAGGCTTGATCGCAACCAGGCCGATGATCGCTTGCAGGCGTTTTTCGAGAGCGGCCAGGGCGCTTTTATTGACTTTCGAAACGTCGGCGTCGGGGTTCTTCGCCTCGATCTTCTTGATTTTGGCGATGGCCGCGTCGCGGGCGGCGACGTAATCCTCCTCGGGCGTTCCGGCGACGGCGGCCGCGAGGCCAATGAGCAGCGCGGGCGCGGCAAAATAGACGGGCTTCATCAATTCTCCTGAAAACTGCTATGTTGGCTAGGAACCTCCGGCGAGCATAAAGAAGCGCGGGCGCAGCGGCCAGTGACTTGGCGCACGGCTTATGCTCCGAATTCGGGTTAAGGAGGAGATGTGTTCCAGCGTCATGGCCGCGCTTGTCGCGGCCATCCACGCCGCGCCGACGCGGAAAGCTGAGAACATGAGCGGAACAACGCCGCTTCTTCTTCCCGCTTGTCGTAATGTCCTGGCGTGGATGCCCGCGACAAGCGCGGGCATGACGCGGCTGCGTAGGGTTGTTAACCTGGATTCAGAGCCCTGGCGCACGGCTCTGGCTGGCGCCGTTGCGACGGAATTGCTACAACCCGCTCGCTTGCGGCCGGCGGATGCTCGGCCCGCGTCCTTTTGGAAGGCCTATTCTCCATGCGCAGCGCCCAGATCGAGCGCGTCACCAAGGAAACGACGATCTCCGTCGCCGTCGACCTCGACGGGGCGGGGAAATCCGACATTTCGACGGGAATTGGCTTTTTCGACCATATGCTCGAACAGATCGCCCGCCATGCGCCGCTCGATCTGACCGTGCTCGCCAAGGGCGATCTGCATATCGACGGCCACCACACCGTCGAGGACGTCGGGCTGGCGCTCGGCCAGGCGGTGGATCGCGCGCTCGGCGACCGCAAGGGAATCGCCCGCTATGGCGACGCCCATGTGCCGCTCGACGAGGCGTTGACCCGCGTCGTCGTCGATGTCTCGGGCCGGCCCTATCTCGTCTATGACGTGAATTTTCCGTCGGAGCGCATCGGCGCCTTCGACACCGAGCTCATGCGCGAGTTTTTCCAGGCATTCGCCGTGCAGGCGCGCATCGGGCTGCATATCGACAGCCTCAAGGGCGCCAACAGCCATCATATCGCCGAAAGCGCCTTCAAGGGTTTCGCCCGGGCCTTCGGCAAGGCGGTGGCGATCGACCCGCGCCGCGCCCAGGGCGAAGCGCCCTCCACCAAGGGCACGCTGACCGCCTGAGTGGCGGCCGGCGAACAGTCCGAAAGAGGAGGGGGAGGCCGAAATGGCGATATATACTGTTCATCTGCCGCCCGAGGGCGTCGCGAGGCCGGAGAAGGTCGTGTTTCTCCGCGATGCCTTTTGCGCGCCGGCCTTCGTCTTCGGACCGCTTTGGCTGCTGTGGAAGCGCGCCTGGATCGCCGCTCTCGGCTGGTCGCTGCTGCTTGCCGCCATCGCTGGCTTCGGCGCATATTCCATGCTCCCAAAATACGCCACGTCTTTTCTCGCGCTCGCCGCCGCGCTCGTGCTGGGCTTCGAGGGCGACCGCATTCTCGCATGGAGTTTGCAGCGGCGCGGCTATGTCGAGGGCGACCTGGTGAATGCCGACAGTGAGGAGGAGGCCGAGATGGTCTACTTCGGCCGGCTGCGGGCGTTCTCCCCCCAAACGCTTCCCCCGGAGAGCCGCGCTTGACCACGGCGATTATTGATTACGGTTCCGGCAATCTGCACTCGGCGCAGAAGGCCTTTGAGCGCGCCGCGCGCGAAGCGGGGCTCGACGCCGCCATTCGAGTGACCAACGACCCCGAGATCGTGCGCGCGGCGGACCGCGTCGTTCTGCCGGGCGTCGGCGCCTTCGCCGATTGCCGCGCCGGCTTGCTGGCGCTGCCCGGCCTCTATGAGGCGCTGCATGAGGCGGCGATTGCGCGGGGCCGTCCTTTCCTCGGCATTTGCGT
Source organism: Methylocystis sp. MJC1 (assembly GCF_026427715.1). Taxonomy (NCBI): domain Bacteria; kingdom Pseudomonadati; phylum Pseudomonadota; class Alphaproteobacteria; order Hyphomicrobiales; family Methylocystaceae; genus Methylocystis; species Methylocystis sp. MJC1. Next base: position 2,869,659 of record NZ_CP107558.1, on the reverse strand, counting down.
CGGCATGCAGCTCATGGCGGCGCGCGGGCTGGAGCATGGCGAAACGCCAGGCCTCGACTGGGTCGGCGGCGACGTCGTCGCCATCGAGCCGAAGGACCCGTCGCTCAAAATCCCGCATATGGGCTGGAACACGCTGTCGCTTGCGCGCGCGCATCCGGTGTTTGCCGGCATCCCGACCGGCGAGACCGGCCTGCATGCCTATTTCGTGCACTCCTATCATCTGACGCCGGCCGAGCCCGGCCATGTGTTGGCCACCAGCGACTATGGCGGGCCGCTCACGGCCGCGGTCGTGCGCGACAATCTCGTCGGCGTTCAGTTCCATCCCGAAAAGAGCCAGAGGCTCGGCCTCGCGCTCATCGCCAATTTCCTGAGGTGGCGCCCGTGATACTTTTTCCGGCAATCGATCTGAAGGAAGGCCAGTGCGTTCGCCTCGCCCAGGGCGATATGGACCGCGCCACCGTCTTCAACGACGATCCCGCCGAGCAGGCCCGCGCCTTCGAGCGCCAGGGCTTCGAATATCTGCATGTCGTCGATCTCGACGGCGCCTTCGCCGGCACGCCGCGCAATGCGGAAGCCGTCGAGGCGATTCTCTCCGCGCTCACCATTCCGGTGCAGCTCGGCGGCGGCATTCGCGACATGCGCACCCTGTCGGGCTGGCTGGAGAAGGGCGTCACGCGCGTCATCATCGGCACGGCGGCGGTGAAGGACCCCTCCTTCGTGCGCGAGGCGGCGCGGGTCTATCCAGGCCGCGTGGCGGTCGGCATCGACGCCAAGAACGGCATGGTCGCCGTCGACGGCTGGGCGCGCACCACGCGCATGTCGGCGCTGGATTTGGGCAAAAGCTTCGAGGACGCGGGCGTCGCGGCGATCATCTATACCGATATCTCGCGCGACGGCATTCTGACGGGGTTGAACATCGAGCAGACGCTGGCGCTCGCCAATGCGCTGACGATTCCGGTTATCGCCTCCGGCGGCTTGGCCTCGCTTGCGGATATCGAGCGGCTGGTGCAGCCCGATTGCGCCAAGCTCGCCGGCGCCATCACCGGCCGCGCGCTTTACGATGGCCGCCTCGATCCGGCGGAGGCGCTGGCGCTGATCCGGAGCGCGAGGAACAACCTCCATGGTTGAAACGTGGATGGTGAGAGCCGGCGAGGGAGGTTACCTGTTCGACGAGTTCCGGCAACAGTCGATAGTTGCGATCGGCTGGGGCGACGTGGGGCCAGCAACGCACATTACGGAGAAGGCTAGACTCTGGGAACAAGTCAAGATGACCTACCTAGAGATGCGAGATCAAGCAGTCTCGATGAGCGCGGGTCAGATTTGGCGCTTCGCAAGGGAAATGAAGATTGGCGATCGGGTCGTGACTTACGATCCTCGGGCGCGCTTCTATCTTTGTGGGATAATCGCAGGAGAATGCGAATGGTTCTCTGAGGCAGAGCCCGACGAGTTGTCCAATCGCCGCGAGGTCACATGGACGCATGAGAAAGGGCGTGACCAGCTCTCGGCGGTCGCCAAAAACTCTCTAGGTGCGATTTCCACGATATTTCTAATTCCGCCTGCCGTCTCGGACGAGCTGTGGTCATCGGCTCCTGCGGAAGAATCCGCAACAGAGATCGTGCCTGACTCGAAAGAGGCGGCAACGTCTTTTGATCCGACCGCGGATCAAATAGGAGAACTTGCGTCCGAGAAGATCAAGGACCGAATCGCAAAGCTCTCGTGGTCTGAGATGCAGCAGTTAGTCGCAGCGCTCTTGCAAGCGATGGGTTACAAAACAACCGTGTCGCCGGCTGGCAGCGATAGGGGGAAAGATATCTTAGCTTCCCCTGACGGCCTTGGATTTCAGGCACCTCGAATTGCCGTTGAAGTAAAGCATCGGCCGGGTGCGAGGATCGGTGCTCCGGAGATTCGTAGCTTTGTTGGTGGCCGTAGACCACATGAGTGTGGGCTATACGTAAGTACGGGTGGGTTCACCCAGGAGGCTTACTATGAAGCCGAACGCTCTACCATACCCCTTACGCTACTGGATTTTGAAAAGCTTGTTGCGGCTGTCTTGACAAATTATCCTGCGTTTGACGAGCGGACGCGACAGCTTCTTCCCCTCCAACAGATTTATTGGCCTCTCTAATGCTCAAAGCCCGCGTCATCCCCTGCCTGGACGTCAAGGAAGGCCGCGTCGTCAAGGGCGTCAATTTCGTCGATTTGCGCGACGCCGGCGATCCGGTGGAGTGCGCCATCGCCTATGACGCCGCCGGCGCCGACGAACTGTGCTTTCTCGACATCACTGCGAGCCACGAGAACCGCGGCATTCTCTTCGATGTCGTGCAGCGCACCGCCGAGGCCTGCTTCATGCCGCTCACCGTCGGCGGCGGCGTGCGCACGCTCGACGACATCCGCAATCTTCTGCTCGCCGGCGCCGACAAGGCCTCGATCAACACGGCCGCCGTCTCCAACCGCCAATTCGTGCGGGAGGCCGCCGAGAAATTCGGCTCGCAATGCATTGTCGTCGCCATAGACGCCAAGCAGGTCGGGCCCGGAAAGTGGAAAATCTTCACCCATGGCGGGCGCCGGCCGACAGGCATCGACGCGGTCGATTACGCCCGCGAGGTGACGGCGCTCGGCGCTGGCGAAATATTGCTCACCTCCATGGATCGCGACGGCGCCAAGATCGGCTTCGACATTGCGCTGACGCGCGCGGTGGCGGACGCCGTGCGCGCACCGGTGATCGCCTCGGGGGGCGTCGGCAATCTGGATCATCTGGTTGCTGGCATTCGCGAGGGCCACGCCACCGCCGTGCTGGCGGCGTCGATCTTCCACTTCGGCGAATATTCGATTCCGCAGGCGAAGCGCCATATGGCGGCTGCGGGTCTGCCGATGCGGCTGGATGGTTTGGAGACGGCGTAATGGCTGGAGGCTTCTTGGATATTCGACTTGCCCCCTCCCTGTCCCTCCCCCGTTTCACGGGAGTGGGGACGCTCGCGATCAGCACTGGTGATGAAGGCCACGATCTGCTCCCTCTCCCGCGAAGCGGGGGAGGGCTGGGGAGGGGGAAATGACCTTCACCCTCGACGATCTTGCCGCGCTCATCAAATCGCGCCGCGACGATAGCGCCTCCAATTCCTACACAAAGCAGCTCTTCGAGGCCGGCCCGCCGCGCATCGCCAAGAAATTCGGCGAGGAGGCGGTGGAAGCCGTCATCGCCGCCATGGAGGGCGACAAAAAGGCGCTGACCAGCGAAGCCGCCGACGTGCTTTATCATCTCCTCGTGCTGCTCGAGGCGCGCGGGGTTTCTCTCGGCGAAGTGGTCGCAGAGCTTGGCCGCCGCACGGGACAATCCGGCCTCGCCGAGAAGGCCTCGCGCGGAGCCGGCAAATGATCGACGTCGCCGGGCAGGCGAATGGGGCCCTCTCGCCCTATCGCCGCTTCATGCGTTCCGAATGGGCGAGCCTGCGCGCCGATACGCCGCTGACCTTGACGCTCGACGACCTCACGCGCCTGAAATCGGTCGGCGATCCGATCTCGCTCGAAGAAGTCATCGAAATCTATCTGCCGCTGTCGCGCCTGCTTGCCCTTTACGTTGCCGCGACGCAGGGCCTCTTCAAGGCGACGCAGCGGTTTCTGGGCGCCGAGGACGGCAAGGTTCCCTATATCATCGGCGTCGCCGGCTCCGTGGCGGTCGGCAAATCCACGACCGCCCGCATTCTCAAGGCGCTGCTGTCGCGCTGGCCGAATACGCCGAAAGTCGAGCTCATCACCACTGACGGCTTTCTTCTCCCCAATGCCGTGCTCGAACGCGAGGGGCTGATGGAGAAGAAGGGCTTTCCGGAGAGCTACGACAACAAGGCACTGCTGCGTTTTCTCACGGCCGTGAAAGCCGGCCAGCGTTATGTCTGCGCGCCGGTTTATTCGCATCTGACCTATGACGTCGTCCCCGGAGAGTCGGCCTGTTTCGACGGGCCCGACATTCTCATCGTCGAGGGCGTGAATGTGCTTGCGGCGCGGCCGTCGCGGCAGCCGAAGGAAATTCCCTTCGTCTCGGATTTCTTCGATTTCTCGGTCTATCTCGACGCGAGCGAGGAGTTGCTGGAGCGCTGGTATATCGACCGTTTTTTGCAGCTCCGCGAGACCGCGTTCCGGGATCCGCGCTCGTATTTCCGCAAATACGCCGATCTCTCCGACGACGAGACGGTGCGCGTCGCGAAGGACATCTGGACGCGCATCAATCTCGAAAACCTGCGCCATAACATCGCGCCGACGCGGCCGCGGGCGAGCCTGATCCTCACAAAGGGCGCCGATCACCGCATCGAGGAAGTGGCGTTGCGGAAGTTGTGACACATTCGGGATTCTTCATTGGCCCGTGACGATCTTCGTGAATCTCGCGCAGTCTTCCGTAAGACGTGGCTCCGAGAGATTTGTTGCTCCGAGCAACAGGCCTTGCCGCTCGACCGTGTGAGCATGCCACGGGGATAGCGGCGTCGGCGCAAAACCGGCTGCAAGCGCGCGTGCCGCAATCTCGCGATCATCGGCGTCGGGCGGCAGCGTCAAAGACACGCCGAGGCCCCCCGTCGCGACGTCGAATGCGCCGCCCGAGGCGGCGGCAAGGCAATTCGTGAGCGCGTCCCGCCGCGCGCGATAGAGCCGTTTCATGCGGCGTAAATGCCGCAGAAAATGCCCTTCGGCGATGAAGGCGGCCACGGCGCGCTGCGTCGCCGGCGCGGGCGCCGGCGCGAGAGTCCCCGCAGTCTCGGCGAAGCGCGCCGCAAGTGGCGGCGGAACAACTAAAAAGCCGAGCCGCAAGGATGGGCTGATTGTCTTGCTGAAAGTGCCGGCGTAGATCACGCGGCCCTCGCGGTCGAGCGAGGCGAGCGCGGGCGCGGCGCGGCCGTTGAGCTGCAATTCCCCGAGATAATCGTCCTCCATGATCCATGCGCCAGCGTCGCTCGCCCATTGCAGCAGCGCGTGTCGCCGGGCGAGCGACATGGTCATGCCGAGCGGGGCTTGCTGCCCCGGCGTGACGATGGCGAGAGCGGCGCCCGGCGCCTTGCGGACGCCTTCGCACACATCGAGGCCCTCGCAGTCCACGGGGATCGAATTGATCGCCAGCCCGGCGATGGTCAAAGCGTCGCGCGTCAGCGGAAAGCCCGGGTCCTCGCCCCATGCGATGGCGTTCCGCAGCGGCAAGGCGCGCAAGGCAAGGCCCAGAGCCCCGGTGAAGCCGGCTGTCACCAGCACCTGCTCGGGCCTGCAGCGGACGCCGCGCGCGATTGCCAGATAGGCGCAGATCGCGTCCCGCAGCGCGGCCTCGCCGCGAGGGTCCGGATAACAGACCGGCGCGGCCGCGGCGGCGCGGGCGTGACGCGCCATCAGGCGAGACCATAGGCTGAAGGGAAAGGCGTCTTGCGCCGGCACGCCCATCTGGAAGAGGAGCGGAGGTCGCTCGAAGTCGCGAAACAGGTCCGGCCTCAACCCATGCCTGGGCGTATCTTGCATTTGAACTGAAGGAGGCGTGACCCGTTGCGCGACAAGGGTGCCGCCCGGGCCGAGCGCTTCCGTGAGTTGTTCGTCGCTCAGCCTTTCATAGGCCGCCCGCACCGTGCCGCGCGCGACGCCAAGCTGCGCCGCGAGATCGTTCCAGGACGGCAGGCGCGCGCCGCCGGCAAGCCGTCCTTCCCGAATGGCGTCACGTATTGCAACGTAAATTTGCGTCGCCAAGGGCGTTCTCGCCCTGCGGTCGAGCGTAATCAAAAATGGCCGCATGACCGATGGTACATTCATTTGCATCGATCTTGGCGCTTTTTTCTGAACCGATTTTCGCGCGACGATCCTTCATCGTTTTTGAACCGAGGAAACGCGCTTTGTCCCTTCTCAGGCTTCTTCTAATGGCGTTCGTCGCCACCGGCGCGGCGCAAGCGGCCCCTTCGGCAAACCCATTGACTGACGTCGCTGCGGTCGTCGCCCGGCGCGAAATTCCGAACATCCCCGGCAAGAGCCTCGTTAGCGTGCTCGTCACCTATGCGCCGGGTGCGAAATCGCCGCCGCATCGACACGCCGCCTCCGGCTTTATCTACGCCTATGTCCTGTCGGGCGCGATTCGCAGCCAGACAGGCGTGGCCGCGCCGCAGGTTTACCATGCGGGCGAGAGTTGGTTCGAGCCGCCGGGCGCGCGCCATTCCGTCAGCGAGAACGCCAGCGACGCGGAGCCGGCGCGTCTGCTCGCTATTTTCGTGGTGGATACGAGGGACGAAGAGCTGACGCACGCCGATCAGGAATGAGGATGATCATGACCCCACGTTTCGATTATTCGGTGGCCGCGCCGGAAGGCATGAAAGCGCTCGCCGGCGTCCATGGCTACGTCGCCCGCTGCGGCCTGCCGAAAGCGCTGATCGAACTCGCTTATCTGCGCGCCTCGCAGATCAACGGCTGCGCTTATTGCATTGGCCTGCATTCGCGCGCGCTGCTCGATGAAGGGATGGCGATCGATAAGATCTTTCTCGTGCCGGCGTGGCGCGAAGCCGGGGCCTTGTTCTCGCCACGCGAGCAAGCGGCGCTCGCCTGGGCCGAGACGGTGACGAAAGTGGCCGAAACAAATGTCCCCGATGCGGATTTCGAGGCGGCGCGCCGGCAATTCGACGAGAAGGAGCTGACCGACCTCACCATCGCGATCGGCTTGATGAACATATATAATCGTCTGGCGATCAGCGCGCGAAAGCCGCCCGACGCAGCGGCGCCCTCATCCGACCCTCGCTGACGCGAGGGCCACCTTCTCCCGCGAGCGGGAGAAGGAGAGAACACCGAGGTTTCTGAACCATCGGAAATGATCTCAAATCTAGCAACGCGGCTCCTTCTCCCGCGTGCGGGAGAAGGTGGCCCCTGCGTGAGCAGGGGTCGGATGAGGGCGCGCTCTTTAAGCGTTCCCCACAGTCCGCAACAGCGGCTTCGCCGGCCCATGCGTCGGCTTGCCGTCGATGGTGAGCGACGGGCCATCGGCCGAAATCTGCACCGTCGCGCCGTCGACGATCTCGCCCGCGAGCAGACGTTCGGCCAAAGCGTCCTGCAGCTCTTTCTGCATCACGCGCTTCAAGGGGCGCGCGCCATAGGCGGGATCGTAGCCCTTGGCCGCCAGCCAATCGCGCGCCTTCAAGTCCAGATGCAGCGTGATCTTGCGATCCTCCAGCAGCTTCTGGAGCCGCTTGACCTGGATATCGACGATCGCGCCCATATCCTCGCGCCGCAGGCGGTGGAACAGGATGATCTCGTCGACGCGGTTCAAGAACTCCGGCCGGAAGTGCGCGCGCACGACCGCCATCACCTCGTCGTGCACGGCCATCGAGTCCTCGCCCTCCTGCTGCATCACCAGGAACTCGGAGCCGAGGTTCGACGTCATGATGATCAGCGTGTTCTTGAAGTCGACCGTGCGGCCCTGGCCGTCGGTCAGGCGCCCGTCGTCGAGCACCTGCAGCAGCACGTTGAACACGTCCGGATGCGCCTTCTCGATCTCGTCGAAGAGCACGACCTGATAGGGCCGGCGGCGAACCGCTTCCGTCAGCGCGCCGCCTTCCTCATAGCCGACATAGCCGGGAGGCGCGCCGATGAGGCGGGCGACCGAGTGCTTCTCCATGTACTCGGACATGTCGAGGCGCACCATCGCCGTCTCGTCGTCGAAGAGGAAGTTCGCGAGCGCTTTCGTCAGCTCCGTCTTGCCGACGCCCGTCGGGCCGAGGAAGATGAAGCTGCCGATCGGACGGTTGGGGTCCTGCAGGCCGGCGCGGGCGCGGCGCACGGCGGTCGAGACCGCGATAACCGCCTCATGTTGCCCGACGACGCGCTTGGCCAGCTCCTCCTCCATATGGAGAAGCTTTTCCTTCTCGCCTTCGAGCATTTTATCGACCGGCACGCCCGTCCAGCGCGACACGACCGCCGCAACGTCATTCGCCGTCACAGCTTCCTCGATCAGTGCGCCTTTGCCTTCGCTGGCTTCGGTCGCCGCAAGCTTCTTCTCCAGATCGGGGATCTGGCCATAGGCCAGCTCGCCGGCGCGCTGATATTCGCCGCGCCGTTGCGCCTGGGCGAGTTCGTTGCGCGCGTGTTCGAGTTGTTCTTTCAGCTTCTGGGCGCTGCCGAGCTTGTCCTTCTCCGCCTTCCAGCGCGCGGTGAGCGCCGCCGACTTCTCTTCGAGGTCCGCGAGTTCGCCTTCGAGCTTTGCCAGCCTGTCCTTCGAGGCCGTGTCGGTCTCCTTCTTCAAGGCCTCTTGCTCGATCTTGAGCTGAATGATGCGGCGGTCGAGCTCGTCCAACTCCTCGGGCTTGGAGTCGATCTGCATCCGCAGGCGCGACGAGGCTTCGTCGACAAGGTCGATTGCCTTGTCGGGCAGGAAGCGGTCGGTGATGTAGCGGTTCGATAAAGTCGCCGCCGCGACGATGGCGCTATCGGTGATGCGCACGCCGTGGTGCATCTCGTATTTTTCTTTCAAACCGCGCAGGATCGAGATGGTGTCCTCGACCGTCGGCTCGTCCACGAAGACGGGCTGGAAGCGGCGGGCCAGCGCCGCATCCTTCTCGACGTGCTTGCGATACTCGTCGAGCGTCGTTGCGCCGACGCAATGCAGCTCGCCGCGGGCCAGCGCAGGCTTCAGCAGATTGGAGGCGTCCATCGCGCCATCCGCCTTGCCGGCGCCGACCAGCGTATGCATCTCGTCGATGAAGAGGATCACATTGCCCTCGGCCGCCGTGACCTCGTTGAGCACGCCCTTGAGGCGCTCCTCGAACTCGCCGCGATATTTCGCGCCGGCGATCAGCGCGCCCATGTCGAGCGCCAGCAGCTTCTTGTCTTCGAGAGACTCCGGCACGTCGCCATTGACGATGCGCAGCGCGAGCCCTTCGACGATCGCCGTCTTGCCGACGCCGGGTTCGCCGATCAGAACGGGGTTGTTTTTGGTGCGGCGCGAGAGCACCTGCACGGTGCGGCGAATTTCTTCGTCGCGACCGATGACCGGATCGAGCTTGCCCTCGCGCGCCGCTTCCGTCAGGTCGCGGGCGTATTTTTTCAGCGCGTCATATTGGTTCTCGGCGGAGGCGGTGTCGGCGGTGCGGCCCTTGCGCAGATCCTCGATCGCCGCGTTGAGCGTCTGCGGCGTCACGCCGGCGGCTGCGAGAATTTTCGCGGCCTCGGAGTCCTTTTCCATGGCCAGCGCCAGCAGCAGGCGCTCGACGGTGACGTAGGAATCGCCCGCCTTCTGCGCGATCTGTTCGGCGTTGGCGAAGAGCCGCGCGGTCGCCGGCGCGAGATACAGCTGCCCGGCGCCTGAGCCCGCAACCTTGGGAAGCTTGGCGAGCGCGGCCTCGGTCTTGGCCAAAGCCTCGCGCGAGCGCCCGCCCGCGCGGTCGATGAGGCCGGCGGAGAGGCCCTGATCGTCGTCGAGCAGAACCTTGAGAATATGCTCGGGCGTGAACTGCTGATGCCCCTCGCGGGTGGCGAGCGACTGCGCGCTCTGCACGAATCCGCGCGCGCGTTCGGTGTATTTCTCGAAATTCATAACATCACCTCTCGACCGGAAGGACGCCGCCTCTTTTTCGAGCGAGGCGCCCCATGTCAGCAATTTTTCGAGCCCCTTTCGGCGGCCTTCGAAAGCGATATGGGGAGGGTTGCAAGGAGTTGAAGGGGGCGCGACACGAAAGCGCTGCCTTCACGCGAAACCGCCAACTGGGGTTTATGAAAATTGTATTTGTTGCGGGCCGGTATACGCTGATGATCAGCGGCAAATCCGCCCCTCTCCCCGCTTGCGGGGAGAGGCTGGGTGAGGGGCCGGGGCGGGAGCCCGGGCGGGCGTGAAGGCCCCGAGCGCCTTGCGGCGTTTATCGTTTCTACTCATCCCCTGGCCCCTCACCCAACCTCTCCCCGCGCACGACCGCGCACGGGGAGAGGAGTCGCCCGTCATTGCGAGCGAAGCGAAGCAATCCAGGGCCGTAACATGGCTCTGGATTGCTTTGTCGCTTCGCTCCTCGCAATGACGGCTGTGGTCGCCCTGGGCTTGCCGGTCGGTGGGAGCAGCGTCACTCGATGATCACCCGCACCGGCCGCGACGTCACGGGGGCCAGCGCCAATCTCGCCTGGATGCGATGCGCGCCGGGCGTCATGGGCCAGAAGACGGTCTCATCTGCCTGCGCAACAGCGAAAGGCGCGCCGTCGACCAGCCAGACGATCTGGGCGTCCTTGCCGCCGTCAGTGAGTTTCAAAGCCAGCTTGTTCAAGGGAGCCGGCTGCTCCGGATTGCGCCAGATGTGCATATTGTGCTCGGGCGTCGCGATCACGAGCGCGCCGCTCTCCGCCGCAAGCGCCTCTTCGACAGGAGTCGGGGCGTGCGCGGCGGGTCGGGCGGAAATCTCGTCCGGCCGCACCCATTCGCGCAGCGTCTGCGGGCACTCCGGCCCGGCGTCCGCGCGGCAGAGGTCTATGGCGACGCGCCCGGGCGGCGGCGCGAAAGTCTCGGGCGCGAGGTCGCCGGGTTTCGTCCCATGCAGTTTCGTCATCATCGCATGCGCCAGACGCGCCGCCGAGCTGGCCCCCGTGAGGGCCCGCATGCCGCTCGCGTCGCCGCGCCCGATCCAGACGCCGACGATGAATTTGTGCGAGAAGGCGAGCGCCCAGGCGTCGCGATAATTTTGCGAGGTGCCGGTCTTCACGGCGACGGCGAAAGGATATTCGAGCGGCCCATAGCGCGGGAAAGAGGGCAGGCGCGCCTGCGGATCGGAGAGGAATGACGTGACCAGCCGCGCCGTGTCGAGCGACATCACGCGGCGCGGCGGCGCGCGCGCTTCGTCGCGCGCGAAAGAGAGATCATGCATCACGCCGTCGTCGGCGAGCGCCGCATAGGCGCGCATCAGATTTTCGAGCCGCGTCGGCAAGGCGCCGATCGCCATGGAGACGCCGAAGCTTTCTGGCGCCGCTTCGAGATCATGCAGGCCGAGCTCGTGCAGGAACAGGAAATTTGCTTCGAGGCCCACGCGGCGTAGCAGATTGGTCGCCGGCACATTGCGCGAATTGGCGAGCGCCTGGCGCGGCGTCAGCGGCCCGAGGTAGAGGCCGTCGGCGTTAGCGACGCCCGAGGCGCCTTCGGGAAGATCGTCGAGAAGGTCGGTGGGCTTCAGCGCGCCGCGCTCCAAAGCGAGCGCATAGATGAAGGGCTTGAGCGTCGAGCCGGGCGAGCGCGGCGCGCGGGTGAAATCGAAGGCGCCGGCGCGCGGATCGTTGTAATCGGCGGAGCCGACATCGGCGATGATGGCGTTGGAGCCGCGCTCGGCGACCATGATCGCAACCTGCCGCGCGCCGGCGTTGCGAAAGATGGAGAGATAGCGGCGCGCGAGCTGCGTCGCCTCGCGTTCGATGGAGAGATCGATGGTCGCATGGATGCGCGGGTCATATTGCGAGGCGGCCCGCACGCGGCCCTCGCGCGCCAGGCGCTCGTAGCGCAAGGCGAGATGCAGCGTCTCCGGGCGTCGCTTGGCGGCGAGCGGCCGCATGGCGGCCAGCTCGCGTCGCGCCAATTCGGCCTGAGCGGCGTCGAGCGGGCCCTCTTTTTCGAGCTGCGCAATGGCGTAACGCGCGCGCTCGACGGCAAGCCGCAGGCCGCTCTCGCGGGTGACGTTCATGCGGCCCGGCGATTGCGGAATTGCGGCGAGCAGCGCCACCTGCGCCCAGGAGAGATCCTCGACCGGCTTGTCGAAATAAAAGCGAGCCGCGTGCGCGATTCCATGGCTGCCGAGCCCATAGGGCGCAAGGCGCAGATAATGGGAGAGCGTCGCCTCGCGTCCCTGACGCGCGATGATCGCGAGAGCTGTCGCCGCCTCCCAAAATTTATTGGCGTATGTGCGCGGTTCTGGCTGCTGCATGCGCGCGACCTGCATGGCGATGGTCGAGGCGCCTTCCATCTGGCGGCGATGCGCGAGATTGTTCCACAGCGCCCGCGCCACGGCGCGCGGATCGACGCCGGCATGCGCATAAAAGCGCCTGTCTTCGAGAATGAGCGTCGCGCGGGCGACGCGCTCGGGGATGCGCTCCAGCGGCCAATAGCCGTAGTCGACGCGCTTTTCGCCTTTCTCGTCGTGTCTCGCATTGCCGATCTGCGTGATAAAGGCGCCGCTACGATCATAGACGATCTGACTCGCGGGCGGCGCGTCAAGATCGGCGCTGCCCGCGGCTTCTTGCGAGATCATGATCCCGCCGCGCAGCGCCGTCGAGATGAAAGCGAGCGCGGCGAGAAGTGCGAACCGGCTCATGGCTGCTTGGCGATTTCCACGCGCGCGCCGGCGCTCTGGCCGCGCAGGCCTTTCTTATACATCGTCTCCACGCGCGCGGGCGGTTGCGTATAGCCCCCCGCCGTCTGCGCCTTGAGGCGGAAGGCGAAGCGGTAATTGCCCTTGGGCAACGAGTCATACGCATAAAGCACGCGGTCGTCGCCATAGGAGACCCAGGTCGGCGCAAGAGTCGGCTCGCTGGAGGGCTGCGCTTCTGCGGGCGCCGTGGCGATATTGGGATTGAGCGGCTCATAGCCCGCCGCGAGTGGCAGCGAGATCGCCACATAAGTGCGATCTTCGGGGTTCACGACTTCCGCCGTCTCCTCGATGACGTCGCCCTGGTTCACGCGCAAGGTGCCATTGGCCGCCTCTAACTTCTCCGGCGCCTTTCCATTCTTCACGCGCCAGCTCTGCCGCGTGATGACGAAGCCTTCGCTCGCCGCTTGCGCTTTGGCGCCGGTCTCGGCGGGCATGTAGCGCGTCTCGACAAGCGCGATCAGCGGCGCGTTCGATGTGTTGGCGATGGTCAGCGGCGCGTCCTTGTCGCTTGCGCGGCGCGCGACGGGATTGTTGGCGTCGATCGTGATCGTCTCGGGCGCGCCGCCTTGCGCGAAAGCGACCGTGATCGGCGTCACCGGGCGTCGCCAGCCTTCGGCGAGCGCTTCGATGGCGCTGGCGTTGGCGTTTGTGCTGCCCCAGCCGTCGCCTTCGCCGAGCCGCAGCAGCGCGTCGCGCAGCACCGGCGCGCGCGGATCGGACGGCGCGGCAAGCGCCGCCGCGCGCAGCATCTCGGCGAGGCTGCGCGTCTCGGAGGGCAGGATAACCTCGGAAGCGCTTTCGCCCGCCATGCCGGCATAGACTTGCGCGCCGCCGCGGCTCGCGAATTTCACGCGGCCCCACATGGTCTCCATGAGAGAAGCGAGAATGCGCTGATCAACATTGGCGAGGCGCGCGGCGGCCGCCGCCATTTCAGCGACGCTCTCATTCGGCAGGAAATCGGCGCGGCGCGCGAATTCCGCGACATAGGATTCGTCCAACTTGCCGCCTTCGGCGAGCGCCGCGAGCGCGGCCGCGCGCTCGCGCATCTCTTCGCCGCCGAGCAAACGCGCATAGTCGGAGCGCAGCGAGAGCTTCAAAATATTGGCGAGGCGGTCCATCAGAGTCTTGTCGACCGGTTCGCCCGCGCGGTCGGCGTGCGCGAGGAAGGCGTAGGCCCAGGCGGTGAGCAAGACATTGCCGCGCGCGCGCGGCCAGAAGGCCACGAGCCCGTCGCTGTCGACCGATTGCTCGATCTGCATCGCCGCGTTTCGTACGTTCGCCGAGACGCGGTCCTGTAGGCCCGCCGCCGAGAGGATTGGCGAAAAGCCTTTGAGCGACAGGCTGGCGCGCGCCAGCGCAAGGCGCTGCTCGGTGCAACCGTAAGGATAATCGACGAGCATATCGAGGCCGGCAACGAGCTTGACGATCGCCGGATCAGCCGCAACGACAATGTTGCGCGAGAATGTCTTGGGGCGCGTTGCTTCGCCGATTGGGGCAAGCGTCTTGGTCTCGCCCGACGCAATTTCGACAACCTCATAGCGGCGCGTGGGCTCGCGATCGGGCTTCACGGGAAGGTCGATCTCGACGGCGTCCTTGGCGTGGTCGGCGTCACGGTCGATGCGGAAATTGAGCTTCACGCTGTCTTCGAGCGAAGCCGGCGCCTCTGCGCGCAGATCGACGCGCACGGGCTTGTTTTGGGCCCACTCGATCTTGCGGCTTGTTTCCCCCGCGAGCTTCAGCGCCGGCGCGGCGATCGCCGCCTTGCCCGCGCCGCCTTGCCCCTCCACGATGCGCGCCACGAGGCCGATGTCGAAAGTATCGCCCGGGCGGACGAAGCGCGGCAAAGCCGGCTGCGCGACGAGCTCCTGACGGATGAACATCTCGCCGCCCGCGGCGCCGAAACGATCCGGCCCGCTCACCGCCTTGGCGCGCAGCTTGAACACGGTGAGCGTATCGGGCAGCGCGACCTTGATTTTCACGACGCCATCGTCGCCCACTTTCACGCTCGGCAGATAGATCGGCACGGGCGTGAAATTCTTGCGCACGGAGATGTTGTTCTCGGCGCCCCATTCCTGAAGCTCGGCGTCGCCGCCCGCGATCTCTTCGAGCGGAATGACGCCGAAGGCCATGTTGCGCGTGTCGCGCGCCGCCATTTTGGTCTCGCGCGCCACAATGAAATCTGGCAGCGGATCGAGCGGGCGCTCCTTGGCGAGCGAGAGCACCGCCTGATCGACCATCCAGAAAGTCGCTTCGCCCGCGATCGGCTTGCCTGTGTCGTCGGCGAGCTTCAAGGTCACTTCGACCTCTTGGCCGGGGCGCGCCTTGGCGGGGGCGTCGAGCTTCACATTCACAATGTTCTTCACCGGCGTCACCTCGACCCATTTGGTCGCAGCGATGGTGACGGGCTTGCCCTGATCGAAATTGGCGGAAGGCAGCGGTGCGCTGTCCTTGAGGCGCCCGCGCATGATCAGGAAATGCACGGCAAGCTTGGGCGTCTGCTCCTTCTTCACCGGCAGCGCGAAGCGGCCGAAGCCATTGGCGATGTCGACATAGCTGTAGTCGTAGACGCCGCTCGGCTGCTCGACGATGGCGAGCGCGCGCGCGTTCTGGAATGGCGACTGGATGACGAGAGTCGCGGTTTCGCCAGGCGCATATTTTTCTTTGTCTGTCGTGATCGTCGTCGAGGCGGCGGGCGGGCGCGCGAAGGTGACGGGCGTGTCGCCGCCGACGAAGAAATCGACGCTCACCTGCTGGCGGCGCTTCAACTTGTCATAGGCCTCGAGCTGCACGACATAGACGCCCGCGTCTTTCGTCGCGAGCTCGATCTTCTGGGCCTCCTTGGCGCTCGTCACCTTGCGCTCGAAGACAGTCTCGTCCTGCACCTGAGTGACATATTTCGCGGCGCCTTGCGCGAAGTCGCTCGCCTGCAACGTCGAGATCCAATTGCGCTTGATGAGTCGCAGCGTCATCTCGACGCCGGCGATCGTCTCGCCCTTGCCGTCGACGGCGATGAGCTCCGGCGTCACGGCGCCGGGCTTTTCGACATAACGCGGCGTCTTCACGCCGAGCACGAAGGGCGGCAGCGCGATGACGTTCTGAACATTACGCACTTCGATTCCATCGTCGCCCGTGACGGTCGCCTCGATCGAGTAGCGGCGCGGCTGGGCGGTCGGCTCGATTGTCGTGTCGAAGGTCATGCGCGCGGCGCCGCCGGCGTCGGTGCGCGCGTCGCGCTCCAGCACGGCGGTCGATTTGAACTTGCCGTCGCTCGAAAAGCGCGCGTCGGTCGAGAAGAGGAAGCCCTCGCGGTTCGGCGGCGTGAACACATGCGGGAATTGCGCGGCGCGCCATTTGATGGGCCGATCCGCCGCGAGGCCGCCGGCGAAATAGCGGGCGAGGAGGTCGACGTCGAAGGTTCCGTCGAGCGCGACGGTCTGCGGCGCGTTGAGCACGACCTCGAAGGTCGGCAGGCGATAGGCTTCCTTCTTGAAAGTGAATTGGCCGCAGGAGGTATCCTGTGCGACTTCCGCCGTTTCACCCTCGGTGGCGTCCGCGTCTTCGCTCTTCTCGGGCTTCTTGGCTTTCGGCGCATCGGGTTCGAACTTCACCGAATAATCGCCGGTCGCCGGCGTCTGCGCGTCGAATTTGTGGTAGAAGCTCCCGCTCGCGTCGAGCTTCACGGGCACGCGCCATTCCTGATTGTTTGGCGCCGTCACGACGAGCGTGCCACCGGTTTTCGTGAGCTTCAACGCGCCCCCGACATAGCTGCGCACAAAGCCCTTGATATGGGCGGGCTCCTCGGGGCGATAGATCGGCCGCTCGGAAAACACATGGCAAAGCGTGCGCGGCTTTTCAGCGCGCTGCGAATCCGTTTCGGAAACCCAGGAGAGCCATTGCGCCTCGGGCTTCGACCACAACTCCCTGGAATATTCCGAGGGCGCGCTGTCGGGGTCGATCACCAGCGTGTCGAGCCCTTTGCTCACCACCACGCGGCGTAACTCCCCATCGCCGCGCTTGATCGGCGTCCAGGAGAAGAAACCGTTCGCATCCGTTACGCCGTTCGCGAGCGTTAAGAATTTATCGTCCTTGACGCCCTCGACGCGGATCTGCGCGCCGCTCACGGGCTGAGCGGTCGCGAGCGACGTCACGGCGAAGCGCACGCGCGCGGGCTCCTCTATGGCGGAGAGCGAAAGATCCGTCACCTGCACGCGCAGCCATTTGCGCTTGTCTTCATCGACGGCGCGAAGCCCGACGAGATAGGTTCCCGGCTGCTCGCGGCCAGCGATACGCGCGAAGTCGTCTTTCAGATCGACGCCGAATTTGGCATCGGCGCCATTGCGCTTGATCGGCAGATCGACAAGTCGCGAGACCGCCGGCGAGCCGAGCATTTTGATGCGCTCCTTGATGGCCTCGGCTTCGATATTGCCGCTCTCGCTCCAGCGCGCCGGCTCATTGCCTGGGAGCGGCGGCGCGTCGGCGTCGACGGTCTCCACGCCATGCTCAGGGAAGGGCCAGAAGTCGCGCGCGAGCGGATCAATGGCGTGGATGCGGATATCGGCGCGGTCATAGCTGCGGCCGCGCAAGGGCAAAAGTTGCGCGCCAAAACGCTCGACGACGCCATAGCCCGCGTCCCATTGCAAAGCCGGATTGTCGCGCGTGAAGGCGAAGCGCTGCGTGAACGGCGCCGCGAGCGGCCGGCCGCGCTTGTCCTTGAGCGCGCCGGGCGCGATCGACAGCTCATACACTTTGTCGGAGAGAAACTTGCCGGTGATCTTGAGATGGCTCGAGTCGGACTCGACAGCGAGATCGTCGACCGGCGGCGTGATGCGCAAGGCGTCGCGCGCGCGCAAAATGTCGAGCGTCTCCGGCTCGGCGTTGAGGCTCAAGGTGAGGCGGCGCTTGGCTGTGGGATTATAGGTCGATGCGGCGTCGCCGCCTTCCGCGTCGCCGCTCTCAGGCGCCGGCGCATCGCCATTCGCCGCACAGCGCAGCACGCCGCCGAGTTTGTCGTCGCTCCAGCCGCGCCCGCAGGTGGTTTCCGTCACGGCGAAGGGCAGGGCGGTGCGGATGCGCAGCTCGTAGATTTCGTCATCGAGTCCGGGCTCGTCCGACAGCTTGAGGCGCAGAATCGCAACGCGGCCATCATTGATGCTGTCGCGCAGCCGCAGCACATAGGTCTGTTCGGCGGCGCCGCCAGCGCGCTCGAGCGGGCGAATATCATAGGCAGAGGGGCTCAGGATTTGTCCGCCCTGCGCCGAGACGCCCGGCGCTGGACGCAGCTCGACCGTCATGAGCCGCGCGAGCGCTGCGACATCGACGGGTTGCGCGAAAGTGAGCGCGATCTGCGTCAATTCGGGCGTCGGATCATCGTTTGCCGATGGCGTGGTGGAAACGGGCGTTGGCAGCAATGCGACGAGTTTCTGCTCGGCGCCGCCGCTCTTCACAGTGACGCGCGACAGCGGCTTCCAGGGCTCGGCCGGCCGGAACTGCAATGCGCGGGGCCCGATCCAGCGCCATTCGCCGGCAGGCTGCGGCGTAATGGAAGCGTATTTCGCGGCTGAGTCCTCGGGGCCGCCGGCTTTGGGGCCGACGTCGCCGGGGAAGAAGATCGTCAGCGGATCATAGGCGCGCAGGAAACGGTCGGGCGTGATGCGGGCGCCGTCGGCGCGTTGCGCGTGGTCGAAAACCGGCGGCGCTTCGGCGCGCAGCGGCGCTGCGAAAGAGACCGCCGCCAAAATGCAGAGAGCAAGAGTCTTTTTCATCGCTGCGACTTTCATTGGCTCAATCATGCAAAAATTCGTTTGTTTGGGGGGCTGTCATTCCCGACGTCCGCGGAGCGAGCGATCGGGAATCCAGCGCAAATGCGCTACTGTGGCTCTGGATTGCCGGTCGGGCCTTTGGCCCGCCGGGAATGACAGGCCCCCGGTGCTCGCGGTCCAAGTGTTCGGCCGACTCATTTGGTCTTCCTCATGCCGGCCTTGTCGAGGAGGTCGGCGACGGCTTCTTCCGGCGGCGTTGCGGGCGGGGGGGCCAGGCCGACGATTGCAGCGCGAATGGTCGTCGCGCTGGCGTCGGGAGGGACGCGCGCTTCGACGAAATAGCGGCCGGGCGCGAGCTTTATGATTTGGCTCACCCCTTCGGAAAGCGTTTTGCCGCTCGCGTCGAGAAGCCGCGCGCTCACGCGGTCGGGCTCGGCGCGGATGCCAATGCCGACGTCGGCGTCGCGTTTCGTTTCGAAGAAGAAAAGCGCGCTGGCGCCGGGCGCCACGGCGATCGCGTCGTTGACGCCCTCATGCGCCTCGATCACCTTCTGCGCGGCGAGGTCGAGCGCGCCCGAGAGCGCGCCATCGTGCGGCGCATAGATGTCGAGGATAGCGTCGCCCGCCGCCACATAGTGACGGAATTCGACGCCCGCGGGGAAGGCGAAAGTTTCGCGCTTGCCGTTCTGCGTGAAGGAAATCAGCGCCGGGGCGCCGTGTGAGGCGGTGAACATCGCGGGCGCGTCGCGCTTGATCGCCAAGCGCATGGCGCGACCGTCGAGCGTGATGCGTTGCGGCAGGTCGATCGCGCGCGCTGCGGGAAGCGGCCAAGGCGCGGCGCCGGCCCTTTCGATCCAGGCCGCGATGAGACCGGGCTTGTAATCGAGGATGGCTTCGCCGGCGCCGTCGAGCGCGAGATCGCGTCCGCGAAGAACGCGCCCGCTCTGCGAGATGAAACTCGCGTCCGCGCCGATGACGATCAGGCGGTCGCCTTTCTGCGCGTCGACCGGAAGCGATATCTGGCCGGCCGCGCCGAAGAAGCGCTTGAGCGCCGTCTTTGTATTGAGAGTGACGCCTGCATCGGCCGCGCGCGCAATGCGGGCGGGCAGCGGCGCACTCGTCGTGTTGACGAGCAGCACGCGCGAACCCACGCCGTTGAGTGTGCGCGAGACGGACGCGCTATCGCCGAAGACGCCGCGCTTGTCGATGAAGGCCGCGAGGCCGCCGGCGAGGTCGAGGGCGAGCGGCGCGTCGGATTTCTCCATTTCGACAGGCTGCGCGCTCATCGGCGGAATGACGCCCGCAAACAGCGCGCCGCCGTTCAGCGCCGGGCGCGTCTCCACGTCGATCGCCGAAAGCGTGGCGCGCATGGCGCTGGGGTTGCTCGCGTTCCACAACTGCGGGGCGGCGTCGTTCGCAAGCGCCAGCGCGGCGCCCTCAGCGACGCCCATGCCGTTTCCGGCGTCGATCGCAGGCTGCGCGAAGGTCGAGCGCGTCAGCCACAGACGCGTCTTGCCGCGCGGCGCGCCCAGCGGCGGCAGGAAGGCGCGTTCGCCTTCGCCGATGTCGAGCGCGACCTCTTCGCCCAGCCATTCGAAAGCGGCGACGCGGGGCTTCGCCTTGCAGTCGCGCGTCATCAGCCACAGCGCCTGCAATTGCGGCGCGAGCACGCCCGAGCGCACCGGGCGCAGCGGGCGACTTTGCGCCGAACCGGCGATAAGGGAGTCGGCCGTCGTGACGTTGACGAGCGCGGCGCTGGGCGTGTCGATCTTGGCGACGCAGAGTTGCGGCGCGATGTCGCTCACCGTTTCAAAAGCAACATCGCCGGGGCTGCGCGCGCGGCGGTCGATGGCGCGCGCCGCAATCGTGATGGGTTCGGCGCCGCCGCCGACCGGCCACACGGTCGCGCGCCACTCGCTTTTGTCGACGGAGGCGGGCCAGGTGGCGACGGGCGCAAGGCCCCGGTCGGCGCCGACCACGCGCCAGTCGCCATTGGCCTCGCGGCGCTCGATGGAAATGGCGACTTCTGCGGTCGAATGCGCGGCGACGAGCGTGAGCGCGCCGGCAGGCGCGGCGGGCAAAGCGAGCCGTTGCGCGCCGCCGCCCGTCAGAATCGCCTCGCCCGTCGCGGCAAGCGGCGCACCGTCCGTCTCGCTCATAATGGCGAGACGAACCTCGACGCCGCTGTCGTCCTCTTCGCTTTCCGCCTGCGGGCTTTCCTCGGAGGCGGCGTTATCAGCGGAAGCGGATTCCTCGCCCGAATCCGCTTCCGACTCGTCGGACGCCGGCGTGTCGCTCGCTTCGTCGGACGCGGCCTTGCGCGTTGCGCCGAGTTCTCCGAGCTCCAGCCGGTAGGCGCCAGCGGGCAGGCGGCGGGAGAGCGCGACATTCCAGTCGTTGGCGCGCGGCTCCAGGCGCTCCACGACATCACCGGCGGCGGTCTTCAAGGCGCCGATCGTTTCCTTGTCGCCGAAGGTCGAGAGATCGACGACGCTTTCCTTCGCCAGATTGAAGTCGAGCGTCGCCGGCAGGTCGACGCGCTGCGGCGCGCCGGGCTGCAATTGATCGGATGACAGCGTAATCTCGTAATCGAGCCGGTCGTCATGAGCGAGGCTGCGCGCTTCGACCCGATAATCGCCGGCGCCGAGCTTGCCCTTGAAGGGACGATCGCCCACGACTTTGCCAATGTTCTCGGCTTCGCCCTTCACGATGTCGCCGATCATGCCTTCGCCGATCGAAAGCGCGATGTCGGAGTCGCCGGTAAGCGTGAAGCGCCAGACATCAGGCGCGCGCGGCGCGTCCTTCGCCTGCGGCTCGCGCCACTGCAGCTTCTGGGGTTTCTCGAACGGCAGGGCATGGGGGCCATGGCCGTTGAGCGCCGCCGCCGCGACGATCGGCGTCACGCGCGCAATCATTCTGGCTTCGGCGTCGGCGGGGCTCACGACGAGGCGATAGGCGCCGGGCTCCAAATGCTCAGTCTCGCGCTTGAAGGCGCCGGGCTTGGTCAGCGGCCAGCCGTCGGCGTCTTCGAGACGCGCCTGCCATTGCTGCGTGAGGCTGAACAGCTCCAGGCGATAATCGCCGGCGCGGGTGATCTCGATCGGAACGATGGCGCCCTTTGCCGGCGCGAGCGTTGCGCGCGCCTCGCCCGTGTCGGTGATCTTGGCGGTCGGCGTCAGCGACGCGTGCGCGACGGAAAGGCCGAGATGGCCGGCGGAGTCTTTTGCTGTGACGACGGCGCGATAGGCGCCGGCGCGCAGATAGGCCGTGACCAGCGCATTATTGCCAGGGCCGTTGGCTTCGCCCTCCGCGAGCTTCGGCGACATGATCGCACCGATGCGCAGCGCCGTCTTCATGCGTCCGAGGGTTTCGAGCCGATAGAGCCCGCCCGGCGCGACATCGAAGGGGACGTTTTTCGTTTCATCCCGCTTGAGATCGAAGAAGGCGGGGCGGCCAGAGGCCGCGCGCGTCTTGGCGCTCTCGGCGCCGTCGGGCGTCTCGGGCATGGAGACGAGCGTCTCGGGCAGATAGATGACGGCGAGCGCGCGCTCCTTGGCGGCGGGCGCGATCGTCGTCGTGAGGATGCGGTAATCCTTTTCCGTCTTTTCCTGTGGGAATGTTAGCGGCACATCGGCGCCCGTCGCGTCGCGCGCGACGATATTTCCGTCATTGGGCGCGCGCAGGGGGAGCGTGATTTCCTGCCCCACAGCCTGATGCAGCGCGAGCGGCGCCTTGGCGAGATCGGCGGGCAGCGCGACCACGCGCGGGCCGGTAAGAAGCTGCGGCGCGACATTCGTGAGGATGAGATAAGACCCGTTCGACTCGAGTAGTTGTTCGCCAAAAGAGAGCGAGGCGCGCGAGGGCAAAGCCGCGGGTTGCGGTGCGGTAAGGCCCGGGGGCCCGAGCGTCACGTCGACCAACCCGCCGGCGCCGTTCAGGGGCTCCAGGGTCAGCAGATAAAAGCCCGCGACCACATCATAGACGTTCGAATCCTTCGCCGCGGCGTGCGGGGCGAGATTGCCCAGCGCCGGCTCGACGCTCGCATGCAGCCGCACGCCCTTGGCGTCGATCGCCACCTGGCCGTCGCGCGTCGCCTCGAAGAGCAGCGACACAGGGCCGAGCAGATTGAACTTGCCGCGCCAGGCCTTGCCGGCGCCGACGCGCGGCGTATCCGAGGCGAGAACGCGGGTGCGCCCGTCTCTCTCGATGCGCGCGAAGAGGGCGGTGAGCGGCGCCTCGTCGCCGCCTTCTCCGGCGACGTCGATGGAAATGAGATGCGGCCCGGCGCCCTCGAAGGTCTCGCGGTTCGATTGATGAACGGCGCGCAGGGTATAGGGCTGGCCCTCATAGCCGATCACTTCCAGGCGCGCGGGCGAGACGTTGTCGCCGGCAAGACGAAGCGTGGCGACGGGCGCGCGGCTGGATTTGCCGATAGATGCGACATCGCGCGCGCCGCCGCGTTTCGCCTCAAGGCGCGCCGGGGCTTGTTGCGGCAATTCGAGGCGGAAGGAATCATAGCTTGCCGGCGCCTCGAAGCGCGCCGAGCCGAAGGGGCCGATCACGCCCTCGGCGACCCCCGCTGCAAGCAGCGCAGGCTCCGCCATGCGCAGCGCAAACGGTTGCGCCGGGGAGCCATCCGGCCAGACGAGCTTTTCGCCGCCATAGGCGGTGACGACGTAGCGGCCGGCAGGGAGCTTCCCTTCGAGCCGTACGCGGTTCACGGAATGGCCCGGCCGCGTCTCGATCGTCGTGCGCTCGAAGGCGAGATCGGCCAGCGCGCCATCGGCCTGCCAGACGCGAAGATCCTGCAGGGCGCGGCCGACGGCCTCCAGATAGACAGGCTTGTCGTTGGTTACGTTGAGCTCATAGGAGCGCTGCTGCAGATCGCCCAGCTCGCCGCTCTGCGTCACGCCGGGGCCAAGCGTCGGACGCGCCGTCTCCACTTCGGCAAAGGGCTCGACGGCGACGCTCGCCTTGCCGCTCGCGTTTTTCACGGCGCCGATGCGTAATTTATAGACGCCCTTGTCGAGCAGCGCGTCGATGCGCCCGTCGCGCAGCCCCGCCGCGCCGGATGAGTCGAGCGGCCCGGCGATCATGTCGACGAGCTCGATGCGCGCGCCTGTCGAGCTTTTGGCGCGGATCGAGTAGCGGCCGGGCGCGGGGATTGTCAGCAGGCTCGCGCCGTCGTTGTCGAGCGCGACCTCTTTTGGCGAGACCGCGATGGGGGCGGCGGCAGGCCGGACCTCGGCAATTTTGTTCTTGGCGAGGGAGAAGCTGGAGGAGAAGAAATAGGCCGCGCCCGCAGCCAGAAGGGAAAAAGCAATGCGCCGCATGAGGCCACCGTAATAAACGCGCGCGGCGCAGCCGCCGCGACAGGAAGATAGGACCAGCTTCGCACAGGAGTCGAGGCCGCCCGACGGCATGCTCTCCTTCGCCATGACGCGCTCCTTCGCCCGCATTTGAGACGAGCCGGTTTTCTTCTAGACTATGTGAGGAAGAGAGAAGTTGCGCTGGCGCACAGGCCGGCGTCCTGGCGCCTTGTCCGCCACGATTAGGAATCGTGGGCGCGCGTGTCATTCCCGAGGCTTCGCGTCAGCGAAGCAATCGGGAATCCAGAGCAGAGCCCGCTAATCTGGCTCTGGATTCCCGATCGGGCCTTTGGCCCGTCGGGAATGACATGCCCCCGCAAGCCGATCAGATGGGCGCGCCAAATTTGTTCTTAGGAACGCTTAGGAGACGATATGCGGCGCTTCATTTGCACACTGTTCTTTGTTTTCGCTCTCGCCGCCCCGCTCGGGGCCGCTTCCGCGGAGGCGCTGACTCTGCATGATCCTGTGGATCTGCGAACCCGGCCCGGCGCCAAGCGTCCGATCGCACTGACCGTCCCGGCCGGCGGCGAGATTATTATTCTTGGCGACGGCGACAAATGGGTTCCGGTCGCATTCGAGGGACGGCGTTTCTATGCGCCCTACGCGCAGCTCGTCGCGGCGTCGCCGAGCGATCAGCCGGCGGCGGACCCGACTTGCGACTACGGCTACCCCTATTCGGGCAGCAATTACTTCTTCACGCGTCCGCTCGCGCAATTGCGCCATAGCGAGCCGCTGGGGGCGCTTCTCGGCTACCACCGATTCTACCCCTGTTGAGCGGGTCAATTCCGGCATCGCGCGACTGCGACATATAGGCACAAAGCGATGTTCAGGCGCGTCGGCAAAATGCCGCCGTCGCAGAGTTGCTGCACGAAAATGCTGGCGCGCCTGAGACAATTGCATTTACATAGATTTGATCTGTGACAATTGCGCGCAGAAGCTGTTCGCCTTGCGTTTTTTTGACGCCTGTCAAATTCAGGCGATTGTTGCGCGGTACAATACGCAATGTGAATCGATGAAAGCGCAGTGAGACTTTGTCACGCCCTATTGGCGTTGGCGGTTTCTCGCAGGCGCCCAAAACATGCGGAAACCTCCAGAGGACAAGATCATGGAGCGTACCCACCCCATCCCCAAGCAAATGACTTTCGGCGAGATATCTCTCGCCGCCGTTTTCGTAGCCTTGGCCATTGCCTCGAGCTTCATCGCCACCAAGGCATATACTCCCGCTTATGCTTTTCACGCCGCGCTTTTCGCGCTTGGGTCGGTCGGCGCCGTCGTCGCGATCGTTTTGCGTTTCCGCGCCAGGGACGCGGCGGCGGCGCCGCTGCTGATCAATGGCCGGCCGAACTATAATTACGGGCCGATCAAATTTACCTCGATCGCCGCGCTGTTCTGGGGCGTCGCGGGCTTCCTCGTTGGGCTCTATCTCGCCTTGGAGCTGGCTTACCCCGCGCTCAATCTCGATCTTCCCTGGATCAACTTCGGACGTCTGCGGCCGCTGCACACCTCCGCGGTGATCTTCGCTTTCGGCGGCAACGTGCTGCTCGCCACGTCCTTCTACGTCATGCAGCGCACCAGCCGCGCCCGCATCGCCGGCGATCTCGCGCCTTGGTTCGTCGTGCTCGGCTATAATTTCTTCATCCTGATCGCCGGCACGGGCTATCTGCTCGGCGTCACGCGCGGGCATGAATATGCCGAGCCGGAATGGTACGCGATCCTCTGGCTCGTCGTCGTCTGGGTGGTTTATCTCCTAGTCTATCTCTTCACCCTCGCGCGCCGCGCCGAGCCGCATATCTATGTGGCGAACTGGTTCTTCCTCGCTTTCATCGTGACGGTCGCCGTGCTGGTGCTCGGCAACAATGTCGAGATTCCGATCTCGGTCTTCTCGCCGAAATCGGTCATCGTCTGGGCCGGCGTGCAGGACGCGATGATCCAGTGGTGGTACGGCCACAACGCCGTGGGCTTCTTCCTCACCGCCGGCTTCCTCGGCATCATGTATTACTTCATCCCGAAGCGCACGGGCCGGCCGATCTATTCCTACCGGTTGTCCATCGTGCATTTCTGGGCGCTGATCTTTCTTTACATCTGGGCGGGTCCGCATCACCTGCATTACACCGCGCTGCCCGACTGGGCGCAGACGCTCGGCATGGTGTTCTCGGTCGTGCTGTGGATGCCCTCCTGGGGCGGCATGATCAACGGCCTGATGACGCTTTCGGGCGCCTGGGACAAGCTGCGCACCGATCCGGTTCTGCGCATGCTCGTCGTGTCGGTGGCCTTCTACGGCATGTCGACCTTCGAAGGCCCGCTGATGTCGGTGAAGGCGGTGAATTCGCTGTCACACTATACCGACTGGGGCATTGGCCATGTGCATTCGGGAAGCCTCGGCTGGGTCGCCTTCGTGTCCTTCGGCGCGCTCTACTGCCTCATTCCCTGGGTGTTCAACAAGCGGCTTTATTCGCTGAAGCTCGTCAACTGGCACTTCTGGATCTCGACGATCGGCATCGTCTTCTACATCTCGTCGATGTGGGTGGCGGGCATCATGCAGGGGTTGATGTGGCGCGCTTACACGCCGCAAGGCTTCCTCGAATATTCCTTCGTCGAGACCACCGAGGCGCTGCATCCTGAATATGTCATCCGCGCCATCGGCGGCGGGCTGTTCCTGATCGGCGCGCTGATCATGGTCTATAACATCTGGCGCACGATCGCGTCTCCCGCGCTCGAATCCGCGCAAGACGTCGCTGCCTCTCCCCTGCCTGCCGAGTGAGGACGAAAGCCATGTCGCAATCCGCTCAACATGCGCCCGCCAGCGGCGGCGGGCTTCAGAAGATCCTCGAGACCAATTCGATCCTGATGATCGTCGGCATCCTTCTTCTGGTGTCGGTCGGCGGCATCGTCGAGATCGTGCCGCTGTTCTATCTCAAGAACACGATCGAGCAGGTGGAAGGGGTGCGGCCCTATTCGCCGCTGGAGCTCGCGGGCTACAATATTTACATCCGCGAAGGCTGCTACACCTGCCACTCGCAGATGATCCGCCCCTTGCGCGACGAGGTCGAGCGCTACGGCCACTATTCTCTCGCCGCGGAGAGCATGTACGACCATCCCTTCCAATGGGGCTCGAAGCGCACAGGGCCCGATCTCGCCCGCGTCGGCGGCAAATATTCGAACGATTGGCATCGCGACCACCTGCGCAACCCGCGTTCGGTGGTGCCGTCCTCCATCATGCCTGGCTACGCCTTCCTGTCGCAGACGCCGCTCGACGGCGCGCATCTCGCCGAGCAGATGCGGACGCTGCGGATGGTCGGCGTGCCTTACACCGACGAGCAGATCGACAATGCGTCGGTCGATCTCGCGGCGCAGCTTTCCGCCGACGCACAGGGCGCGAGCGAGATGCTGAAGCGCTATCCGAACGCCGCCTTCACGGATACGCCGTCGAAAGCCGGCGCGACCGAGGAGGATGCGCTCGTCGCCTATCTGCAGCATCTCGGCGTCTCGGTGGATTTCAAAATCTACGACGACAAGGCGAATGTCAGGTGATCCGATGAACGCTGGAAACGCCGAA
This sequence comes from Methylocystis sp. MJC1, assembly GCF_026427715.1. Classification (NCBI taxonomy): domain Bacteria; kingdom Pseudomonadati; phylum Pseudomonadota; class Alphaproteobacteria; order Hyphomicrobiales; family Methylocystaceae; genus Methylocystis; species Methylocystis sp. MJC1. Next base: position 2,842,649 of record NZ_CP107558.1, on the reverse strand, counting down.
ATCATCTCCACCTATGAAAGCTTGCGCGCCTTCGCGGCCTCCTGGGGGCTGATGTTCTTCGGCCTGATTTTCCTGGGCGTCATCGTTTACGTCTTCTGGCCGTCGCGCCGGAAGCAATTCGAACAGGACGCCCGAATTCCCTTTCGAGAGGATGACGACGATGTCTGACGACACGTTTGACAATGGCCAAGCAAGAACGGGCGAGCCGAAAACAAGCAAAGTCAGAATCGACCCGGCGACCGGCGTGCCGACCACGGGTCACGAGTGGGACGGCATAGAGGAGCTGAATACGCCGCTACCGCGCTGGTGGGTGTGGACCTTCTGGATCACGATCATCTGGGGCGTCGGCTATACGATCGTCTATCCCGCCTGGCCGACGCTGTCCGGCGGCACGCAGGGACTGTTCGCCTGGAGCTCGCGCACGCAGGTGGCGTCCGACGTGGCGGATTTGCAGACGACCCGCGGTCCCGTGCTCGAGAAGATCGCCGCCGCGCCGCTCGACAAGATCGAGTCCGATCCTGAATTGCTCGCCGCGGCGCGCATGGTCGGCAAGGTGGCTTTCGCGACGAATTGCGCCTCGTGTCACGGCGCCGGCGGGCAGGGCGCCAAGGGCTACGCCAATTTGAACGACGACGATTGGATCTGGGGCGGCAAGCTCGCCGACATACAGCAGACGATCGAGCATGGCGTGCGTTGGGAGGCCGACAAGGCGACCCGCTCTTCCGCTATGCCGGCCTTCGGGCGCGACGGCATTCTGACGCCGGAGCAAATCTCGATCGTCGCCGATCACGTGCGCACCTATGCCGAGACGCCGGACTCCGACGCGCCGACGGCGGAGGGCGAGAAGCTCTACGCGGAGAATTGTGCGAGCTGCCATGGCGTCGAAGGCAAGGGCAATCCCGAGATGGGCGCGCCGGCGCTTTACGACCAGATCTGGCTCTATGGCGCCGACAAGCCGACCATCATCGCGCGCATCGCCAATGGCGGCGGCGCGGTGATGCCGGCCTGGAAAGGCAGGCTCGACGACACGACGATCAAGGCGCTCGCCGTCTATGTGCATTCGCTCGGCGGCGGGCAGTAAGGGACAAGATGCAAGACCCCCTCCCTGTCCCTCCCCCGCTTCGCGGGAGAGGGAACCCTCACGATCAGCGCACTCGATGAAGGCGCCGACGCGCTCCCTCTCCCGCGAAGCGGGGGAGGGTTGGGGAGGGGGCCTTCATCGCAAGTAGAGTCATCGCCATGTCCAGCGCGGAAACCCAATCAACCCTTCTCGACGAACCCATCGTCGAAGCGGCGCATAAGATCTATCCCAAGAAGGTGGACGGCCAATTCCGTCGCATCAAATGGGGCATTCAATTCGCGACGCTTGCGATCTATTATTTCCTGCCTTTCGTGCGCTGGGATCGTGGGCCAGACGCGCCAAACCAGGCCGTACTCGTCGATTTCCCGCACCGGCGCTTTTATTTCTTCTTCATCGAGATCTGGCCGCAGGAAGTCTATTACGCCACCGGCCTCCTCATCCTCGCGGCCCTGGTGCTCTTCCTCATGAACGCCGTCGCAGGCCGCATCTGGTGTGGCTATATGTGTCCGCAGACGGTGTGGTCGGATTTTTACCTCTCCGCCGAGCGTTGGATCGAGGGCGACGCGCGCGACCGTATCAAGCTCGACGAAAGTCCGTGGACGCGTGACAAAATCCGCAAGAAGGTCTCGAAGCATCTCGTCTGGCTGCTGATCGCCTGGTGGACCGGCGGCGCCTGGGTGCTCTATTACACCGACGCGCCGACAACAGTTTGGAAATTGGCGACCTTCCGAAACGGCGCTTTCGACACCTATCTCTGGATCGGCATTCTCACCTTCACGACTTACGTCTTCGCGGGCGTGATGCGCGAGAAGCTCTGCCTGCACGCCTGTCCCTGGCCGCGCATTCAGGCGGCTCTGACCGACGAATATGCGCTGAACGTCACCTATCGCTACGATCGCGGCGAGCCGCGCATGTCTCTCAAGCAAGCGACCGCGGCGCGTGCGGCGAACCTGCCCTCGGGCGATTGCGTCGATTGCGGCCAATGCGTCGCCGTTTGTCCGACGGGGGTCGACATCCGCAAGGGGGCGCAGCTCGGCTGTATTCAATGCGGCCTTTGCATCGACGCCTGCGACGCGATCATGGAGAAGATTCATCGTCCCGCACGGCTCATCGGCTACGATACGGAGATGAACGTCAAGCGCCGGCAATGCGGCGAGAGCGCGATCTACAAGCCGTTCCGCGTTCGCACGGTATTCTACGCCGTGCTCATTCTCGCCATCGGCGGCTTCATGTCGGTGACGCTCGCGACGCGCGACGACATGCATGTGAGCGTGTTGCATGACCGCAATCCGCTCGCCGTGCGCCTGAAAGACGGCGGCGTGCGGAATGGCTATACGCTGCGCTTCGCCAATAAGAAGGCGGAGGCGCGGGGCTTCACCATCGCCGTCTCCGGGATCGCCGGCGCGCAGATGGAGATCGTGGGCGTAGCGCCGGACGACAAAGGCAAGGTCGTGATCGAGGTCGGCCCGGATCAAACCCGCGAAGCGCGCGTTCTGCTCTCGACCCACGGCGCGGGCGGAAGCAAGAAGCAAGTTCCCGTCACCTTCACCACGACCGACGCCGCAAGCGGCGAGGCGACGCTGGTGACGGACGTTTTCATCTGGCCGTGAGGAACCGACATGAGCATGGTCATGAGCAATCCGCGCGATACGAAATCCGACTATGAGGCCGGCGGCAAGCCGCTCAGCGGGCGGAAGGTGCTGGCGATGATCGTCGGCTTCTTCCTCTTCGTCGGCGCCGTCAATGGCGTGATGATCTACAAGGCGGTGAAGACCTTTTCGGGCGAAGTGGTGGCGCATCCTTATGAGCGCGGCCTCGCCTATAATCGTGACATTGCGCGTGCGCGAGAGCAGGGGATGCGCGACTGGAAGGTCGACGCGCGGCTTGCGCGCCTCGCGACCGGCGAGACGGAAATCCGCGTCGTCGCGCGCGACGGCGAGGGGGGCGATGTGTCCGGCGCGCAGATGACGGCGCTGTTCGCGGCGCCCGCCGATCTGTCAAAGGATGTTCGCGTGAAGCTCGTGGAGACGGCGCCAGGGCGCTATGCGGGCAAGGGCGTGATCCCCGCGGGCCAGCGCGATCTCGTCTTGACGGCGACGCGCGGCGGCGATGAAGTGTTCCGCTCGAAGAACAGGATCGACGTGGAATAGGGTATTGGCGAACGTGGGCGTGAGCCCATCCCTCCCCTTTACGGGGAGGGTGGCGCGCGTAGCGCGACGGGTGGGGTCCGCCTTAACCCGAGTCGTAGCGGCGAGAACCCCACCCGGCGGTCTACGACCGCCGACCTCCCCGTAAAGGGGAGGTATAGGGCTCACTCCCTAGCCTGGTTGCTTCAAAGAGGCTCGCATGACCGCCGCTTTCGATCTCGACTCTCTCGTCACCCGCAGCGAAAATGGCGCGCGCCGCTTCGAGGCGGCGATCGACGGTATGACTTGCGCGGCCTGCATCGCCGAGATCGAGCAGGGCTTGAGCGATCTGCCGGGCCTCGAAAATGCGCGGGTGAATTACGGAAACCGGCGCCTGGCATTGGAATGGCGCGGCGACGCCTTCGATCTCGCCGCCGCCTTCGAGCGCCTGCGCCGCATGGGCTATACGCTGCACCCTTTCGAGCTCGCGGAGAGCGAACGCGAGGAGATCGAAACCTCGCGCTGGCTATTACGCTGCCTCGCCATCGCGGGCTTCGCGGCGATGAACATTATGCTGCTCTCCGTCGGCGTCTGGGTCGGCGGCGACATCGATCCGGCGACGCGCGATCTTTTCCACGGCGTGTCCGCGCTCATCGCGCTGCCGGCAGCCGCCTTCGCCGGCCAGCCGTTCTTCAAGAGCGCCTTCGGCGCGTTGCGCGCCGGGCGCCTCAATATGGATGTGCCGATTTCGCTCGGCGTGGTGCTGGCGCTCGGCATGTCGGTCTATGAGACGCTGACGCATGCCGAGCACGCTTATTTCGACAGTGCAACCATGCTGCTGTCGTTTCTGCTGCTTGGGCGTTTCCTCGATCACGCCATGCGGCGCAAGACGCGCGCGGTTGCGGCCAATCTCGCGGCGCTGCGCGCGCCGCTCGCCTGCCGCCTGTCGAGCGACGGCGCCGAGACGCTGGTTCCGCTCGCGAAAATTCTCCCCGGCGACATCGTGCGCGTGAAGCCCGGCGAGCGCCTTCCCGTCGACGGCGTGATCGAAACAGGCGCGTCGCAACTCGACGAAAGCCTCATCACCGGCGAGACGAAGCAGCGCGCGGTTCTATCCGGCGATCAGGTCTATGCCGGCAGCATGAATTACGACGGCGCGCTCACCATCCGTGTGGAAGCCGGCAATGGCGAGACCTTGCTCGACGACATCGAGCGACTGTTGGAGAAGGCCACCAATGCGCGCTCACGTTATCGGCGCCTCGCCGATCGGGTCTCGCGGCTTTACGCGCCCATGGTCCATCTCGCGGCGCTGTCCACTGCGCTCTTTTGGATGTGGCGTGGCGCAAGCCTGCACGATGCGCTCATCACGGCGATCTGCGTGCTCATCATCACCTGTCCCTGCGCTCTGGCGCTCGCCGTGCCGGCGGTGCAGGTCGTGGCGAGCGGCGCGCTGTTTCGCGCCGGCGTGCTGCTCAACAGCGCCGACGCTATCGAGCGCCTTGCGGAAGCCGACGCGATCGTCTTCGACAAGACCGGCACGTTGACCACGCCCGAGCCGCGCGTGGTGAATGCAAGTGAGATAGACGCGGGCGTGATGGAGCTAGCGGCGCGTCTCGCACGGGCGAGCAGCCATCCGCTCGCGCGCGCCGTCGCTCAGCAGCGGCCGCGCGCAACGGCGCTCGATGCGCGGGAGGATCATGGGCAGGGCGTCAGCGCCATGGTCGCAGGCGTCGAGGCGCGGCTCGGCTCGCCGCATTTCTGCGGGCTCAACGAAGAAGCTGCGCGTCTCGATGCGCTCGACGGAGATGTTTCGCTCGTCGCCTTCCGGCATGGCGACGCGCATGCGCTTTTCCAAATCCGGCAGGTGTTGCGCAGTGACGCCGTCGAGGCGATCGCCACGCTGAAAAAGCGCGGCTTCGCAATTGAAATCCTGTCGGGCGATCGTGTCGAGGCTGTCGAAAAAATCGCTCGCGCGCTCGGCGTTTCGACATGGTCCGGCGCCTTGAAGCCCGCCGGGAAGGTCGCGCGACTCGAGGCGTTGCGCGCTGAGGGCCGCAAGGTTTTGATGGTTGGCGACGGATTGAACGACGCGCCGGCGCTCGCCTCGGCCTATGTGTCCATCTCGCCGATCGACGCCACGCAGATCACCCAGGCCGCGGCCGACGCCGTATTTCTCGGCGAACGCCTCGCGCCTGTCCTCACCGCGCTGGATGTTGCGCGTCAGGCGCGCGCCTTGATGCGTGAGAATCTGGCGCTCTCGGTGATCTACAATGTCCTGGCTGTGCCGCTGGCGATGGCGGGGCTTCTCACGCCTTTAATCGCTGCGGCGGCGATGTCGGGATCGTCGATCCTGGTGACGTTGAACGCCTTGCGGGCAGGGGCAGGCGGCGAAGGATCGCCGACTCCCGAAGCGCCCCCTCTCCACCTCTCCCCCGCTTCGCGGGAGAGAGAGCAGGGCGCCGCCTCGGCCGATGCGCGGGAACGCGTGACAAGATTGGAGGCCGCGGAATGACGGTGCTTCTCTTTCTCATCCCGCTCGCATTGTTGCTCGGCCTGTTGGCGCTCGTCGCCTTCATGTGGTCGCTCAAGCGCGGCCAGTTCGACGATCTCGACGGCGCGGCGCATCGCGTGCTGATGGATGACGATCTCGAGGGAAAAAAGTGAGCGTGAATCTCGATGATCTCGTCCTGGGGAGGTCGGCTCCGCAGGACGAAGATAGTGCGACGGCTATGCGCGCCGGGCAGATCGTCTGCGCTTGTCCGGCCTCGCTGCCGCGCGCCGACATCACCGATCATCGGCTGACCCTCGCAGCGGGCTTCGGACTCGCGGTGCTGGCGCAGGCGCTGGTTCTCACCGTTCTCCCCGAGCAAAGCCGCCTCATCGCGCCGAGCGCCGAGCGCATCGGCTGGCCCTTCGCACTCCTGCTCATCGGCGCGGCGATGGCGAGCTTTCCCGCTGCAATGCTCGTCGATTCTTTCGGGCGCCGCGCGGCCTTCGGACTTGGCGCGAGCCTTGGCGCGGCGGGCGGGGCGCTGTGCGCTTTCTCGATCGCCAAAGGCAATTTCTTCGGCCTGTGCCTGGGCGCCTTCTGGCTCGGACTCGCGCAGGGCTTCGCGCTCTTCTACCGCCATATCGCCGCGCAAGGCGCGCCGCGCGACGGGCTGATCGTGCTCGCCGGCGGCGCCGGCGCGGCGTTGCTGACGCCGCTCTTCGTGTCGCTTCTGGAGAGCCCCGGCGCGATGCTGCTGGCGGCCGCAGGCCTGCATATCGCGGCGCTCGCGCTTTCGGTGCGCATGCCGCATGCGCGCGTCGGCAAGCCGGGCGCAGCCGAATGGCGCCTCTCGCGTGGTTTCGTGATTGCAACGGTTGCGGGCGCGCTCGCCTGGTTCGTGATGTCGGCGGGCATGTTGCACGGGCCGCTGACGCTCGCCGTTTGTTCGGCCGCGCCGGCTTTCATCGGCGGCGCGATGGGATGGCATCTCTTCTCGATGTATGGACCGGCGGCGCTCGCCGCACGCTGGCCGGCGCTTTTCCCGCCGCTGGCGATTATTGGAATCGGTCTTGCCGCCATGCTCGCGGGCGCCGCCGCAGTGCTTTCGGCCGCATCGGTCGCGAGTGTGACTGTGGGGCTGCTTGCAATCGGGATCGGATGGGGCGCTGTGAATGTTGCGGCTCTGCGTCTCCTGCATGAAGGCGCGCGCCCGTCGCGGCTTGCGCTTGCATTACATGATGTATGCCTGCTTGGAGCGGCGGCCGCAGGGGCTTTGGCGGTTTAATAGTCAAAGTACAGCAAAGCGCCTCAAGCAGACTCCGGTCGCGGGTTTGCGAACGACCGCTTTGGACAGAGCGTAGGACACCCACGCGCGTGCGTAGCGCAGCCGTGTGGACGGTGATTATGGAAGGGCCCACCCCTCCCTCCGGCGATGTAGTCTCGCCGGAGACTCGATGAGAGGGATGGAAGGCTCGTTGAGCGTTTACAAGAATTTCTTATGCTTTCAGGAGGACGGCAATGTTGAACCCAAACCAAATTGGTGAGTTCGTCAAGAACCATATTTCTCCGCTGATCGGATCTTCAAAAGATCCAGAACCAAATAAATCCGTAGGGATCCTCGTCGGCGTGACCTATGCCGGCGTTCGATACTACTACCACTACGGTCAAGTTGATCTGGCAAGCGGAAGCGCCCAAATCAGGGACAGCGTCCACATCAAGGATATCGTGTTTTTCATTGGCTCGAACAGCAAGGTCTTTACAGCGACCTTGCTGGCGCTCGCGGCTTCGTCGGCGAATAATCCCGTCACACCCTCAACATCTGTCGCGAGCCTTCTGCCATCGAATGTCAGCATCAACCAACCGTATGGCGAAATTCTCCTTTGGCACCTGGCCACGCACAGCGCCGGATATCCGGACGGGACGTGCGGCGCTCACCCGTTCGGCGACTATTCGTTCACATTGATGGGGCGATTTCTGAGTAACTTCGAGCCGTCTTATGCGCCGGGCAAATACTGGGTCTACAGCAATCAAGGCTTCGCTCTCCTGGGCGTTTTGCTGTCACATGCCTATGGCGGCGGCGCGAGCTCGGACTGGGACGCCACATATCAGAACTGGCCGGCAGTGGTGGTCGACAACATCTCCGCGCCGCTCGGAATGGCAAGTACACAAGTCGACTACAGCAATGTATCTGGGCGGGTGGCGCAGGGCCATATCTATACCGACGCTGCCGGCGGGCCAGCCTATAATCGCGTCGATCCGCCCAATTGGGCGCTGACGTCTGCGGGCCTCGGCGCGGGCGCGCTGTCATCGACGCTTAAGGACATGCTGACGTTCTTGGAGGCTTCCATCAGCCCGCCGCCAAATCCCCTCGGCGCAGCAATGACCGAGACCCAGCAAGCCTACTCGGGATCCGAGGGACTTTCCATGGGCCTCGGGTGGCAATTGTCGAATGATTACCTCGACAAGAACGGCGGCCTCAACGGCTATGAAACCTACATGGCCTTTGATCGTGGTGCCAAAATCGGCGTTTTCTTGTTTGGCAATACGAGTGGTGGGAACAAAGCCGCGCACCCAGGGACCGCTCTCGATCAAGCAGGACGTCGTTTGCTGGGCGCGCTCCGCGAAAATGTGGCAAATCCCTCGAGATTCCCACGCCCGCCAACGACTCCCCAGTGCCCATAGGATGGGGCTGGCAAGTTGCGCGGACATCGAGGCCCCTGGGATTTCTCCCGAGGGCCCAGACGGTACCGTCCGGCAGGACGGCCATTTGATTTGAGCACCCCTTCCCATGCAATGCTGAACTTTAAACTGAGACACTGCCAATGGCTGCTCCGGGTCAAGAGCAGCCTTCCGCACTGGACCGCGTGGCGCCAAAAATGGCCCCTCCTGTGAAAGTCTTGACCGCGACTGCGACCAGATGTGCGTCCGAGAACTTGTGTAACGAGATTGTTCGGCGCCGAAGCGGATTCTTCACAAATTCGCCTAGTTTGCTTCTTCCCTTCTCCAGATAGCAGCTTTCGATCTGAGTAATGAAAGTTGAGAAGCGCTCTCCGTGTCCGACGGGCGGCGGAAGTTGTTCCGCGTCTGACAGAGAAGTAGAGTTGATTGGAGCTGCAACCGCAGCGCCAGCGCTTTGCATCATAGCGGGGCCAAAAAGCCGGAAGTTCAATCTGGCAAGTTATAAGAAACTGACGAACGGGAGTGACGCATGAAAAAAGGTTTCCTCAGCGACTGGACTCTCGACGCTTTCGAACAAAGAGAAGAAGAGCGCCGCAGCAAGGAGCGGGACGAGGCGGCTCGCGTCCGGTCGAGCGAGGAAAAGCAGCGCAGCAATGAAATACTCTGCGGCGAATGGACTGTCGCCGCTCTACAAAAGAGATTCGCTGCTATAGAGCAAAGGCTCGCAGCGCTGGAAAAAAGAGAAGAAGGGCGGCCTCAGAAAGAACAGCCTGAGCCGCCTCAGGCGGTTCGCCCCCTATTGCTGGAAGAAAAGCAACGCAGCAAGGAGGCGCTCCTCAGCGACTTAGCTGAGCTTGGCGAAGCGAGGATCGAGCGCCAACAGGTCGAAGCCATCCGCCCCGCCAATGACAGAGGGCTCACGTCAGAGGCGGCTGCAACCGTGGCGCTCGATGAACAGGAGAGGCTACTAAGAGCTCCTATGAAAGCCCGCACCCACAAGGAGGCGGAGAACGTTCAAGTTGGAGTCGGGCGCAAAATCCTGCGCGGTTTGTATTCTTTTATGATCACCGCTTCTGTCGCCGGAGCGATTGGTTTCGGGATTGGCGTTTCCATTGTGCCGATCGAGAAAGCCATGCAGTTTCGCACGCTGGCGGAGCGCGGGCTCGACTCCCTCCATGGATCTATAATGACCTTGGAAGAAGACTTCAGCAGATATCCAAGTGAACGAACGCGATAGCCTTTGAGAGGCCGCGTTGGTGAATCCAGAGCAAAACCAGCGCTATTGTGGCTCTGGATTCCCCGGTCGGGCTTTCAGCCCGCCGGGAATGACAAGCCGCTGCGAGCCGTTCAAACGGAAAGGGTCTCACAGCCGGACGCCGGCATGCGCCAGCTCCACCTGCGGGGCGCGCGTGTCCCTGTCGCCGAATTTGGCGCGATAGACTACGAAATTCTCCATCACGCGCTGCACGTAATTGCGCGTCTCGGAGATGGGGATGCGCTCGACCCAGTCGATCGGATCGACGCCGGGCTTGCGCGGATCGCCATAGGCGTCGATCCATTGCTTCACGCGGCCGCCGCCGGCGTTATAGGCGGCGAAGGTCAGAAGATAAGCGCCTCTATATTCGCCGAGCAGAATGCCGAGATGCGCCGCGCCCAATTTGGCGTTGAAGGCGGGCTCGCTCAGCATGCGCGGGAGATCGAAGGCGACGCCATGCGTATAGGCGGTGTGACGCGCGGTCGACGCGATCATTTGCATCAGACCCATCGCGCCGGCGGAGGAAACCGCTTTCGGATCGAAGGCGCTTTCCTGACGCGCGATGGCATAGACGACCGAGCGCGGCGCCGAATTCGGCAGCGCATCGAAGTTCGGGATTCCGTAAGAGGGGAAGGCCACGTCGTCGAGCGGCACGCCGCGGTAAGAGGCGCTCTTGCCGAAGACGAGGGACATTTTCGCGTCGCGCTGTTTCGAGATGACCTCGCCGAGCGCCGCGACCTGGGCGATGTCGCGCATGTTCTTGGCGGCGTCGAGCGCGAGCGGCGCGGCGACGTCCTTGTCCCCAGTGGCAAGCAACAGCTCCACCACTCTCACGGCCTCGTGACGCTCGGCGTCCCTGGCCGGCGTGGGGGCAGGGCGCAGCGGGCGATCTTCCGCGCCGAGCTTGGCGCAGGCGAGCTGGCCGTAGAAAGTCGTCGAATGGGCGGCTGCCTGGCGGTAGAAGTCGCGCGCCCTCGCGTCGTCGTCCGGCGTGCGATAGGCCTCGGCGGCGCGGCCGCGCCAGTAAAGAGCGCGCGATTTCTGCAACGGCGTTTCGGCGACCTGCTCGAGCGTCGCGAAATGGCGGGCGGCGCGGGAGGGGTCATCAAGGAAGCGCAGCGCGATCCAGCCCGCCTGGAATTCCGCTTCGACCTTGTTGCTGGTCGAGCGGGCGTTGTGCTGGGCGGCGACGATATATGCGCTGTCCGCGTCGCCGAGATCGAGCAGCTTGCGCGAGGTCTGGCGCCGCTCCGCCCACCAGGCGTCGCCGTCGATCACCTTGCCGGGATCGGTGGGCGCCTTTTTCAACAGCGCGCCGGAGTCGGCGAATTTCTTCGCGGCGTTGAGCATGCGCGCGCGTGAGAACAACAGGCCGGGATCGTTTTGCAGCGCCGGCGGCACAGAGGCGAAAACCTTGTCGCCGGCGGCTCCGACATTCGCCGCGATGCGGGCGCGGGCGAGCAGCGTCACATCCTTGCCGGCGAGCTCCGCAGCGCGCAGGGCCTGGGCGTTCTTGCCGGCGTAGAGCAGGCGGTCGGCGCGATATTTATGGTCGGCGGGGGTGAGAAGCTCGCCGAGTTCCTTGAGGAACTGGCTCTCGAAGCCGCCGAGATCGTCTTCCCGCCACGCGTCGCGGGCGTAGAAGGCCGCCGTGTCGAAATCGCCGTCGCGGCCGAGCGCCTTGGCCAGAGCATATTTGCCGTAAGGCGTGAGCGGCGGCTTATCATCGAACCAGGCCTTGGCGACCTTGTCGGGCTGGTGCTCGGCGATGAGCGCTTCTTCGGCGCGGCGGCGCAGCCAGTCGGCCGCCGGCCAATCGGGATGGGAGTCCAGAAAGGCGGCGATCCGCTTGAATCCGGCCTCGCGCGGGTGAAGCTTGAGCGCCGTCCAATGTGCCGCCGTATGGGCGAGTCCACTATCGAGGCTAGCGGCGGCGGCGTCGCCAGCCGCAAAATCGGCGTTCTTGAAGGCGGCGAGCGCCTGGTAGAAAGCTTCCGAATCGTCGCCGAGGATCTTCGCAGGGTCGAGCGCGGCCGGCGTTTCGCGCAGCCAGCCGTCTGGCGGCGCGTAATCGGCGAGGGGCGTCGATGTGGGGTCCTCGGAGCCGAAGAGCGAGGGCTGAGCGGGATGCGCCGCCTCCGTATGCGGCGCCTCACCCGTGACAAATCCGCGCAGCGTTTCTTCCAAATTGCCGACGCGTGTGCGCCAGGCGCCGAGGCTGAAGGGGATATAGGGAACCCAGCGGGCGGCCTTCGGCGTCGCCTCCTTGTCGCGCAGAGCGTCGAAGCCCGTGAAGGCAGGCGTGATGACGGCGATCGCCGTCGCCGTCGCAAGGAGCTGGAGGCGAATCGAGACGCGTGCAGGCAACGTCATCGGCGTGGTTCCCCGTTGCGCAGAAGCTGCTCTCTAATCATTTTCGAAGCGTCAACCAAAGTCCCCGCCGCCGCGCTCCGGCCTTGCCCAAGACATGTAGAGCGAAGGTGGGGCTTTTCTCCCAAGCGCCCAGCGGCTATGAAGGGCGCTTCCATGATACGGACGCGAATACGGCGGCTGTGAGGCGCAGGGAAGTTCCTGATTCTATGAGAACAAAGCCTATTTTTCACGGGTCGAACACCGCTCTCGTCACGCCATTTGCCAATGGAGAGGTCGATTTCGAGGCGCTCCGGGCGCTCGTCGATTGGCAGATTGAGCAAGGAACGCATGGGCTCGTGCCTGTGGGCACGACCGGCGAGAGCCCGACGCTGTCCCATGAGGAGCATGGCCGCGTCATCACCGAGACGATCCGCGCCGCGCGTGGGCGCGTGCCAGTCATCGCCGGCGCGGGCTCCAACAATACGCGCGAGGCGATCGCCATCGCCGGTCATGCCGAGCGCGCCGGCGCCGATGGCCTGCTGATCGTCACGCCCTATTACAACAAGCCCAATCAGGAAGGGCTTTATCTGCATTTCAAGGCGATCAACGACGCCGTCTCGATTCCGATCATCATCTATAATATTCCGCCGCGCTCGGTGGTGGATATGAGCGTCGAGACGATGAAGCGGCTGTCAGAGCTCAAGAATATCGTGGGCGTGAAGGACGCGACCGGCAATATCGGGCGTATTTCCCTGCAGCGCGACGCGATGGGGCCGGATTTCATCCAGCTCTCGGGCGACGACCTCACCGCGCTTTCCTGCATGGCGGCGGGCGCCCACGGCTGCATTTCCGTCGTCTCCAATATCGCGCCGCGGCTTTGCGCCGACCTGCAGAACGCCTGCCTTGCGGGCGATTACGCCAAGGCGCTGGAAATTCAGGATAAACTCGTGCCGCTTCATGTCGCGACCTTCCTGGAAGCCGGCGTGACGGGCGCCAAATATGGCCTGTCGCTGCTCGGCAAGGCGCGTGAGGAAGTGCGTCTTCCGCTGGTGCCCTCGACGCAGCCGACGAAGGACCGCATCCGCGCCGCAATGATCCACGCCGGCGTGCTGCCGGCTTGAAGGTAATCCGTGGCCGCTAAGCAAGAGCCAAATCACAAGGTCGTCGCCGACAACCGCAGGGCGCGCTTCAATTTTGAAGTTGGCGAGACCTTCGAGGCCGGGCTTGTGCTCACCGGCACGGAAGTAAAGTCGCTGCGCAGCGGCAAGTCGACGATCGCCGAGAGCTACGCCCATGTCGATCGGCATGGCGAAGCTTGGCTGGTAAACGCCAATATCCCGGAGTATCTCTCCGGCAACCGCTTCAACCACGAGCCCAAGCGGCCGCGCAAGCTGCTGCTCAAGTCGCGCGAAATCGCCAAGCTGTCGCAGGCCATTGAGCGCGAGGGCATGACGATCGTGCCACTCAAGCTCTACTTCAACGACAAGGGCCGGGCGAAGCTGCTGATTGCGCTGGCGCGCGGCAAGAAGATCCACGACAAGCGCGAAGTGGAAAAGAAGCGCGACTGGAGCCGCGAAAAAGGGCGGCTCATGCGCGAGAAGGGCTGAGCCTCTCTCCTCCCCCCAATAGGAACGCAAAAAAGCCCGGCCTAGACCGGGCTTTTTTGATGAGAAATCCGTTTGATTGGTTCGTTCCCGGTCGGGCCGCCGCCCACCCGCCCGGAATGAGGCTCGAGGCGAGCCGTTCAAGCGAAAGGAGGATTACTCTTCCTCTTCCTCGTGCCCAACGGGAGCCGCTGCCGGCATGGGGCGGCGTTCCTGATAGCGCTGCATACGCTCGGCGCGCTCACCCGGGTCGCGGCCAATCTTGCCCACGAGATGGATGAGATCGATGAACTCGTCCGCCTGGCGGCGCAGTTCGTCGGCGATCATCGGCGGCTGCGTGGTGATCGTCGAGATCACCGAGACGCGCACGCCCTTGCGCTGCACGGCCTCGACCAGCGAGCGGAAGTCGCCGTCGCCCGAGAAGAGCACCATGTGATCGATGTGCTCGGCCATCTCCATCGCGTCCACCGCGAGCTCGATGTCCATATTGCCCTTGACCTTGCGACGGCCGAGAGAGTCGACGAACTCCTTCGTCGGCTTCGTCACGACGGCGTAGCCATTGTAGTCGAGCCAGTCGATCAGGGGGCGGATCGAAGAATACTCTTGATCTTCGATCAACGCCGTGTAGTAAAAGGCGCGAATGAGACGGCCCTTGCCCTGGAATTCGCGTAATAGACGTTTATAGTCAATATCGAATCCCAGCGATTTGGCGGTCGCATAAAGATTCGCGCCGTCAATGAATAGCGCAATTCGTTCGATATCTGCCATTTTTTTCTCGCGTTCAAGCTGTTGTTGTGGCGTTGCCTGATGTCTGCCGCCGTCTTGCCGCCTCGCGACTATCGAACTCGTCGTGATCGTTGGGCGTCCAATTTTAGCGTTGCTCGGCTCTCGGGCCGACTTCAAATTTTTTAGGTTTGAACCCGGCTTAACCGTCGACTCACGTCGCCGGCGCCGCCGCCACAGCGATTTTCGCTTTGTCGAAGTCGAGACGCCAAAGCGTCATCTTCGATAAATTGCCGCTCTAGGGCGTCAGGTCAAGAGGATAGAGGCATTTTTACGCATAAATCATTGCGGAAACGTCGAAAAGTTCCAGTTCCGCAAAAGCTCTATGCCCATTTTGGGCAAGGCCGCCATCTTGAAGATAACGCGAATATGATTGATTAATCAGCAAAGCTGTTGTAGCAGCGCTCTTCCCCCTGTTCAAGTAGGAGCCAGAGAAAAATGGCGCGCGTCACCGTCGAAGACTGCATCGACAAGATTGAAAACCGCTTCGATCTGGTTCTGCTGGCAGCGCATCGCGCGCGGCTGATCTCCTCCGGACAGCCGATCCTCGTTGACCGCGACCGCGATAAAAATCCCGTCGTCGCGCTGCGCGAGATCGCCGAGACCCACCTTTCGCCGGAGGATCTTTCGGAAGATTTCATCCATTCGCTGCAGCGCCACGTCGAGGTCGACGAGCCCGAGGCCGAGGCCGCTCCGGCGCTGACTCCCGCCGTCGGCGGCGATATCGAGGGCGAAGCCCAGTTCGACCGCATGACCGAGGAAGATCTGCTGCGCGGCCTCGAAGGCCTCGTTCCTCCGGCCGAGGTCGAAGAGGACGGCGAGTAAGCGTCGTCTTTTTCGCGCCGCACTAGAGGCGGCGGCGAAGCTGGGCTACACTCTCCTTTGATCCCGGCGGCCTTGCGCCGCCTGTCGGGCGGCGTCAGCGCGCATAGCGCAGAATGGCGGGGCCCGCATTGCCTTGCTGTGGCTTTCGCGCATGATGCGTCAATATGAGCTCGTCGAACGGGTTCGGAAGTATAATCCGAACGTCGACGAGGATTTGCTGAACCGCGCCTATGTCTACGCCATGAAGGCGCATGGTCAGCAGACGCGCGCCTCCGGCGATCCCTATTTTTCCCACCCGCTCGAAGTCGCCGCGATCCTCACCGACCTCAAGCTCGACGACGCGACCATCGTCGCCGCGGTTCTTCACGACACGATCGAAGATACCGAGACGACGCGCGAGGAAATCGACCGTCTCTTCGGCGCGCAGATCGGCAAGCTCGTCGATGGCTTGACGAAAATCGAGAAGCTCGACCTCGTCTCGAAACAGGCGCGCCAGGGCGAGAATTTCCGCAAGCTCCTGCTCGCGGTGGCCGACGACGTGCGCGTGCTGCTGGTGAAGCTCGCCGACCGTCTCCACAATATGCGCACGCTGCATTATGTGCCGCCGGAAAAGCGCGCGCGCATTTCGCAGGAGACGCTCGACATTTATGCGCCGCTCGCCGGGCGCATGGGCATGCAGCGCCTGCGCGAGGAATTGGAGGGCCTGGCCTTCCGGCATCTTATGCCGGAGGCGCATCGCACGATCGAACAGCGCCTGCATGACCTACGCACGAAAAACGGGCGCATCATCAAGCGCATCGAGGAAGAGCTGGCCGGTGAGTTTTTGCAGCGCGGCATCGAGGCGGCGGTCACGGGCCGACAGAAGACCGCCTATTCCGTCTGGCGCAAGATGGAGCGCAAATCTATCTCCTTCGAGCAGCTTTCGGATATTTTCGGCTTCCGGATCATCGTGGGTTCGGTCGAGGACTGCTATAGCGCGCTGGGCGTCATCCACACCAAATGGCCGAGCGTGCCGGGCAGGTTCAAGGATTACATCTCGACGCCCAAGCAAAACGATTATCGCTCGCTCCACACCACAGTGATCGGCCCCGGCCATCAGCGCGTTGAGTTGCAGATCCGCACGGCGCAAATGCACGAGATCGCGCGCTTCGGCATCGCCGCGCACGCGCTCTACAAAGACGCGACCGGCGACGAGGGGCGCGAGGAGCTCGCCAAGGAGAGCCGCGCCTTCCGCTGGCTGCAGGAGACGCTCGAGCTGCTCGCCCATGGCGACAGCCATCCCGAAGAATTTCTCGAGCACACGCGCCTCGAGCTGTTTCAGGACCAGGTCTTCTGCTTCACGCCCAAGGGCGCGCTCATCGCGCTGCCGCGCGGCGCGACGCCCATCGATTTCGCCTATGCCGTCCATACCAAGCTCGGCGACTCGGCGGTGGGCGCCAAGATCAATGGCCGGGTCGCGCCGGTGCTCTCATATCTCCAGAATGGCGACGAGGTGGAGATCATCCGCGCCGAGGGCCATGTGCCGCCGGCCGCCTGGGAGGCGGCGGTTGCGACCGGCAAGGCCCGCGCCGCCATCCGCCGCGCCACGCGCGAGGCTGTGCGCCAGCAATATGCCGGGCTCGGCCGCCAGATCGTGGAGCGCGCTTTCGAACGCGCCAGCCGCGCCTATTCGGAGGACAAGCTGAGGGCCGCTGTGACACGCTTGGCCCGGCCTTCGGTCGAGGACGTTCTGGCAGCGGTCGGACGCGGCGAAATCTACTCGGGCGACGTTGTGAAGGCGGTTTATCCGGATTTCATCGAGGAGCGTAAGGCTCCGATGGCGCCGATCGCGCCGGGCGAACCCGGCTGGTTCGGCGTGAAGGCCAACGCCAATGTCGTCTTCAAGGCGCCGGGCGCAGCGGGGGACGGCGCCGCCGGGGCCATCCCGATCCGCGGGCTGCGGGGGGATTCGCCGGTGCGTTTCGCGCCGGAGGGCGGCGCCGTGCCGGGCGACCGCATCGTCGGCATTTTCTCGCCGGGCGAGGGGATCACGATCTACCCGATCCAATCGCCCTCGCTCACGGCCTTCGACGATCAGCCCGAGCGCTGGCTCGACGTGCGCTGGGACGTCGATCCGGAAACCCGCGTGCTCTTCCCCGCGCGCATCGTCGCCACGGCGATCAACGAGCCCGGCACACTCGGCGCCCTCGCGAGCCTCATCGGCGAGACCCACGCCAATATCGACAACATCACTTTCCGCGCCCATTCGCCGGATTTCCGCGAAATGACCTTCGATCTCGAGGTGGCGGATCTGAAGCATCTGACGGAGGTGCTCACACGGCTGCGCGCGTCGCCGCTGGTGAGCAAAGTCGAGCGGATGATCGGATGAGCGAGCATTGAGGCCGGCGGGCCAGAACGGCCACCGCCCGTCATTGCGAGGAGCGTAGCGACGAAGCAATCCAGAGCAGCCATCGCGGCCCTGGATTGCTTCGCTTCGCTCGCAATGACGGCTCTATTTGCTTGCGATTGGCGACAACTGAGTCCTATTCGGCAAGGGAAGAGCGCCCGCGACGCGCGCGGACGCTCCCATTACGCGCAACGCTCAGTGCTCATACGGCCCCGGGTCATTCGACGACACGCGCGGATCGCGTCCCCAGATCGGATAGCCGTCCGTCAATGTTTTCAAAAAGGCGACGATCGCGGCTTCCTCTTGAGCGGTGAGGCCAAGGTTCCCGATGGTAGTGGCGTTGATGTTTTGAGGAACCTCGGGAAGCGGCCAGCCTTTGATCCCGAAGCCGGGGTCACGATTGTCCGGAACGCGCCCGAGCGTGTCGCGCGTATTGTAGAAATGCGTGATCTGCTCGAGAGATTTGAAGACGCCATTGTGCCCATAGGGCGGCGTGATGGCGATGTTGCGCAAGGACATCGTCTTGTGCTTGCCGATTTCGAGCCCCTGCCGATCGACGGCGATGATGTCGGGCCGACCGCCTAATCCCTTATTGGGCTCTGGGTTGCCCGGTATGTCGAGATTTCGCGGCGCGCCGATGTTGTCGTAGGTGTAATCGGTGAACAGCGCCGGGGTCCAGGTCCCCGCTTGGTTCTTTGTCGGCGCGCTGACATGGCAACTCGCGCACTGGGCTTTATTGTTGAAGAGATCGAGGCCGAGCCGCTCTTGCGGCGTCAACTCGGTTCTGCCGGCAATGAAGTAATCATATTTGGACGTGAACGGACCGAAGGAGCGCGTCCGCTCGAAAGCGGCGATCGCCTTCCCCATGGCGTTATAGGCGACGTCCGTTTCCGCCGCAGACAGCAAACCGGCGATATTCAGCCGATAGGCGGCCCAGAAGAGCGCGCGATAGGCGGCGTTCTCCTTCAGCCGCTCGATGACCGCGGCTTTGCTCGGCATCGCCATTTCCGCCGGATTGAGCGGCGGCATGCCGGCTTGCTCGGCGAGCGTCGAGGCGCGACCGTTCCAGAACTGGCCGCCGACATAAAGCTTCTGCCCCGCATCCCAATGAAACGGCGGGGTGAAGGAGGCGTAACCGGCGCTGGGCGCATTGAGGGCGCCGAAGGCTCCCGCAACCGAGCCATCGGATACGGGCGTGCCTTTCTCGACATTATCGGCGTCGACAAACCCAGGCGCTTGATAGGGTTGCCCGGTAACCGGATCGATGGCCGGCGTGAGCTGATGACACGTCGCGCAAGACTGGTTTCTGTTCAGGGAAAGATTGTTGTCGGAATAAAGCTTCTCGCCGAGAAGCCGCTCCGGCCAGTTTTGCGCTTCTTTGGCCGGGTTGAAGCGCGAATGCTGGAGATCGCTCTGCAGCGCATGCCGGATCGCCTCGAATTCGCTCGGCGTCAGCAAACGCTCCAACGCCGCCGCGGGTTGTGAAGATGTTGCGATCAGGCCCGCCGCCATTGCGGCGAGAACCGTCTTTCGGGGGTCAGCGGTGCGCCACAAAAGCCCGCGCGGGAAGAAAAACTGTCTATATTTCGTCATAATACGCCTCCGCCAGTCAGCGTTGCTTCGAAAAGGCTGCTCAAAAAGCCTCGAATGATGTCGAATCTTGAGAAATATCAAAAATAGGCTCTTTAACGAGTAGCCTTGCGTGATCTTGCAACTTTATGAGGCGGAGTCATGGCGGGCAGACGTCGTTTTTATTGAAGACAAAGAAACTACCGCGCTTCTAATGCAGGTTTTTCTGAGACGCCGGCCCAGTTCGACTTGATCTTTCTCAATTCGATCTTTTCCGGCGTCCATGCCTTCGAGCAAAAATGCTTTTAGGCTTCTATCTCGACAGCGTCGCCGCGCTTCAGTGCGCCGCCAGAAATCACTCGGGCGTAGACGCCGACCGAAGGGAGCGCCTTGCCGGCGAAGGGGACGTAGACCTTGTTCTGCAAGACCCCCTTGTGAAGGATGCCCAGATCATTCGGCAGATCGCCCTGGGCGAGCGTGGGCATGATGCAGCGGGGGCAAGGGTCGGTGATCTGCAGGCGAACGTCGCCGATGCGGATGGTTTTGCCGACCCAGTCATTTTCGACGAATTCCGCGGCCTTGCCGGTGTCGATCACAATGTTGGGGCGGAAACGCCGCGCCTCGAAGCGGCCTTCGGGATAAAGCTCCCGCAAGCGGTTGATCGTTCCGGTGGTCAACAGATGCACCGTGGCGTAATCGAAAAAGGTGCCCGCCGGCGCGTCTCCGGCGACGGCTTCCTCGCTCACTTCGTTCGCCTCGCCCTCATGCTCGGGCCAATATTGCTCCAGCGTCGGTTTCTGATGCGCCGAGGCGCTGAGGCGCACGCGCCGCGACAAGGCCGCCGAGAGCACGTCCTCGACGTCGGGAGCGTCGGTGCGGACCATTTGCCCCGATGGGAGGCTGATCCAGATCGGCGGAGCGGACTGCGCGTCGAGCGGCGACGCATATGCGGCTCGGTAGAAGAAGAAGTCCGGCCATTTCTTGGGATTTTTGGCGCTGACCACCTTGCCGGTCTCGACGTCGACGAGCGCAAAGGCGCGATCGCCGAGCAGGCCCGCGGGCGTGACGACGGAAGCGGTCAGCTCCTCGCCCATCATGGATTTGACCGGATATCTCCAGACGGTGGAAACGGATAATGAGGGGGGAAGAGTCATGGCTGTCGCCCATCTTAAGTTGAGGCTGTGGGCGTCAATTGAAGCGACTCTGCCCGAACTCCTAGTGCCACATAGCGTAATTTCGCTTGGTCCAGCAGGGACTTGGGCGCGCGCTCTCATAGAGCTGGCGTGGTCTGGTGCGACCGTGTCATTCCCGACGCTCGCGCAGCGAGCGATCGGGAATCCAGAACACAAACAACGCTCTTGTGGCTCTGGATTCCCGGTCGGGCCTTTGGCCCGCCGGGAATGACAATGCCCCAAGCGAGCTGCTCATGCGGAAACGGCATTACTTGAGCGGCAAATAGATCTCAGTCAAATGGCTCTGCTCCGGCGTATCGTGATCGAGATTCAGATAGTGGAAATAGACTGGAAAATCCCGAAGCTCCTCGCCGCTTTTCGGAAGCCAGTCTCGATAGAGCGCATAGACGCTTTCGCTGATCCGCTCGCGCGAGGCGGCGTGGAGCGTCATGGCGCAACGGCCGCCAGGGATCGTCTTTGTCACGATTCCCTGCGAATTGGCGGGCGCCGGCTCCGTCAGCGACCCGCAAATGTCGAAACGGAATTCGTCGGGCGGCGTGACGTTCGGGTCATTGTAGGGAACGCCGTAGGTTTCGCATTCATTGATTGGCGAGAGGCCGGAGGCCTTCCGCCACTCGATGAACCGCTGCACCGAGGCGTTGAGCAAAGTGTGGGAGCCGCGATGTTCGAGCGCCGCGACCAATACAGGTGCGACTTCCACGATCTTGACGTCCATTTCATTGGTCCTTTCACGAGGGGGGAGGGGAATTCGATAGCGTTCGCTCCACGAGGCCCAATCGGGCTTTTTGCGGAAACCGCTCGGCGTTTGGCCCAGACTGTTCTTGAAGGCGCGCGAAAAGGATTCGGGATTTTCAAAACCCGCATCCAGCGCGATGTCGATAATCTGCGCGCGGGGATTGAAAGCGAGCCGGTAGGAGGCGCGCTTGAGGCGCATGAGCTGGACGTAGCGCGAGAGGCTTATCCCGCAATATTCAGAGAATTGCCGATGGAAGTGGAATTTCGAGAAATTGGCGACGCCGCTGAGGCGGTCGACCGAAAGCTTTTCATCGAGATGCTTGTCAATGTAATCGAGCACGCGATTGATGCGTCGCGCATACTCTCTTTCCTGGCGGGTCGCTTCTTGTTCCATACGCATAAGGTAGTGGAACCGGGCTCTCGCTTCCTGACCGAGATTGCTTTTTGCCACGCACGATGCGGCCGGCTGCTGTCATTCCCGAGGCTCGCGTAGCGAGTGATCGGGAATCCAGAGCAGAAAACAGCGATTTTGGCTCTGGATCCCGGTCGGGCCTCCGGGCCGCCGGGAATGACAGGAGCCCATGCGAGCTGTTCAAAACGGAAAGGATCCGTCTTCCGCCTAGCCTCTACTGCGTGAGGATCGATGGATAGAGCGATTTCCAGAACCCGCATTTATGCGCGCTGGAGGCGTCGAAGCGGCCCGTCTCGCCGGGCGCGAAGCGCATCACATCGCCATCCGCCGTGAAAAGCGGCCAGGCTGGCGCATTGGCGGCCGCTGGACGGCCAGTCTTCGCGAAGCTCGTGAAATAGCCCGTCATCTGCTCCGAGATGAGCTTCGATCCGCCCTGGAGATCGGGGCCGGCGACGTTGCGCGTGTTGTCGAAATGCGGGAACAGATAGGGCAACTCCGATGAATGCACGGCGCCCATCTCGAAACCCGGATCCGCGGTGACGGCCGGCGCGTTACGATCGGCGAAGACGAACTCATAGACCGGAACCGACTTTCTCAACAGCTTCGCCGTCTGGAGATAGATGCAATTGTTGATGCCGACGTCCGGCCGGAAATCGGACCAGACCGTGCCGAGAGCGGCAGGGGCCGAGGAATAATCGGCGACCGGATATTTCGCGGCGATCGCGTCTGCGTTCTTGCCATAGGTCTGCGCGAGCTCAGTGGCGTAATTATCCTTCGTCACGGATAGGCCCGCCTGAACCGCATAGGCGACATAGAGGCGAAGCTCGTCGCGCGTGCCGCCCATGATGACCGGCACATGCACGAATTTCCCCGCGGGGATCGCCACGGCGCCTGGCTGCGGCACGGTCTTCGTGCCGGTGACCGGCAGGAAGGTCACGATATTGCCGCCGGCGATCGTCACGCCAGCGTCGAGCAAATCCTTCACGGGCTTCTTGCGCAGGCAGGCGAGGGCGGTCGACTCGTCCTTGCAGCCGACGAGATCGGACATCTTCTTGCCGATCTCCTTGCCTTCCGCGACGGTCGGGAGCGGGGTGACGCAGCCCGCGCTCTGAACGATCGCCTTGTTGTAGAGGCCTCTCGTCTCGTCGGGCGCGAGAATATGCATGCAGACGCCGGCCGCGCCGGCGGATTCGCCTGCGACCGTGATGTTATTCGGATCGCCGCCGAAGGCTGCGATATTGCGCTTCACCCAGCGCAGCGCGGCGCGCTGATCCTCTAGCCCATATCCGCCGTTGTGATCCGGTTCGAAGGCGGGATGGGCGATGAAGCCGAAGACGCCGAGCCGGTAATTGAAGGACACGACGACGGCGTCGCCGGCGCGCGCCAGATGGTCGAGCGGATAAAGCGCGCTCGATCCACCGACGAAGGCGCCGCCGTGAATCCACACGATGACCGGACGCTTGCGCTTGTCGGCCTTGCCTGACCAGGGCGCCGTCACATTGGCGTAGAGGCAGTCTTCGTCGTCGCTGGATTCGGGGATGCCATAGCGCGCGGCCTGCGGGCAGGCGCTCTTATATTTGGTCGCGTCGAGAATTCCGCTCCAGGCGTGCGCCGGCTGCGGCATCGCCCAACGCAGCTCGCCCGTGGGCGGCGCGGCGTAAGGGATTCCCTTGAATTCTCGTAGGCCGTCATGCACGACGCCGCGCGCCAGCCCCTTGTCGGTTTTGGCGACTGTTTCGTCTTGTTGCGCGGCTTGCGCATTGAAGCTCGCTGAGTAGCCGCACAGCATGAAGGCCAATATGGCCGTGGCTTTGAAGCTCGAGACAAATGGATGCGCTGAGATTTTCATTTTTTCGCCGCTTTTTGCGAGAGGTCACGGCATCGAAGATTGCGCTGAATGCTCGTCTGCCGCCGCAGCCATTCAAGGCGGACACAGATGCAGATTCGGTTAAGCTGGGATGAGGTCCCATAGCGGGCGCGCGCCTTCGTCTGAACGCGACGCCTGGCGCCACGCCCCAATGACAAGCGGGGGGCGGCGGGTTATGAAAGCGCATGAGCGCCAAACCTCTCCGTCTCGGCGTCAACGTCGATCACGTCGCCACCATCCGCAACGCCCGCGGCGGCCCCAGGCCCGACCCCGTGCGCGCGTCGCTGCTCGCCATCGAGGCCGGCGCCGATGGGATTACCGCCCATCTGCGCGAGGATCGCCGCCATATTCTCGACGCCGACATGGCACGGTTGAAGGCGGCCATCTCCAAGCCGCTCAATTTCGAAATGGCGGCGACCGGACAGATGCTCGACATCGCCCTCGCCACCGCCCCGCACGCCGTCTGCCTCGTGCCCGAGAAGCGTACCGAGCGCACGACCGAGGGCGGGCTCGACGTCGTCGGCGGGCATGATTACCTCGTTCCTTATGTCGATCAGCTCGCGCGCGGCGGCATTCGCGTGTCGCTCTTCGTTGAGCCGTCCACCGAGGCGATCGACGCGGCCGTCTCCATCAAGGCGCCGGTCGTGGAGCTGCATACAGGCGCCTGGTGCCATGCGGTCGAGGTCGGCGATGCGGCTCAGGTCGAGCGCGAATTTGCGCGGGTGACGGCTGCCGCGGCCTATGCGGGCGAGCGCGGGCTCGAAGTCCACGCCGGCCACGGCCTCGATTACGAGACCGCGCGTCAGGTCTCGGCGCTGCCGCAGGTGGTCGAGCTCAATATCGGCCATTTCCTGATTGGCGAGGCTGTTTTTGTCGGCCTGGCCGAGTCGATCCGCCAGATGCGCAAAGCCATGGACGAGGGGCGGGCGGGCTGCTGACAGAGTGGTATTGACGCCCCTCGTGCTTCGAGACGCCTGCTGCGCAGGCTCCTCGGCAAGAGGGGCTTCTGCGTCTACACCAAACACTTAGGCCTCATCCTGAACACTTAGGCCTCATCCTGAGGAGCTCGCGTCTCGAAGGACGAGGCCGCCTTGGGAGTTAGCCGACAAACTGGCGCGCCTTCAGGCGCGCATTGATCACCGATCACGCCGCGATCTGCATCAGCTCCGCTTCAAACGCCGCCAGATCGATGAGCGGCGCCGAACGGGCCGGCACGCCGGAGAAAGCAGCGGGCGCCGCAACCTCGGGCGCTTGCGCCTCGGCCGCGATGCGGGCGGCCTCTAAGCGCGCGTCGTCGAGCGCGGCCTCCATCTCGAAGCGGCGCAGCAACGCCATCAGCCGGTCGAGTTCGCCGCCGTTGATTTCGTCGCAGGCGGTGAGCACGCGTTCGATCATCATGAGCGAGAGACGCGTCTCGCCGGCGTGACTGTCTCCATATTCGTGCTGGGCTTCGAGCGCCGCGCGGAAGGCGGGCAGGAATTTCTCCGGCAGTCCGGCGCGACTGTAGAGCGCGGCGAAGCCGGCGCCGCGGAAGTCGCGCAGCAGCCCCGCGACTTTTTCCGCGCGCAAGCCCGAAAGCTCGACCAGCGCCGCCTCGAAGAGGTCGCGATTGCCGCTGAGCAGCGCGCGCAGCACCAGGCTCGCGGTAAGTTGTTGAGAGGCGCGCAGATGCGAAACAAGCTCCCGCACGCCGTGGCGGCCGTCCCGCTCGGCGGTCTCCGTGACGATGATGACATTGGCCTTGTCGCGCTCTTCCCGAGAGAGGCGCTCGGCACGCTCATTGGTCATCCAGCCGCAGTCGACGACGAAAGCGGAAAGGGCCGCCGCTGTGGCTTTGACAAGGTCATTCCTGACGGTCGCGGGCAGCCAGGGCCGGGCGAGCAAAGCTTCACGCATTTCGCCGTCGTCGCCAAAGCGCTCGATCATGCGACGCATGGAAAATTCCGGCAAGTCTGCGCCAGGATTGACCGCCAGCGAAATCGCGGCCTCGCGCGCGCCGACTTCCGCCAGCGCAGCGCAGACTCCCGCCGGCACGCGGGCGCGCAAGGCGATGGCGCTCTGGGCGAAAGCGTCGCCGATGGCGGCGCAATCGATGAGCTCGGCCTCGGTGAGGAGCGGCGAGCGCGACAAAACCGGCGCGGCTATATCAGACTGGTCGCTTGCCAGCGCGGAGACGATCGCATGGGGCGCGTCGACGGCGCTCGCGAAATTATCGGCAAGCGCGCGGCGCACCAGCGGCGAGGGATCGTCGAGAAGCGACATCAGCGCGATTTCCGCCGCGCGCCGCTCCTGCGGCTCGAGATCCGTGTAGAGATAGGCCCGCGCGAGCGCCCCCGCGCCCTCGGCCCGCTGCGCCGCATTTGCCGTCTGCGCCCAAGACAGGAAATTACGCACGATCATGGACGCTGAGACCTCCGTTAACGCAGCGGCTTACGTAAACGGATTATGGCGATTTATGGTAAATTCTGGCTTAAATCATGGTGTGCCCGACTGAAAAATCTCGACAAAATGCGCTCTGTGCTCGTCCTTTCGGCCAATGAGCGGCTTTCGATGCGCGCGCTCGAGAGCGGCGCCGCCGCGCTGCTCATGCGCC
Organism: Methylocystis sp. MJC1; assembly: GCF_026427715.1. NCBI lineage: Bacteria > Pseudomonadati > Pseudomonadota > Alphaproteobacteria > Hyphomicrobiales > Methylocystaceae > Methylocystis > Methylocystis sp. MJC1. The sequence goes on along the minus strand of NZ_CP107558.1, from coordinate 2,816,698 downwards.
TCGGCGGCGCGCCTTCCCGCGCCGAGGCGCGCTCGCGCGCGAGAGCCTTTGTCGAAATCGCGCGAAAGCGCGAACGGCGCCCGAGACTCTTCGTGCAGGTTGCGCCTGTGAATGGCGGGGAGGTCGACGATGACCTAAAGGCGATCGTGGGCGAGGGCCTCGACGGCGTTTTCCTCGAAGGCTGCGAGGGGCGCGCCGACGTGCAATGGCTCGCCGTCAAGCTTGCGGTCATGGAGGCGGAGAGCGGCCTGCCAGCTGGCGCGCTGAAGATCGTCGCGCTCGCCGCCCAAACGCCGGCCGCTGTTTTTCAGCTGGGCCGATATAAAGGCGCTTCGCCGCGTCTTGCCGCTCTGGCGTTGGACGAAAGCGGGCTGCCGGGCGGCGCGCAAGCTCGGGCGACGACGCGCGCGCTACTCGCTTTAGGCGCTGCGGCGGCCGGCGTTTCGGCCATAGAGGCGCCGGGCGCCGCTTTGGCGGTCGCGCGGCGCGAGGGTTTTGAGGGGTTCATGGCCTTTTCGGAAGAGGAGATCGCGGCGATCGAGGCGGTCTTCGATGCGCCGTGATCGACAAAAGGCCATGATCGGCGCCATAGAACGGGCGATGATCAAGAGAGACTTCCGCAGGGCCGGCTATATTCTCGCCGTGGCGCTCGCGCTGCCCGTCGCAACCGATGAGGCGCTTGCCCGGCGGGGGCAGGCTGCGCCCGCGTCCGCCGGCCCGTCGCAATCCTCGCCGGCGCCCGCGGCGCCCGCCAATACCGAGGGCCTCGCGACGCTACGCCTGAGCGCGACTCTCGGCGCGAGCGATTCGCAGACTGTCCGCTCCGGCATGGTGTGGCGCGTTTTCGAGGAGGCCGCCCAGCCGGACGGCTCCCATAAACTCGTCGCGCAGTCGAACGAAGCGACGCCGACCCTACCATTGCCGGATGGCGCCTATGTCGTGCACGCGGCCTATGGTCTGGCGGGCGCGACACGGCGCGTCGTCGTGGAGGGGCATAATGTCTCGGAGCGGCTGCCGCTCAACGCCGGCGGTTTGAAGCTCATCGATATGCTCGGTGAGACCAAGATCCCGCCACATCGTCTCGCTATCTCGATCTATGTCCCCGAGCGCGGCAATTCGGAAGCCAAGCTCGTCGCCGCCAATGCAAAAGGCGACGAGGTCATCTGCTTGCCGGAAGGCGCCTACCATATTGTCTCGACCTTGCTCGACACGACGCAGGGCGCGCAGGGCGGCAATAATACGACAAACTCAGTGGTTACCGCTGATCTAAAGGTCCCCGCCGGCAAGCTGATCGAGGCGACGCTGAAGCATCACGCCGCCACCATCACGCTCAAGCTCGTGAAGGCGCCTGGAGGCGAGGCGCTGGCGAACACCAGCTTTTCGGTGCTGACTCCGGGTGGCGACGTCATTCGCGAATTGATCGGCGCTTTTCCGTCGCTCGTCCTGGCGGAAGGCGAATATGTCGCCATCGCGCGGCACGAAGGAAAGACCTATCAGAACACGTTCCGAGTTCAGTCGACGAGGGACGCCGATGTCGAGGTCGTCATGAAGGAAGAGGCGCCTCCGCAGGATGAGCGGCCGCAATAGCGGGCTCCTAAAGTATCCGCAAAATCAAAAGCCGGCGACCGAAGGTCGCCGGCTGATTTTTTTGGATCCCCGTCGCACGTTTCGCGAGCGACCCTGGATGACGGCGTCTCGCTCAGAGCAGCGAGAAGGGGATGATCACGTCCATATTGAACATGCCCTGCGAGGAGCTGCGGGCGACCCAGTTGCCGCTGTTCTGGCCCCGGAAGAAGGGCTGCGTGCCGTTGACCGAGGTGTCCCAACGGAATTCCGGACGCAGGATCAGGCCGGTGATGATCGGCAGCTTCGGAATCTCCGGGGTGATCGTCGTGCCGATGGTGAGCGCCAGATAGCTGGTGCCGACGTTTGCCGGTTGGAAGATGCAGGACGGGCAGGGGAAGCCATGGAAGGAGTTTACCGAGTCGAAGTAGCCCGGGAAGCCCGTCACGAAGAAGTTCTTGTTGTCGCGGTAGTATTCGATGCGGCCGTTGATCTTGAAGATGTCGTTGATCTTATAGGACGCATATTGCGCGATCGCATAGGACTCGGCGCCCTGCGGCTTCTGCGGCAGCGCGGCTAGGCCGGGCCAAGCCGGATTGATCCCGGCCGCAATGCCGTCGAACGCGCCATATTGGTTCTGCGGAATGCCCGTGACCGTGGAAATCGGGTTCCAGCCGCTTTCACGGTTATAGGCGATGTCCGTGATGAGCGTCAGATTCTCGGTCGCCTTCCAGGTCGTCGTCAGGTTGGCGAAGGTGCGGTTGGCGGTGTTCGGCTCGCAGATGCAGGCCTGCGGAATGCCGCCCAGCACGCCATTCGGCCACGCGGAGGCCGTGAGGGCGGCCGGCGTGTAGAGGTAATTGAACCGGCCCTGCGACGAATTCTGCGGACCGTGATGAACAATGCCGAGGACCGTCAGATTGCCCTCGAGCAGGTTGAGGCCGAAGCCGCCGTGGAAGGAGGGCGAGGCGTTCGGCTGGCCCGGATAGCCGATCCAGTTGTTCACGCCCGTCGTGACGCCGGCGTAAACATCGAGCCACTCGCGCACATGCGTCGTCGTCATCAGGCCGGTGTGCAGGAAGGGCCCGAAGTTGAAGATGTAGGAGTGCGAGTAGAACAGATTGTCCTTCGCATACATCAGCTCAGCGCCGTTGTACGTCGGCATGATGCCGGCCTTAACGTCGACGCCGCCTTCGGAGATGATGCTCGTCCAGGGCAGATGGGCCTGCACATTGGCTTCGAGAATGGCGATCTGGGTGCGGTCGTGGATCAGATAATCCAGGAAGCCAGTGAGATGGTTGTAGCGGGCGTCTTCGCCGATCTGGCCTTGCAGCTTGAAGCCGAAGTCATAGGTCGTCGCCTTGGGGTCGATCGGGCGCTGGACAGTCAGAACGGCGCCGTTGAACGTCGGCCAGTTGGCGCGATCGGTGTAGAGATGGCCCCAGTTCAGCTTGTTGTAGGGCTGGTTGAAGTTGATGGCGATGCCGCCCTCGACATAACCGTCGACGGTGAGCGTATCGAGCCAGGCCGGCGGCGGCGGCGGAGCGACCGGCGCTTTCTTCTTCGGCAGATCGGCCGCGAGGGCCACGCCGGCCGCGAGCGACGCCGCAGTCACAAGGGGAAGACTATACCATTTCATGCCAGGAACTCCGGTCTGGAAAAGAAACCTGCATGAATATCAGCTGCAGCGAAGACTTCGTTCAAGCTTATCGAAATTGCATTTGCCTAACGAATAGGCAAGACTGACGGATTGTCCGGATATGTTGCTGCGATGTCACATTATGGCCGGCCTCCGATCTTGAGAAATTTATCTTCTGTTAAGCGCCTTCAACCCGATCAAGGCTTCCGCGACGCGCGGGTCCGGCGTCCTTAATGGTTGATTCGGCGTGGCGATTAAGGAAACTCGCTTGCCGGCCTGCTTCGCCGGCCCACTTTCCCTTGAGGGGCGGCCACGTTCAGGTCCGCACAAAATGGAAGGACACAAAATGTCTCAAAGCGGACAGTCCGAGCTGCCGAATTTCAGCAAGGGGGTGGCGCTGAACGCGCTCGACGAAAGCGTTCCGCTACGCGGCTCTATCGACGGCGAGGCCGCGATCATGATTCGCAAAGGGGCGGAAGTCTTCGTCGTCGGGGCCGAATGCACGCATTATCATGGGCCATTGGCCGAAGGGCTGGTCGTCGGCGAGACGATTCGATGCCCCTGGCATCATGCCTGTTTCAGCCTGCGCAGCGGCGAGGCGATTCGTGCGCCGGCGTTCGATTCGCTGCCGCGCTGGCGGGTGGAGGAAATCGACGGCAAAATTTTCGCCCGCGAAAAATTACCCAGCCCCGCGGCGAGGCCGGCGCCAAGAAGCGCGCCCGAGAAAATCGTCATCGTCGGGGCAGGGGCGGCAGGCTTCGCGGCGGCCCATCGGCTGCGCGCGGAGGGCTATAGCGGCGCGCTGGAAATGATCGGCGCCGATTTCGCCGCGCCTTACGACCGGCCCAATCTCTCCAAGGATTACCTCGCCGGGACGGCGCCGCCGGAATGGCTGCCGCTGCGCGATCCCGCCTGGTATCACGACAATGGCGTCGTGTTGCGTCTGGGGCGGCGGGCCGAGACGCTCGATGTTTCAGAAAAGCTGCTCACGCTGGACGACGGTTCCAAGGTCGGATACGACGCTTTGCTCCTCGCGACGGGCGCGGACCCCGTGCACCTCTCCATTCCGGGCGCGGATCGGCCCAATGTCTTTTATCTGCGGCAACTCGCGGACGCCGACCGAATCATCGCCGCCTGCGGCGGCGCATCTCGCGCTGCGGTCATAGGCGCGAGCTTCATCGGCCTCGAGGTCGCCGCGTCGTTACGCACGCGCGGCCTTGCCGTCGACGTGATCGCGCCGGAGGCGGTTCCCATGGCGCGCATCCTCGGCCCCCAGCTCGGCGCGCATATCCAGCGCCTGCACGAGGCGCATGGCGTCGTCTTCCACCTGGAGGACACGGTGACGGAAATCGGCGACGACGTTTTGAGTTTGAAGAGCGGCGCCGCCGTTGCGGCCGACTTTGTCGTGATCGGCGTCGGCGTGCGGCCGAATCTCTCACTCGCTGAGAGCGCGGGTCTCGCTGTCGATAAAGGCGTGCTGGTCGACGCCTATCTCGCGACGAGCGCGCTGGGCGTCTACGCGGCCGGCGACATTGCGCGCTGGCCGGATCGGATCTCGGGCGAGCGCGTCAGAGTCGAGCACTGGGCCGTGGCCGAGCGCCAAGGGCAGACAGCAGCCCGCAATATTCTGGGCCATAACGAGCGCTTCGACGCAGCGCCCTTCTTCTGGAGCCAGCATTACGATCAGACGATCTCTTATGTCGGCCATGCGCCGCAGTGGGACCGCTGCGAATTGTCTGGCGATCCGGCGTCGGGCAATTGCGCCGTCGACTATTTGCAGGGCGGCCGCAAACTCGCGGTGGCGACGCTCGGTCGCGATCTCGACAGCCTGCGCGCCGAACTCGCTTTCGAAGAAGCGGGCGCACTCGGATAGACTCGTTGTCTTCGAGTGCCGAGGCTGCTGACAAAGCGGTGTTGGCGCCCCTCGTGCTTCGAGACGCCTGCTGCGCAGGCCCCTCAGCATGAGGGGCTTCTGCTTCTAGGCCAAACACTTAGGCCTCATCCTGAGGAGCGAGCGAAGCTCGCGTCTCGAAGGACGAGGCCGCCTTGGGAGTGATCAACACCGAGCAGGAATAGCCGCCCGGATCGCAGGCGCGGGCTGTTTTTCCCGCGTCTCCTTAATCGAATCGCCCGGCGGCGTGACCGAGCATGGTGTAGACCTTGCCCGCGTCGCCCGTCAGAAGATCGAGCGCCTTGGCGCCTTCGCGATCGGCGCGGCTCGTCTCCACCAGCAGCTCCTCGAAGTGGCGGACATAATGGTCCACCGTCGCGCGGAACTCCGGATCGACATTGTAGCGGCGACGGATTTCCTCGAAGGTCTGATGGCCCTGCGCGGTGTAGAGACGCCGTCCGAACAAGCCGCCCTTCTCGCCGCGCTGGTAGCGCCGCCACAGCTCCGCCACTGCCGCGCTGTCGACCATGCGGGCGATGTCGAGAGTCAGGCTATCGAGCGCGCCGGCGCGGGCCGATCGCGCCGGGGCTGGGGCGGCGGGCTTTTGCGGCGCTTCCTCGCGCGATGCGCGGGCGAGGAGATCCGTCAGCCAGCCGCCTTGCGCGTCGCGCGCCGGTTGGGCGTTGCGAGGAGCCGGGGCAGGGGCCGGGGCCGCCGGCGCAACCCGCGGCTTCGGCGCCTCGGCCTGTTGCGCGGGCTCGAAGGCCCGGCGTCCGACGACGGGCGGAGCCTGCTCCGCGACGTCATAGACGCGGCCCGAACGCGCTACGATGTCCGTCAATTCATTCAGCGCCTTCACCTGATCGCCGACGACGCGGCGCAGCGCGGCGGCCTGCTCGGCGGTCTCGCGCGGCAACTCGGTCGCGCCGCGCCGCACTTCTTCGCGCGTCTCCTCGAGCTCGCGGTGAATCTCGCGCGACAGGTTGCGGATGTCGTTGGCCGTCGCCTGGAAGCGCGCATTCGCTTCGGAGAACAGGCGGTTGATCTCCTCGTTCGCGTTGCCGAAGGTCGCGCGCAAGGTCTGTTCGGTTTCAGCGCGCTGGCTTTCCGCGGTCGAACGCAGATGGGCAAAGCGCGTCTCGACGAGATTGGCCGTCTCTTTGGTGGCGGCGGACAATGCGCCGCCGACTTCCTGCGAGCGGCTTTCGACCGCGTCGAAAGTCTCCTGCATCTTCTGCGCGAAGGTCACCATCACATTCTCGACCTCGCTTCGCTTCTGATCGACGAGGGACACGACGTTTTCCAGCGAACGTTGGCGTGCGTCGAAGGCGGCGTCGAGCGCCTGCTGGCTGTGCGTGAGCCGCTCGGCGCTCTGCGCCAGCGCATCCTGACGTTCGCCGAGCGCGTCGACGAGTTCATGCGCATTGTTGACGGTGCCGCCCGCCACGTCGCTCATCCGCCGAACCTGGTCGGACACGGCTTCGACCGCCTCCTGGAACTCGCCGACGCGCGCGCTCAGCTCGCGCTCGAGAGCGACGAGATTGCCGCCCGTCTTGTCGATGATGGTGTGCAGAGACGTGTTGGTCTGGCCGAGCTTGTCGAGCAATGTCGGCAGCTCGGCGCGGATCTTCTCGTTCATTGCGACGAGGGCGCCGATCGAGTTCTCCGCGCCGGCGTCGAGCGCCGCCGTCAGCGAGGACGTCGATTGGTCGATCGCCTGGGTCAGCTCCTCGCGCTTGTCGCCGAGGTGACGGACAATCGCGGCGCCGCGCGTCTCGATTGTCTTTGCGACCAGCTCGCCAACGCTCGCAAGCTCCTGCGTCACCGCGCCGCCGCGTTCGCCGAAAGTCGATTCGATTTGCGCCATGCGCTCATCGAGCGCCGTCTGAATCTGCGTCAGCCGCTGGTCGAGGGCGCCGCTGATGTCGCCGACTTTCTCGACGAGCGACTGGCCGAGGTCGCCGGTGCGCGCGTGCATCGTGGTGTCGAGCTCGCGGCGCGCTTCGGCGAGGGTGTGGTTGATGTCCTGCAGGCGTGAGGTGATCGATTCGACAACCTCGCGGCCGCGATCGTCGATCTCGGACGACACGGCGCCGAGACGTTCGACCACGTTTCTTTCGAAGCGCTCGATACGGCCATCGAGCGTGTTGGCGAGATCTTTCGCGCGGCCGTCGAGCGTCTCGTTGATCTCCGACGCCTTGGCGGACAGCGTCTGCGCCATCTCGCTCGAGCGCGCGACAAGCGTCGAATCGACGTCCTTGATTTTCTCGTCGAGCGTCCTGACGACCTCGCGGCCGCCTTCGCCCATCACGCGGGCGATCTCGACCGCATGCTTGGCGAGCGATTCCTGGAGTTTCTGGCCGCCGACGCCGAAGCCCGCGTCCATATGCTTGACGAGAGCTTCGATGCGCTGGGCGGCCTCGCGGGTGCGCGCGTCGCTGACGGTCTCAAAGGCTTCGATCTTGCTCGACATCGTCGTGGCGAGGCTCTCGGCGCGCTCGCCGAGCTTTTCGACGAGCTGCTCGCCTTTCTCGCCAAGGGCGTTGTCGATGGCGTCGAGCTTCGAGTTGACCTCGTCGGCCAGCTTGCCGACCTGCTCGCTGAGTCGCGAGAAGGCCGTGACCGTCGTCGAGTCGAGTTCGCTGACCAGCTTGCCGCCGCGCACGGAAATCGCGTCGTCGATGGTCTCCAGGCGCGTGTCGATCTCCGTCGCGAAGTGGCGCGAGTTGTCGCCGATGCGCGCCGAGAACTGATCGATTTGCTCGGCGAGCCGGTCGGCGAAGGCGCCGCCTTGGGCGTTCATCGTGTGGTCGAGCTCGCCGATCTTGGCGTCGATCTGCTGCGACAGCTGCTGCGACGTTTCGCCGATTCGGACCGTCATCTCGTTGGTCCGTGCGGCGATCTGCTCGACGAGCGCGGCGCCGCGCAAGGAAACGGCGTCGTCGAGGGCGCTCAGGCGCGCATCGATTTCCTGGGCGAAGTGGCGCGAGTTGTCGCCGATCCGGGAGGCAAATTCGTCGGTCTGCGCCGCCAGGCGCTCGACAAGGGCGCCGCCCTGAGTGGCGATGGTCTGGTCGATGGCGTTGAGACGATCATCGACGCTCGCGACGAAGCGTTCGGCCTGCGCCCCGATGCGGGCGTCGGCGTCTTCGGCGCGCGCCGCGAGATTCTCGACGAGCTCACCGCCACGCGCGCCGATGACTTCCTCAATGGTCGTCAGCCGCGCAGCGACATCCTGGCTCAAGCGTGCGGCGTGTTCCGCCACGCGATCCGCAAGGAGGCCGCCGTCGCGCAATAGTGTGTTCTCGAACTGGACGAGTTGATCGCCGAGAGTGGCGGCGATTTGTTCGCTGTGCGAGGCAAGCGCGCCGACAACTTCCCGGCCTTGGTCGAGCACAGAGCTCTCGAAGGCGACGAGACGCTCGGCAAGCGTTTCGTTGAGGCGCTCGCCTTGCGTGGCGATCGCGAGAACCGCGTCGCTCGCCGTTATCGTAAAGCGATCCTGCAGCGCTTCGGAATTCTCGGCGAGGGCCGCTGCGGCCTCCTGGACGCTGCGTTGCAAACTCTCGCGCAAGGCCGCGCCATGGGACTCGAACGCCCCGGCGGCGTGCTCCCGCGTTTCCTCCAGCGTTTCCGCGAGAAGGGCGCCAGCGCTTTCCAGAGTGGCCATGCGCTCGATGAGCAATTCGTCGACGCGCTTCGCATGTTCGGCGACCAGCGCGGAGACGCTCTCGCTGTGGCGTTTCACAGAGTCTTCGAAGGCGCCGACGCCGCTCGTGAGCGTGCCGGAAATACGGGCGCTTTCCTCTTCGAGCCGCTTCGTTGTCTCGGCGTTCGCCTGTTGCACGGCGGCCTCGAAAGCCTGCAGTCGAGCAGCGAGATTGTCGCCCGTGGCCGTCGTTTGATCGAGGACGCGCCGGGCGATCTCTTCCTGGCGCGAGAAAGTGTCGTCGAAGGAGGACAGGCCCCGGGAGAAGGCTGCGCTGACTTCTTCGCTTTTGGATGTGACGCGTGCGGCGGCTTCGCCGCTCAGGCGCGTCACGGCTTCCGTGAATGCGGCGAGGCCGTCGGTGATGGCGGCGGCGGCCTGTTCGCCGCGCTGTGCGACGCTGGCGGTGACGTTTTCGCTCTGGCGCAGGATCGCGTCCTCCAGAGACGCCAGGCCGAGCGACAGGTTGTTCAGCGCGCGGTCGCCCTGTTCCGTGACGCGCGTCGCCGCCTCTTCGCTCTTGCGGTTGACGGTCTCTTCGAAGGCCGCGATCTGCTTTCCGATTTCGCTCGTGGCGCGATCGCCATGCGAGGCCACCAGCGCCGCGACTTGCTCGCTGCTGCGCGAGACGGTGTCCTCGAGCGCGGCGATCTGACGGCTGAGCTCCTCCGTCGCCCGCTCGCCATGCGCGGCGGCGAGCGCCGCGACTTCTTCGCGGCTCCGCGCGACGGTCTCCTGGAAGGAGGCGATCTGGCGGGTGAGCTCCTCGTTCGCGCTTTCCCCATGCAGCGCGACGAGCGCTGAGATATCCGCCGTGCGGCGGGAGACGCTTTCCTCGAAAGCGGCGAGGCGATCCACGAGAATAGTCGTGGCGCGTTCGCCATGTTCGGCGACGCGGGCGGCGACGTCCGAGCCATGGCGGGCGACGGCGGACTCGAAGGCGGCGATCTGCTCGGCGACTTCCGAGGAGGCGCGGCCGCCCTGTTCCGCCAGGCGCGCAGCGATCGCCTCGCTGCGCTGGAGAACGGCGTCTTCGAAGGCGGCGAGGCCGACCGACAGATTGCCGAGCGCCCGATCGCCCTGTTCCGTGACGCGGGTCGCGAGCGTCTCGGTCTGAGTCGTCACCGCTTCCTGGAAGGCGGCAAGTTTTTCGGCCAGCGCCGCCGTCGAGCGCTCGCCCTGTTCGGACACGCGCGTCGTCAGTTCCTCGCCGTAAAGCGCGACCGCCGTCTCGAAGTTCCCGAGCTGCTCGGCGATTGTCGCCGCGGCGCGCGCGCCATTCTCCGAGAGGCGCGTGGCGGCTTCGTCGCTGCGTTGGGCGACGGCGGCCTCGAAATCCGCGAGGCGGCCGGACAAAGTCGTGGTTGCATATTCAGCGCGGTCGGCGACGCGGGTCGCCAAGTCTTCCGCTCCGCGCGAAATAGCGCCCTGGAATTCCTCGAGCTGCGCCGTCACCGCGCTTGCGGCGCGGTCGCCATGTTCCGTGACGCGGGCCGCAAGCTCCTCGCCGCGCGTGGCGAAACCCTCTTCGAAAGCCGCGAGCCGTTCGGAGAGCGCCGCGGCGTTTTGCTCGGTGTGCTCGGCGATGCGGGCGGTCATTTCCTGGCCCTGGCGGCTGAAGGTCTCCTCGAAAGCCGTGAGTCCTTCGCTCAACGCCGCGCTGACGCGGTCGCCATGCTCCGCGACCCGCATCGCGGCGTCGGCGCTGTTTCTCACCACCGCGTCTTCGAAAGCGGCGAGCCGCTCGGCGAGAGTGGTCTCGAGCTGGCCGCCGCGTTCGGAGACGCGGTCGATCATCTTTTCGCCGCGCTCGAGCACCATGCGCTCGAAATTCTCGAGGTTTTCGGCGAGCGTCTCATTTACGCGGTCGCTGTGCGAGCCGAGCGCGGAAACCGCGTCGCTCGCGACGCTGACAAAGCGTTGCTGCAGCGTTTCGGCCTGCTCCGTGAGCATGGAGGCCGTCTCGCTGAGGCTGAAAGTGAGCGAGTCCTGCAGCGCCTTGCCGCGCTCCTCGAAGGTCTCATGGGCCTTGGCGTTCGTTTCCTCCAGCAGGGCGACCAGCTGCGTTTCCGCGCTCTCGAAGGTGGATTTGGCTTGCGCCACCTGTTGCGAGACGTTGGAGGTGAGACGCTCGGTGGTCTCCGCCAGCGATTTGTCGAGCGCGCCGCCCTGCACGCGGATCGTTTCCTCTATGGCCGAGCCGCTCTCGGCAAGACGAACCGTGAGCCGCTCGCCCTGTTCGCCGATCGAGTCGGCAAAATGCACGCCCAGCTCCTCGAAACGCTCGAGAAGCGCCGCGCTGCGCGCGCCGAAATCGATGGCCAGGGCGTCGCCCGTCGATTGCAGCCTGGCGCCGACATCGTCCACGCCTTCGACGAAGCGTCGGGTCACATCGTCGCTCGCGCCCGCGATCTTTTCAGTGAGCACGTCGCCCGTCTGGGTCAAAACGCCGACGACCCTGTCGCCATGCGAGGCCAGCGTCATTTCGAAATTGTCGCCCGCCCTGTCGAGCGCGAGCTTGATTTCCTCGCCCTTCGAGCCGAGCGAGGACGTGACGCGCGCGCCGGCGTCGCTCACGGCCTCGGCGAGATGCGCCGACGTCGCAGCGAGCTCCTGCGAAAGCATGTCGCGCGCGCCGAAAAGGGCGGTGCGGGCGTTGTCGGCGTTGACGACGATCGCCTCGCGCTCGCGCGTCAATTCATCGATGAGCTGGCGGAGGCGGCGCTCGTTTTCTGTATAGGAGCGTTCGAGATTGCTGACTTCGGTGCGCACGATCACTTCGAGCTCGCCGGCGCGCGCCAGGGCGCGCTCGATGCCGTCGCCCATGGAGGCCGCCTCGCGACGGATCGCCTGCGAAAGCGAGACCACTTGCTCCGTGGCGATGGTTTCGGGTTCGATGAGGCGAATCGCGACTTCCGTCATCGAATTGGCGATGAGCCGCATCTCATGGGCGCGGCGCGCCATGACGCCGGTGATGAAAAGAAAGATCGTCGGACCCAATAGCGCCGCGATGGTCAAAAGCGGCTTGGGCGCAAAGAAAGAGCCGTCGGCGTCGAGAATCTCGCCGCGATGGAAATAGACATAAAGCGTCCAGCAAACCGCCCAGAGCGCAATCGAGGCGAAGGTCATCGCCAAAATGCCGCGGTTCGGCTGGATTTGCAGCGCAGCGCGCAACTCGCCCACGGAGCGGCGGTCGTCGTTGGCGGGCGCGATGGACGGCGCCACGGGCGAGGGCTTGGGCGTCTCGCTGCGCTCAATCTTGCGCGACATAGCTTGGGCGATGTCGGCGGCGCTGGCGGTCATGGAGCGGGAATCGGCTGCGGCCGCTTCGGACTTGGTCGCTTCGAACTTGGCCGTTTCGGTCCTGGGCGCTTCAATCTTGGGCGCTGGAGCCTTGGGCGCAGCGCTTTCCGTCGCCGGGGGTGCGCCAAGGTCGAGCGCCTCCTCGATCGCGGAAAGAGCGGCGGCGGCCGCGTCCTGAATCTTGCCCGATTTCGACATCGTCAGTCTCTCCGAGCAGCCGTCGAGGCGGCCGCCCCCTGCCACACCCGGTCCCCCCGGGCGCCAAAAAAAGAATTAACCAAACATTACAGCCCCTCACCTGCAATTGAAACACAGGCTGAGGGCGTAATCCGAAACTTCGTTAACGCCGGTTTCAGAACTGCCGGTCAATCTTCTTTGCAGGACCCCCCGGAAGCCACCCGCCGTCTGCGTGAATTTGCCCTATAAGTGCGGCTTTTCAGTGGATGCAAAGCATAGGCGGGGAAAAGCGGAGCATTGTCGAATGCCCAAGTCTGCGGCCGTTAACCATGTGGGCAATCGATTGGAAAGCGATGAGGCGGCTCCGGCGCTGGATCTCGTCCACCTTTCCCAGCAGACGCTCGGCGACCAGGCGCTCGAAAGCGAATTGCTGAGGCTGTTCGACCGCCAGAACGCCCAATTCGCCGCCCGCCTGCGCGAAACGCGCCAATCCGACGACGCCCGCGCGCGGGCCGATCTCGCCCATACGCTGAAGGGCTCCGCGCGCGCCGTCGGCGCTTTCGCGCTGGGGGAGGCGGCGGAGGCCTATGAATCCGCGCTGCGCCGCGGCGAAGCGGGAAGCCTGGCGCTATGCCAAAGGCTCGTCGCCGAGATCGAACGCGCGCATCGCGAGATTGGAGAATTGCTCTAAAGGCGATGGGCGTCGGGCTTCATCAAAACCCGGTCGGCCGGCCGCTCAATCCCGAATGTCCGTTTGGATGGAAAAAATATCGTAGGGCGGGGCGTTCTCGCCATTGGCGTAGCCGAGCGGCGGCGCGGTCGTTCCGTCCGGCGCGAGCGGGCGGCGGCTGAGCCTGCCGATCTCGCCGCCATAGACGTGGATCGAGACCGAGAGGCGATCATCGAGGGCGTTGGACAGGCGGAGCGCGTCGCCGCTTTTCGATCCCAGAGTCTCGACCGAGCCCGGCCTCAGCAGCCGGCCGCCGCTGGCGCCGTCGAGCGCGCCTCGATCGATCGCTCCGGCCAACACGCCCATGATCTCCCAGGCGGCGGGTTGGGCGATCGAGAGCGCCGCGCCGCCCGCCAATATCGTGCTCACGACGCAAAAGCGCTCCATGCCGTCGCTGTAGATCTGGAACTGACGCCCGGCGCCTGGTGGCGCGACGGAAAAGGTCGCCGGCAAGACGTCGGCGCTGCAGATAAGACGCGCCATCAAATCGCGGCCGATCAAGAGAATCTCGCGCTCGCTCTCCGCGAGTTCGACCATGGACTGAATGTCCCAAATAAAACGCTTCAGGGCCGCCGGGATCGGACCCCGTGTGTCCATCGGCGAAATCGGTTCGGCTGCGCTCATTGCTGTTCCGGCGTTGGCTTTTCGTCCGATCAAAAAGCAAGCATCGCGCCAAACAGAAGCGTGCGCATCGCTCAGCGTGGATTCGGGCCGGCGGCACGAGAATTGATAGGGAAAGCCGGCTCGCCGGCGCTCCAAACATGGCCCGGCCCGCGGGTGGGGCGTGGCGACAGTGAAGAAAGACTACATTCCCGAGCTCAGTGAGGTCCGCATGGTGCGCCGCGCGCCGGAGCGGCCTTTCGCCCTAAGCGACGAAGACGCCCGTTACATCGAGGCATGCCTGCGGGATGTTGAGGCGTCCTTCGGCTTCGAGGCGTTCCCGGGCGCGCCTTTCGAGAAAATCCCGGCGCGCGCGCTGATCGGACGTTTCATCGATTGGTGGCGCGCTCTGGAGCCTGCCGATGAAAAACAGCGCGACTCCCATGCGCGTCTGCCCGCAGCGATCCGCTTACTCGACACCGTTTCGGCGCTGATGGAGGAGAGAGCGCAAAGGGAGAAGCCGAACTAGTGGGGAAGACAGGCCCCCGCGGGAGGAGCGCGTCGGTCGCAGATATCCATCCCGTAAGGGAATAGCGGGGGTGTTGACAAGTTTTGGGAAGCTGTTGGCTGAAGTTCGTAGAGGCATACCGAACTTTTTGGCTCGCGCCGACAGACGAGATTTTAGCGTTAATTCAATCGTTTATGACACCAATCTACCGTGTGCCCCGCACCTCAAATCCCCCGCCAGCGCCCGAAAACTAGCGTTGCTTGGTTTTAGTCTCGAACCGGCCTTTTGGGAGCCTCCCGTCCTATCGAAAATAGGGTGACCTTCGGAATCACGGAGCTCGAAGAGCGTTCGTTTAGCTTGAAGGGCCGTTCAGAGGGGGGAGGGCGCCGCTATCCGATAACTAACGAATTCAATACATTTCGTTACTTAATTCCTTGCAACTAACATCCGCGTGAGCTATCTTCGGCCTACTAACGAATCTGTCCAATTTTGTTATTTGATCCGTCATGACCTGCACAAACAATCGCGTGGGACAGCTGATAAGGTCGAGCCTGGTCGGTGGCGAAGCCTACGAAGCCTATGTCCCCGCTAATCTTCCGCCCGACCCGCCGTTAGACATGGGCGCGCTTTACCCGCTGCTTGATCAGGCGAATACGGCGCTTGGTCGCCTGGACGGGATGAGCATGGTCCTGCCGGACGCAGCTCTCTTCCTTTATATGTACGTCCGCAAGGAAGCGGTGCTGTCCTCCCAGATCGAGGGAACGCAATCCTCCTTGTCCGACCTGCTCCTGTTTGAGACCGACGAAGCCCCCGGCGTACCTATGGACGATGTGACGGAAGTCTCCTGCTACGTCGCGGCTATGGATTATGGCCTCGAACGCCTGAAGAGCCTGCCTCTTTCTCTCAGACTGCTGCGCGAGATTCACGCCAAGCTCATGAGTAATGCGCGCGGTGGCGATAAGACGCCCGGCGAATTTCGTAGCACGCAAAATTGGATCGGCGGATCACGCCCAAGCAAGGCGCTGTTCGTGCCGCCACCGCCCGAACGGCTGAATGAAGCGCTCGATGCGTTTGAAAAATTCTTGCATGACGAAAGGGTCAAGCTTCCGGTCCTGATTAAGGCCGCTCTTGCCCACGTGCAGTTCGAGACGATCCACCCGTTCCTTGACGGCAACGGCCGCCTTGGCCGGCTGCTCATCACCTTCATCCTGTGTGCCGAAGGCGTGCTTAAAGAACCGCTGCTTTATCTCAGCCTCTATCTGAAAGCGAACCGCCAAGCTTACTACGATCATCTGCAATCCGTCCGCACGACCGGCGACTGGGAAGCCTGGATCAAATTCTTTTTGACGGGCGTTATCGAGGTCGCCAATCAGGCGACAGATACCGCGCGGGCCGTCCTCGCGCTCTTCAGCGAAGACCGAGCAAAAATCGCAAATTCCGGCAAATCGACCGCCACCGTTCTCGCCATTCATGCCTATCTGCAGCGCCACCCGGTTGCCACCACCACCCGCATCAAGGAAGCCTGCAAGGTTTCACTGCCGACCGCTTTGCGCGGTCTCGCAACGCTCGAAGCGTTGGGTATTGTCCGGGAAGCGACCGGCAAAGAACGGCACAAGGTTTTTGTCTACCAAGCCTATCTCGATATCCTCAACCAGGGCACGGAGCCTTTCGCGCGCTAACCTGAAGAGGATTTTCGGACCGCTCTCGCCCGTCCAGGTAATGATCCCTACGCTTCTCGACCCGTCAAAGGGTGGCTCCTCGCCATGCTCGCCGTTGGCTGCGCGTGACTGCGGTGCCGCTGCGCGCCTTTGACGGCTCTGCGAGGCTGCGGGTTCGGAAAGCCAGATCGGGACGAGGGAATGATTGGCGGCCGATCGAACTAGGGAATAGTCCGTATGCGCCGTCGGATCCACATAGCCCCTCAGACGGGGTGCACCCCTACCCAAAACTAGCGAGCGCTATTCAGGAATCCGCGCGGGTTCTCCCCATACGCCGCGCATGGATTGTGTAAGCCCCACTCACGCGAAGACGGTAGTCCAGCATCGGCTGACTTACACCATAGATGGTTTGCGCAGTAGGGATGAGCCCCTGGCGGAGGATATGAATCGCCGCCTCATTCGGAATCAATAGGGTGCCGGCGAGAAAGTTTGCTTCAGCCTCAATGCCGCCGTCGTGAGCGCGTCCACCGCTTTCGGTGAGCGGCGGCGTGCACTGATGACCGAGAAAGCAATGAGCAAGTTCATGGCAGATGTTGCTGCGCTGGCGGTAGCGGTGATGCGAATCATTGTGAACGATCGCAGTCCGCCAACCGCAGGGGACGGTTACCGCTGAGAAGGAGGAGCGGCTGGCCCCGAGGAAGGATGATGAATCACAGCCGAGCTCGCTGAGCTTAAGGAGTACAATATCGTAGTGGGCGCACACCTGGATGGGATCGATCGGATCGAGCGGCCCAAGGCCCATCTGCTCGCGGACGCTCAGTGCAATGCGATTTGACTCTGCTTTGAATCCTCGACGAAAAGCCAATTCAACCGTCCCGCAGCCTGTTATACGTGCTGACCACGATCTCTTCCATCAGCTTGGCATTTTGCGGAGTAAGGTGAGGATCAGCGCGCAGAAGCGCAGTAAGCTTAGCAATTGGCGGCGCGTCTTTCTTGCTAGCCCCCGGGATAAACATCTCGGCTTTGAGGTTCGACCATTTCAGAAGCGCTGCAAGACCGTTCACGTCGGGCTTCGCGCCTTGCCCCATTCGTGAGAGGGTCGATGCAGCAATCCCTGTCTCCTGGGCAACCTCCTTCCATGTCTTCTGTCGACTCAGGCGCGTGGCGTTCAACGCCGCATAGAAGGCTTCCATGTCGAAATTTTCCGCCATCCGACCTCCGTATTGCTAAAAAGCTATCGATTGCGATATTGCAATCAGCTTTGGTCAATGTTATATACCAGGTCAGTTGCGAATTCGCAATCAATTGAAAAATTGGAACACCGCGATTCTCTGTGGTGTTTCGGAAGGAGATATCCCTATGAGCAGTGAAGACGTTAAAGAGCACAGCAAGGCCGAAGAGACTAAAACCGTAACCATTATCGTCAACGGCCGCGCGAAGACAGTGCCTAAGAATGAGGAGATCACCTTCGATCAGGTAGTCTCTCTTGCCTTTCCCAATCCGCCATCCGGTGACGGCATCCAGTTCACGGTCCAGTACACGCGCGGCCAGGGCAACAAGCCGGCCGGTACCTTAGTCGAGGGGCAGTCGGTCAAAGTGAAGGATGGGATGGAATTCGATGTCACGTCGACCAATCGCTCTTAGCCCTGATCTTCTGCGGTTGCAGAACGAAGGTTACGATATCGATATCGGGGATGGCTTCCTGCTCGTCAGGGACGTCCCGTTTATCGACTCACAGCGCGCAGTGCGCCGAGGCATGCTGATCTCGACGCTTAAACTATCCGGCGATATTGCCGAAAAGCCTGATACCCATGTCTGTTATTGGACTGGCACACATCCGTGTCATGCCGACGGCTCAAAAATCTCGTCAATCGAGAATTCCTCCGCACCTCAGGATCTCGCTCCAGGTGTGCGCGCCGATTTCACGTTTTCCGCTAAGGCAGATTATCGCGACTATTACCATAAAATGACGACCTATATGGGCCGCATTTCAGGAGAAGCCGCCAAGCTCGACCCAAGCGTAACAGCCTGCACCTTCCCGGTGATCCCCACGGGCGAGAACGAAAGCGTTTTCAAATACATCGATACGGCAACTAGTCGCGCAGGGATTGGCGTGATCAACGCTAGGCTGGATGGGTTGCGGATTGGCATCGCGGGCCTCGGAGGCACTGGCTCCTACATCCTCGACTTTGTGGCTAAAACATGCGTAGCGGAGATACGTCTTTTTGATGGCGACATATTCTCGCAACACAACGCATTCCGCTCTCCGGGAGCACCTTCGATCGAGGAGTTGCAGGCTAAGCCTCAAAAGGTGACCCGGTTCGCCGCGATTTACTCCAACATGCGTCGGGGAATTACCGTACACGACGCCTTCCTCGAGCCCGATAACTTCGCTCTCCTTGACGGCCTCGACTTTATTTTCGTCTGCATGGACGTAGGTTCGACAAAGCGGGCGCTTATCGAACACGTTGTCAACCGCGGCGTACCCTTTATCGATGTCGGAATGGGGGTTGTGGTCAATGACGGACGGTTATCCGGTATCGTGCGGACGACGACGAGCACCGCCGACACGCGAGACAGCGCGGCGCGGCATATCTCATTTGCTGAGGGCGACGTTGGAGCGAACGAGTATTCGAGCAACATCCAGATTGCCGAGTTGAACGCTTTGAACGCCGCTATGGCGGTGATCAGATGGAAAAAGCTTTTCGGCGTGTATAATGATACTCGCAAAGAAGTTTACGCTGGCTACTCGTTAGCTAGCGGCGAGACCGTTGTTGAAGGATTGGCATGAACAAAATTCTAGAGCTTCAGCCGGAATTCGTCGAATTTATACCGGAATGTCTGGAACCGGGCGTTCTGTATATCTCGCGGCGGTATTCAACAGCCTCACATCAATGCTGCTGCGGGTGCGGAATGGAAGTCGTCACGCCTCTCAATCCCGCAAAGTGGCATCTCACCGATCGTGCCGGGGCTGTGTCGCTAGCTCCGTCTATCGGCAATTGGAGCTTCCCCTGCAAATCACACTATTGGATAACTGGAAGTCACGTCCAATGGGCGGGCGCGATGTCGCCTGAAATGATCGCGGCGGTGAAGGCGCAAGACCTCCACGACGCAATCGAGCTTGGGAAAGTTCGCGTTGGCCCACTTCATGCAATCGTTCAGCGTGTGCTAGAGGGCTGGGATATGGCTAAAGCTCTGATCAAAAAATGGTTGGGAGGATCGCGCTGATCGTCTCTGCCAGTGGCGAACTCATTCTCATTTCGCCGAACCGATCGGCGTGCAATACGGCCCGCTTCTATCGGCTCGATGCCTGACCGGACCTCTTCGGCGTCTGTCTGATAAAAGGAAAGGGCGCATATGGCCGTAGCTCACTCTAACAGAGGAGGGTGGCGTTAATTCAGTCTTTTAGAGCCGCCCATTTTTGCAGCTGCAAGCTAATCACGGAAGGGTAAGCCCATTAGCGCGTTTCATGCCTTCAAGGATAAGACGGCCAACATCGCCATGTCGGCCTTGATCAAGGAGATTCAAGGCTCCTTCCTTTACGGCGTAGCGCGCTGCATCGAGATTGCTGAAATGGGCGATCCTCTCCTCGGGGTCTCTCATGGCCCAGCTGATTGGGCGGTTGATGAGCGGCTTAATATCGTAGAGCTTAGCCGCTTTCAGATCGGGGCTTTCCGTCCATTCAGGGGATGGTCCTAATCCGAAAATCCGATGGAAATGATGTGTCATCGCGGCAAAATGAATCCTGGTCCTCAATTCGCTTATTACCGGACGTTCCCTAAACTTCTCGCGCAAGAATTCTTTCCCATCTTCCGGAACATTTAGCCGGAAGTAAGCTAGGAATTGATCCTCAGAAAGAGAGCCCCATTCCTCGCGCGTGCCAATGCCGTTTTCATAGCAAGCCACCGGCACAAAAAGCGCTTGGCGATATACGGTGTCGATGAAAGTAAAAATGCCTAAGCTGATATCGCGGATACCCGACATATGCTCATGAGCGACCATAGCCAAGGTATCGCGGCGCTGCGGGGATTCCGGCGCGTCGGACAGCCACAGGGACCTTTCCCGTAATATGATGTTCCCAAAGCTGTTCAATTCTATCCTCAAAATCCATGCGCCGTTGGCGGGGTCTGTAAAACCTAGCATGAATTTCGATAAGATCGTCGGGGTTTTTGATTTCATCCCCCTTGATCCGCGTTAAGCATATTAAGTCCCTCAAATCTTTATACTCTTCAGCAGGCTTAATGCGCTGAGCCTGCAGCTTCATGGCCAAAATATAATCGAGGGATGGAACGTGCACCTCAAGGCCATGCCCCGTTTCCGGGAAGCGTCCAACCGGCTCATGGTGGGCCAAGTCGTGATGATCAAAAGCACCGCTAATCGTTCTCGCCACCTGATAATTGAACCACCCTTCCTTGTAACCGAATTTCTTGCCGACGATTTCAGCAGCGGCGACCAGAAAATCATTTTCTGGACTATCTCTTCTTGTGTCTTTCAATAGCTGCGGGACAGGCCGGATTTTGTTTCCGATAAAATCGATATCGAATGTAGTGCGGCGAAAATTGGAGGCAAGGATGAGCGCGCTTCCCCCATATATCCTGACGGTCACGCTACGCTGAAGCGTTGCACCGATGATTGATCCAAGCTCACTCAAAGCGTTCGTAATCTTTTCATGGTCTAAAACAAAATGTTCCGTCATATGAAATTCCTATCCATGCAATATGAAAATGATTGTATGGATGGACGCCGAAACTAATCAGCGGAATGCTTGGTTTACAAGGCATTAAGCTGCTCATTCTTGGGTATTAGTTCCCATTTCTAGGGAAGTCGTTCAATTTTTTTATCGTGAAGATTTTTTAACCAGATATTTTTGTGGTATCCGAGCGACAGACCGGGGGCCTCATTTATGATGAAGCGCCAGGCGGCCAATGATCTAAGGTTTGCAGTTTTTTTGGAGGTCGGTGAGGTGGGCCGTGTCGATCACCTCCACGAGGTGGATCAAGCGCTGCATTCGCGTCCCGACTCTCCTCTACCGCCATGGGCTCCCCTTCGCTAGGTGAGGCAAATGCGAAGTGAGAGACGCCGGTAAAGTGCCCAGGCTGTCGCCCGCCACGTCCTTGGCTCTGGCGGTTCCCCTCGCGTGCACAAGCAGATTCACAAAGCCCCTTCTGCTCGCTAAGCTGCGCATCTCGGAATCACCATAAACCTGTTCAAAAACAAAGCCCGGTCCAATGGCAATTAAAAAATCTGAACTCTATTCTTCGCTGTGGTCGAGCTGTGATGAACTCCGTGGAGGTATGGATGCGAGCCAGTATAAGGATTACGTCCTCGTCCTCCTCTTCATAAAATACGTCAGCGATAAATATGCCGGGCAGCCTTTCGCGCCGATTACTATTCCCGAAGGGGCGAGCTTTAAAGATATGGTCGCGCTCAAAGGCAAGAGCGATATCGGCGACCAAATCAATAAAAAGATCATCACCCCCCTCGCTGACGCCAATAAGCTGTCTGACATGCCGGACTTTGCCGATGCCAATAAGCTTGGCAGTGGCAAGGAAATGGTCGACCGACTCACGAACCTGATAGCTATTTTCGAGAACAAGGCGCTCGACTTTTCGAAGAATCGGGCCGACGGCGACGACATTCTGGGTGACGCCTACGAATATCTCATGCGGCATTTCGCGACTGAAAGCGGCAAGAGCAAGGGCCAATTCTACACGCCTGCCGAAGTAAGCCGCGTCATCGCACAGATCATTGGCATCCATGAAGCCAAGACCAGCGCCGCGACGACGGTTTACGATCCAACCTGCGGCTCGGGCTCGCTGCTCCTAAAAGTTGGCCACGAAGCCGGCACCGCCGTAACCCTCTATGGGCAGGAGAAAGATTCAGCGACGAGCAGTCTCGCTCGCATGAACATGATCCTCCACAACAATCCGACTGCACTGATCGTGCAGGGCAATACCCTCGCCGACCCGAAATTCAAGGATGGCGACGCTCTCAAGAGTTTTGATTTTGTCGTCGCTAATCCGCCTTTTTCGGACAAACGCTGGAGCACCGGATTTGACCCGGCCGACGACGATTACCAACGCTTTGAATCTTTCGGTGTGCCGCCGGCAAAGCAGGGCGACTACGCCTACCTACTGCATATCGTCCGGTCGCTAAAAAGCACAGGTCGCGGCGCATGCATTTTGCCGCATGGCGTCCTGTTCCGCGGCAATGTCGAAGCGGACATTCGGCGCAACCTCGTACGAAAAGGCTATATCAAGGGCATTATCGGCCTGCCGGCTAACCTCTTTTATGGAACCGGCATTCCCGCCTGCATCGTGGTGGTCGACAAAGCCGAGGCTGCTGCCCGTAAGGGCATTTACATGATTGATGCCAGCCAAGGCTTCATGAAAGACGGACCCAAAAACCGTTTGCGGGCGCAGGATATGCACCAAATCGTTGACGCCTTTTCGCGGCAGCTGGAAATTCCGAAATACAGCCGCATGGTCTCTTTTGCAGAGATCGAGAAAAACGAGTTCAATCTCAACCTGCCGCGCTATATCGATAGCCAGCAGGAAGAGGACCTCCAGGATATTGAGGCACATTTGCGCGGCGGCGTTCCGCAGCGCGACATCGATGCGCTGGGTCGCTACTGGAAGGTTTGTCCCGATCTTCGCAAGGCTCTCTTCAAGGACAATCGCCCCGGCTATGTTGACCTTGCGGTCGACAAATCCGCGATCAAATCCACGATTTACAACCATCCACAATTCAGCGCCTTCATCGCGGATATGAACTCGCACTTTGTCGAATGGCGAGACAAGAGCGCGGCGCTCCTCAAAGATTTAGAGCCTGGCTTCCACCCGAAAGAGCTGATCGAGGAACTCTCCGAGGATTTGCTGGCGCACTACGCTGACAAGCCACTTATCGACAAATACGCGGTCTACCAGCATCTCATGGATTACTGGGCCACGGTGATGCAGGACGACTGCTATCTGATTTCCGCCGACGGTTGGAAAGCCGAGACCTACCGGATTATCGAGACCGATAAGAAGGGCAAGGAAAGGGACAAGGGTTGGACCTGTGACCTTATCCCGAAGGCGCTCATTGTCGCCCGCTTTTTCTCGAAAGACCAAGAGGAGATCGCAACGCTAACCGCGCAGCTGGAAGGCGTGGAGGCGCAGCGAACCGAACTGGAAGAAGAACATGGTGGCGAAGAAGCTGCATTCGCGGAGATCGACAAGATAAACAAGGCGAATGTCACTGCACGGCTGAAAGAGATCAAAGGCGATAAGGACGCTAAAGATGAGGCTGCGATACTCAATGAATGGCTGAAGCTTGCTGAAGAAGAAGCCGGACTCAAAAAACGCCTTAAGGACGCCGAGGCAGCGCTAGACGCCAAGGCGCTTGCGAAATATCCAAAGCTGGCCGAGCCGGAAATTAAAGCTTTGGTCGTTGACGATAAGTGGCTCGCCGCGCTCGACACAGCCATTCACGGCGAAATGGATCGCATCAGTCAGGCTCTCACTCAGCGGATCAAGCAGCTGGCTGAACGCTACGAGACAACTGCGCCCCAATTGATGACCCTGGTTTCTGAATTGGAGGAGAAAGTGAACTGCCATCTGGAAAGGATGGGATTCACATGGAAGTAAGACCTGGATACAAGCAGACCGAAGTCGGTGTTATCCCCAACGATTGGGAACCGCGTCGGATCGATAGCGTTTGCGTACTAATCAATGGCAGGGGCTTCAAGCCTTTCGAATGGAAAACTTCTGGCCTCCCAATCATTCGAATTCAGAATCTGAATGGATCCGATGATTTCAATTTCTTCGACGGATCTTACGCCAAAAAACTCGAGATCGAGCCTGGCCAACTGCTTTTTGCGTGGTCCGGCAGCCGTGGCACCTCCTTCGGACCTCATATTTGGTCCGGTCCTCTCGGATTACTTAATTACCATACGTGGAAAATAAATGCGTTCGAGTCGGAGATCGACAAGAGCTTCCTTTTTCATGCTCTGAAACAGCTCACAACCTACATTGAAGGATGGGCGCACGGAGCATCGGCTCTAGTTCACGTCCAAAAATGGCAGATGGAAGGGTTTCAGTTCCCCTATCCACCATGCAAGCAGGAACAAGAGGCAATCGCTGCGGCCCTAAGCGCGACGAATGGTTATATCGAATCTCTTGAAAAGCTCATCGCGAAAAAGCGCGACCTCCAACAGGGCGCAATGCAGGAGTTGCTGACAGGGAAGAGGCGCTTACCGAGTTTTTCTCGTAATGAAGGCTATAAACAAACGGATATTGGCACGATTCCAAGCGATTGGGACGTGGTTTCGCTCCAGAAATGCCTCCGCAGAGCGCCCAAGTACGGCATAAACGCACCTGCAACTGATTTTGATACTCGATATCCAACGTATCTTCGAATCACCGACATTACGGAGCACGGCAAATTCGAACACACAGCAAAGGCGTCTGTAGCCCATCCAATGTGTAGTTCTTATGAACTTGAGCCCGGTGACATTGCTGTCGCGAGAACCGGCGCGAGTGTCGGCAAATCGTACCTTTACAACCCCCTTGATGGCATGCTCGTTTTTGCGGGATTTCTAATACGGTTAAGCCCAAATAGCGATTGCCTCCTCCCGGAATTCCTGTCGCTTTATATGCAAAGTCGGCCTTACTGGAATTGGGTAAAGGAGAATTCTATGCGTAGTGGGCAGCCAGGAATAAACGGGAAGGAATATGCGGCTTTGCCGGTGCCATTACCGCCAACGATAGGCGAGCAAGCTGCAATCACAGAAATTCTTATCGACTACGAAACTCAAATTACCGTGCTTGAATCGAAACTCACCAAGATCCTCGAGATCAAACAAGGCATGATGCAAGAATTACTGACCGGACGGATTCGACTGATATGAAAATTTCCACCATCCTCGATCACATTGACAGCGGCCATATGGCCCTACCTGAATTCCAACGCGGCTATGTCTGGAACCGCGATCAGGTTCGCGGTCTCTTTGACTCGATTTACAAGCGCCATCCGATCGGCGGCTTGCTCGTTTGGGCTACCGAGTCCAAGACGGCGGCACACCGTGGGGACGGCAAGCTAGCAGCGGGCATCGTGAAGATGCTGCTCGATGGCCAGCAACGGATGACCTCACTGTATGGCGTAGCGCGCGGCCGTCCTCCCAAATTTTTCGATGGCAATGCGCAAGCGTTCACGGGCCTGCAGTTCCATCTGGGTACGGAGACTTTCGCTTTCTATCAGCCTTTAAAGATGCAAGGCGACCCGCTTTGGATCGATGTTACCGAGCTGATAGGGAAAGGCACGGCAGGCCTGAGCGGATATGTGACGCGTCTTAGCGCGGACCCTGCCTTGGCCCCAATGATCGGCGACTATGTTGCCCGCCTCAGCCACCTTTTGGGCGTCCTCGATGTAACGCTACATGTCGAGGAAATCACCGGCACTGACAAAACCCTCGATGTCGTGGTGGATATATTCAACAAGGTCAATAGCGGCGGCACCAAGCTCTCAAACGGCGATCTCGCCCTAGCGAAAATTTGTGCCGATTGGCCTGAGGCACGTGACGCCATGAAGGGCAAGCTCAAGGAATGGAGTAAGGCCGACTATCATTTCAACCTGGATTGGATGCTTCGCTCGATGAATACAGTTCTGACCGGCGAAGCTAAATTCCAGTTCCTTCATGACAAGAGCGCCGAGGAGATTCAAGACGCTCTCAAGCGCGCCACCAAACACATCGATACCTGCCTCAATCTGATCGGCGGACGTCTCGGCCTCGATCACGATCAAGTGTTTTTCGGCCGTTTTGGTGTGCCGGTAATGGTTCGTTACCTCGATCAGCGCAAAGGCCCGATGGACGAAAAGGAACGGGACAAGCTCCTGTTCTGGTTTGTCCAATCGGGCATGTGGGGACGTTTTTCCGGGTCGACTGAAAGCTATATCGATCAGGACTTGGCTGCGCTTGAAGGCCTTGATGGTGGTCTTGAAAAACTCCTTGAGCAATTGCGTCTGTGGCACGGCGGCCTCCGTGTCGAGGCTGGACACTTTACCGGCTGGAGCCTCGGCGCGCGTTTTTATCCAGTCCTCTACATGCTTACCCGCATGGGCGAAGCCCGCGATTGGGGAACAGGCCTAGCGTTGAAGGCAAGCCTTCTTGGCAAAATGAGCAGCCTTGAAGTGCATCATATTTTTCCGAAAGCGCAGCTCTACAAGCGCAAATATTCAAAACCGCAGGTCAACGCGCTTGCGAATTTCTGCTTCCTAACCAAGGACACCAACCTCAATATCAGCGATCGCCTACCCGAAGAGTATTTCCCAGAAATCGAGAAGCGCCATCCTGGCGCATTGGCCTCGCAATGGATCCCCGCCGACGCGAGCCTCTGGAAAATTGAACACTTCCCCGAATTCCTTGAAGCCCGTCAAGCTCTGCTCGCCGCTGAAGTGAACCGCCGCATGGAAGAGCTGCTCCACGGCGACACCCGCTGGTTAACCGGAGCCTCAAAGCCGATCGCATCGGCAAGCGCAACTATCGGAGCCATTACCAGCGAAGCTGAGGAAGAAGAGCTCGAAGCGTTGGATGATTGGATCGAAACGCACAACCTACCTCGCGGCGCAATTTCGTTCGAATTGATTGACCAGGCGACGGGTGAGCAGCGCGCGGTCTTAGATCTAGCGTGGCCTACCGGCTTGCAAGAGGAGTTGACGCAGCCGGTCGCGGTTCTTTTGAACGAGGGTGCGGAGACGATCGCTGCCGCCAGCCAAGCTGGCTTCCGCTGTTTCACAAACATCGATGATTTTAAGGCTTACGTGAAAGCTGAAATTCTTGTCCAGGAATTGCAAACATGATGATTGGCAAAACCGAACGCGCCACCCAAAACCGAGTTCTTGAGCTCTTTCGCAATGAGCTTGGTTATCGCTATCTTGGCGATTGGACGGACCGTTCGGGCAATAGCAACATCGAGGAAAACCTCCTCAACGACTTTCTCGCCCGTCGCGGTTACACATCGGCGCAGATCAGCAGCGCGCTGCACAAGCTGCGCACCGAGGCCAACAATCACAGCCGGAGCCTTTATACCAACAACGAGGCTGTCTATGCGCTCTTGCGTTATGGCGTCCCGGTCAAGGTTGAGGCCGGAAAAGTTACTGAGCTGGTTCAACTGATCAACTGGAACGAGCCGCACGACAACGATTTTGCGGTCGCCGAGGAGGTAACCCTTAAAGGATCCGCCGAGCGTCGCCCTGATTTGGTACTTTACGTCAATGGCATCGCGATCGGCGTGATCGAATTGAAGCGCAGTCGCGCCTCGATCGCCGATGGCATCAGGCAAAACCTCTCGAACCAACTGCCTGAATTTAATGCTTGGTTCTTCACTACCATTCAGTTCGTATTTGCCGGCAACGACACGGAAGGCCTGAGATACGGAACGATCGGGACGCCTGAGAAGCTCTTCCTCACTTGGAGAGAAGATGAAGAAGACAACAGCCGTCTTAAGCTAGACAAATACCTCCTCAAACTCTGCGCCAAGGACAGGCTTATCGAGCTAATGCATGATTTTGTCCTGTTTGACGGCGGCGTGAAGAAGCTGCCGCGGGTGCATCAGTATTTTGGTATCAAGGCGGCCCAAAAATACATTTGGGAGAAGAAGGGCGGCATCATTTGGCATACCCAGGGCAGCGGCAAAAGCATCGTCATGGTGCTGCTCGCCAAATGGATCCTCGAAAACAATCCCCATGCACGCGTCGTGATCATCACCGACCGCGACGAGCTCGATAAGCAAATCGAACGGGTCTTCACCGAGGCCGGCGAACCGATCAAGCGTACCAACAGTGGGCGTGATCTCCTGAGCCAGTTGGGCCAAGCCAAGCCGCGCCTTCTCTGCTCGCTCGTTCATAAGTTCGGGCAAAAAGATGTCGACGACTTTGATGCCTTCATCAAACAGTTGGAGGCACAGCCGAGCTCCACGGTGGGCGAAGTCTTCGTTTTTGTCGACGAATGTCATCGCACCCAAGGCGGCAAGCTTAATCGCGCGATGAAGGCGATAATGCCTAACGCAGTCTTCATCGGCTTCACCGGCACCCCTCTCCTCAAGAAGGATCGGGCCACCAGCCTCGAAGTCTTTGGCAGTTACATTCATACCTATAAATTCAGTGAAGCGGTCGAGGATGAGGTTGTGCTCGATCTTATCTACGAGGCGCGTGACATCGACCAGAAGCTGGGCTCAACGGATAAGATTGACGCATGGTTCGAGGCCAAGACCAAAGGCCTTAATGACTGGCAGAAGGACGAGCTGAAAAAGAAATGGGGCACGCTCCAAACGATCCTGAGTTCAAAGTCACGCATGGATCGCGTTGTGAGCGACATCATTTTCGACTTCAGCGTCAAGCCGCGCCTTTCAAGCGAGCGCGGTAACGCCATCCTGGTCGCCTCGAGCATTTACGAGGCCTGTAAATGTTTTTCGCTTTTCCAAAAAACAGTTTTCAAGGGAAAGTGCGCGGTCATCACCTCCTACAACCCGCAAAATAAGGATGTGACGCTGGAGGAAACCGGGGCCAATACCGAAACCGACAAGCAGTTCATTTTCAACACCTACACGGAACTGCTCAAAAATATCGAGCCCAAGCCGGGCATGACAAAGACCGAGACCTATGAAGAATGGGCCAAGAAACTTTTCATCAAAGAGCCCGCCAACATGAAGCTTTTGGTGGTCGTCGACAAGCTCCTTACCGGCTTTGACGCCCCTCCTTGCACCTACCTTTACATTGACAAATCGATGCAAGATCAGTATCCCTCCGGCGGCGGCCGCCTGGCGTTGATTGCGGTTTTTGAGATAGCTGCCTGACGGGTGGCGCGATGATCGTGTCCACTTCTATTACAAGCGGACACTATCGCCGATGTCGCGCAACGATGACGATCCGCCGGCTCTCCGGCGCCGACGCCGATCCTGGTCTCTCGAAGAGAAGCGCCGGATCGTCGAGGAGAGCCTTGAGGACGGAGCTTCGATCGCCGAGGTTGCGCGACGGCACGACCTCAACACCAACCAGCTCTTCACCTGGCGCCGGCAGTTCGGCGTCGATCTGGCTGCGCCGCAGGACCTCGCGCCGATCCTGCCCGTGACGATCACGCCGGACACAGTGGGGGAGCATTCCGCTCCGGGGCCGACCGGCCAGATGGAGATCGTCCTCGCCGAGGGTGACCGGATCCTCGTGTGGTCCGATGTCGAGGCAGCCGCGCTGTCGCGGGTCGTGAAGGCGCTGCGGCGATGATCCCGTTGCCGGCGGGCTGCCGCGTCTGGATCGCCACCGGCCACACCGACATGCGACGCGGCATGCAGGGCCTCGCCCTTCAGGTGCAGGAGCAGTTGAAGCGCGACCCGCACGCCGGCGATCTCTACATTTTCCGCGGGCGCAGGGGCGACCTCGCAAAAATTCTCTGGCATGATGGCGTCGGACTGTCGCTGTATGCAAAACGCCTCGATCGCGGAAAGTTCATATGGCCCTCGGCGACGGCGGGCGCGGTGTCGATCTCGGCGGCGCAGATGGCCTATATGCTCGAAGGGATAGATTGGCGAAATCCGCAAATGACCTTTCGGCCGCAAAGCGCGGGGTGAATCGCAAAAAATCCAGGGCGGAGGCATTTTGGGGCGCCACAAATCGCAAGATATGTGATTCACTTCGCCTATGGACGCTGCTGCCCAGGCCCTTCTCGACGAAAATGCTGCGCTGAAAGCAGAGTTGGCCGTCGCACGGGCGAAGGCGTCGGAAGACACGGCGCTGATCGCCGCGCAAAAGCTTCAGATCGCCAAGTTGCAGCGGCAGATCTACGGGCAAAAGTCGGAGCGCGCTGCGCGGCTGATCGATCAGTTGTCGCTCGAGCTCGAAGAGCTGGAAGCGAGCGCGACGGAAGATGAGCTCGCGGCGGAGCAGGCGGTCACGAAAACCACGCTGGTCGCGGGCTTCACGCGCAAACGGTCCGAGCGCCACACATTCCCGGAACATCTACCGCGCGAGCGCGTCGTAATCGAGGCGCCGACGAGCTGCGCTTGCTGCGGCGGATCGCGGCTGCGGAAGCTCGGCGAAGACGTGACGCAGACGCTGGAGACGACGCCGCGTCAGTGGAAAGTGATCGAGACCGTGCGAGAGAAATTCTCCTGTCGGGACTGCGAGAAGATCACACAGGCGCCGGCGCCGTTCCATGCCGTTCCGCGCGGCTGGGCGGGGCCAAGCCTTCTGGCGATGATCGCCTTCGAGAAGTTCGGCCAACATCAGCCGCTGAACCGTCAGGCGGAGCGCTATGCGTTGGAAGGCGCGCCGATCTCCTTGTCGACCATGGCCGACGCCGTCGGCTCCATCTGTGCGGCGCTGGATCCGCTGCGGCGTCTCATCGAGGCGCATGTCCTGGCCGCCGAGCGCCTACACGGCGACGACACCACGGTTCCCGTGCTGGCGAAGGGCAAAACCGACACGGGTCGGTGCTGGGTTTATGTCCGCGACGACGCGCCCTTCGGCGGCGCCGGGCCGCCGGCGGCCATCTTTTATTACTCACGCGACCGCAAAGGCGAACATCCGCAGGCGCATCTGGCGGGATATGCTGGCATCCTGCAGGCCGACGCCTATGACGGCTACAACAGGCTCTACCTAGCGGACCGCAAGCCGGGCCCGATCCGCGAGGCGGCGTGCTGGGTCCATGCGCGACGCCCCTTCTTCGCCATGGCTGATCTGGATGAGAACGCGCGACGCAAGGCTGCTGGCAAGAAGGAAATCCCTTTGTCGCCCATCGCGATCGAGGTGGTGCGTCGCATCGACGCGCTGTTCGAAATCGAGCGGTCCATCAATGGAAAGAGCGCGGAAGAACGCCTGTCGGTCCGCCAGATGCTGAGCCGTCCATTGGTCGATGATCTGCGGATCTATATGCGCGAGCAGGCGGCCAGGCTCTCGCGCGGGCACGACCTGGTCAAGGCTATCAGTTACATGCTCAAGCGCTGGGCCGCGTTCACGCTTTTCCTTGAAGACGGACGCGTGTGCTTGTCCAACAACGCTGCAGAACGAGGGCTAAGAGGCATCGCGCTGGGAAGAAAATCGTGGCTGTTCTGCGGGTCCGATCGCGGAGGGCAGCGCGCTGCGGCCATGTATAGTCTCATTGTCACGGCCAAAATGAATGGCGTCGATCCGCAGGCATGGCTCGCAGACGTTTTGTCCTGTATCGCCGCCCATCCCGCACATCGGCTTGAAGAGTTGCTGCCCTGGAACTGGGCGATACAAGGTCCGGTAATCTCCGCTCGTGCAGCTTGATCATGCACGTCAACAAAGTCTCTCACGTCACGACAATCAATCGGGTCGCCTCGGACCTCGGCGAAAACGAGGATTGGCTGTTCGACGTCGCCGCCGAGATGGAGCCCGAGGACGGGCTCATATGGGTGTCGGGGATCGGCGACGACGCCGTGATGGCCTTCACCGACTTCGGCGTCGAGAATTTAATCGAACTAATCAAAATGCATAAAAACGATCCGACGCTCCTCAGGCGCTGAAACAGCCCGACTGCATCGCCTGCGGCCTACGCCGGATGGCTACCAAGATCACGCCCTTTTCCAGGCGATCTGCCGTACCAATCGGCTTGATGGCGAGGACAAGGACTTCGGCTATATCGTCGACTACAAGGACCTCTTCAAAAAGGTTGAAAACGCCATCTCAGTCTACACGTCGGAACTTGATCACAGCTCAGGTGGCGCAGCGCCGGAAGTCATGGTTCAAGACCGACTGAAAAAGGGCAAGGAACGACTCGACAGCGCCATTGAAGCACTCGCCCTTCTCTGCGAGCCTGTGCAGCCTCCGCACGGCGAGCTCGAACATATTCATTATTTCTGCGGCAACACCGAAATCCCCTCGGACCTTGCGGAAAGAGAACCTCAACGCGCAGCCCTGTACAAGGGAACCGTCGCTCTCCTGCGCGCGTATGCCAACATCGCGGATGAGCTCGAAAGCGTTGGCTACAACGCGGCAGACATTTCCCGTATCAAACAGCTTATCGAGCATTACACAAGTCTGCGAGACATTATCCGCAACGCGAGTGGCGAGACCCTCGACCTTAAAGCGTACGAAGCGGATATGCGTCATCTCATCGATACCTATATCGAGGCTTCCGAGCCGAGAAAAATATCGCCATTCGACTCAATGGGTTTGCTTGAACTCATCGTCAAAACCGGCATTGGCGACGCTATCAGCAAAAAGCTGAGCAGCCTCAAAGGAAATAAGGACGCGATCGCGGAAACCATTGAAAACAACGTCCGCTCGAAAATTATCAAAGAGCAGCTTAGCGACCCGGCTTTCTACGAGAAAATGTCCGCGCTGTTGGACGAAGTCATAGCCGCGCGTAAGGCTAAGGCTATCGAGTACGAGGAGTATCTCAAGCGCATTGCCGCGCTGGCAACAAAGGTTGAGGCGGGTGTTGCGTCAGATACGCCGGTGAGCCTCAATACGCCAGGCAAACGTGCGCTATGGAGCAATCTCGACCAGAACGAAGAATTGGCGCTGCAAATTGATGCTAAGGTGAAGGCCGTGCGCCCCGATGATTGGCGAGGCGTCGCACCGCGGGAGCAGGTTATCAAGCAAGGGCTCTATGATATCCTCAAAGACGTTGCCGGGGTCGAACGCATCTTCCTCATCGTCAAGGCGCAGAGCGAGTATTGATGGCAAATCGGCTACGCATTGGCTCGATTGAGGTGGAAGTCGTCTTCAAAAACATCAAGAACGTCCATCTGAGCGTCAATCCTCCCTCCGGCCACGTACGCATCGCAGCACCAACGCGCATGAAGCTCGATACCGTTCGGGTTTTTGCAATCTCAAAGCTCGAATGGATTAAGCGCCAGCAGAAGCGCTTTCAACGGCAGGAGCGAGAAACAGCGCGTGAATTCCTAAGTGGCGAGAGCCATTATCTCTGGGGCAAGCGTTACCTCCTCAAGGTCGTGGAAGGTGACGCGCCGCCAAATGTAATGCTACGCCACCGCCACATCCTTCTAAACGTTCGCAAAGGCAGCTCATCCGCAAAGCGGCAAGCCGTCCTCGATGCCTGGTATCGATCTCTTCTCAAACACGCTGCACAAGAGCTGCTTATCAAATGGCAGCGCATCCTTCGCGTTAAACCCAACCAGCTGTTCGTTCAGAAGATGAAGACCAAGTGGGGAAGCTGCAATACAAATTCTCGCAATATCCGCCTCAATGTCGATCTCGCGAAAAAACCCGCCGAGTGTCTCGAATATATAGTAATCCATGAGTTGCTTCACTTGATCGAACGCCGCCATAATGACCGCTTCACGACGCTCATGGAGCGGCATATGCCGAACTGGCAATCCGTCCGTCGGACATTGAATGAGGGCCCTCTTGCCCAGGCCGACTGGGCCTACTGAAAAGCCTCGCGACAGTTCAAGCCGTTAATGGCTATGCCGCGCGCTGCCGCCGCAAACCGAAAAGCCGAATATATGAAGGTTCAGAGGCAACGCTAGCGTCAGATTCGATACATAACTCCAGAAACGAAGAGAGATCACTAGGCACCGGATATTTGTCTGGGTCGATAATTGCACTTGCAAGCCGTAATGCCGCCCGTGGGAACTTTCGTATTAGATCGTCATGCGCGGACTCTAGCCGTAACGTATGTGCCATGAGATAAAGCTGATAAGGCACGAGGAAAACAATCACAGCATCAACAGCATCTGGAAAAGCTTCTCCGCATTCCAAAGTCATTAGCACGAGGTTCTGAGACACGCCTTCGTTTCTGAGTGCGGCATCTAATGGCCACATTCCACGGAAAACAGGCCCAATCATTTCATTCCAGCGTGCAGCTTTATCGGCCTCATCTCCCATTGCGCGCCAAAACTGCCATGCGGCGTTCGTCCGAAGTCGATCAGAACCTGCGGCCAGGGCATTTTTGATCTCAGCGCTCGACAAAGCGTAATCTATAAGCTCTTGTCGACGGTGCGCGAAGGCTATCGTGAGCAACTGCGTCATTAGACCTTCGAGTTCATCATCGCCCAAGCCAGGTCTTACGAAAGCCTCAAGCATCAATGTCTTCGTCGCATTGAACAGCCGCGCTGTACCGATGTTGTCAAATGCTCGTGATCGCCACAAAGAAGCGGCATGTGGCTGATCCCAACTGAGAAACGGCAGCATTTGCGACAACACCCAATCGGGGTCAGTCGCTTCAAGATAGGCCAAAAATCGACAAAGGGTTGCCCGCGCCAAAAGTCCTGGATCCCCATCAGAATGGACAATGCGATTTAACCGAATTGCTTCCTCTTCGGTAAAGCCGCCGCCTTGCTCTGGCTTTCTTGCATCAATATGTCGCAGCAAAGCATCCGCTAGTTCGCCCGCGGGATCATTCAATGCCCTGTCGTAAGCACCGCGTTCTTCCTTATCAACGCTAGGCGCGTTGGCCGGATAGGCCAGCTCAGCTAGCCGGTCCCATAGTGTGAGGAAATTACCCTCACGTGAAGCGAGGCGCGTCAACAGTTGTCGACGCTTTTGTAGCCAACGACACGCAGCCGGTAAGAGCTGCGTTAGAACCGCCTCAGGCATAGCAAGCAATGATGCGGCAAGCTCAAGCTGTAGTGTGTCCTCGCTCCTCTCAGTAGCAGACCATATAAAGTCGCGCCATGCATCCACCTCCCAGCGACCGGCCTTCGCCTCGCTGCGTAAACCGAGCTGTGCACGCTCTGGATCGGCGGCACAGAACAAGCGCCAAACGTCGCCCTGCTGCCAGCGGCTTTCACGTTGCAGGCGCATAGCCTCGGATACGAGGGCGCTATCTGCGATGTTCGCCAGCAGCTCGGGCTGTCCGTCAGGCCCAGAATGACTCTCGTGCCATGAAGAAAAATCATCCCGGTCACCCTCTCCCGGGGCCCATCTGGGATGCCGAGATGCGATTTCTCGTAGAAGAGTCTCGCTATCATTATTTAGCGGCCAACCCATTAACTTAAGTCGGTTTAGCCGCTTCATCACAGCCGAGTCATATACGGAACCCCACTCATCTTTTTCAAAAGATCCCTCCTGGAAAAGGTCGCGAGGAAGGCCCGAACATATACGGGCTTCAAAAGCTTGCCTTTGTGCTGGTGCGAATTCGCGCCAACGTAGGGTGACCAGCCGCATAATCTCGACTTGAGCTCCTCCCAACCAGAAGTCCTCCGGGCTGAGGCGGTCTAAGCCACTCCAAACTTCCTCACAAGAAAACACTGAATCGGAGCACAGCGCCGAAAGATAAAAACGCCTCTCCAACAAGTATGGCGAGCTCCACCAGCTGGAAATAAGAGTCCGCGCTGTCTCTGGATCGCGCGAGGCAATTCGTCCCCACAAGTCAGCTAAAACACGGATAATTGGATAAAATCCGCGGCGGTGCTTGTTTTGCGGATGATCCCCAATAGATGGAACATCGCCGCTTGCGCAGTCCCAGCCATCCAGCAAGCCTAGATCGTGCGCTTCTTCAAGCGCTTCGGTCAACGCCCGCTCCAATACACGGAACAAAGCGAGCTCTTTATCCAAACTCTCCGGCCAACACAGCAAAATTTCGCGGATAGGCACATGATCGGGAGCGTCAAAATCGATCCGCAACAGATCGAAAAGTCTCTCAGGTTCATTTTCTGTAGTTCGTTCTGACAAGCGAAAGGCTTTCGCCACGGTAAGGCGAGGCTGAAGCAATTTTCGAACAACTTGCCGAATGTGGTACCCGGCATCTCCTTGTCGGATATATCTCGACACGGTGTACCAGTTGTCATCGAGCATGCGCGACGGAATTCGCACTTGCCGCTTGCTTCTCAGAATCAATTGCCACGCCTTTAATCGAACCGGTGATAGCTCAGCCCGCTTTTGCTCGATTGCGAGCTCAATATACCAGGCACATTCATCGCTAAAATACGGCAAAGAGATCGATGCGCGGATCATGTCGGCATCATTAAGTCGCGCTGCAATCCATTGCCCGGCATGTCTTTCTTGTTCGGCAAACACGCGGCGATCATTCAGAGGCGAAAGCCAATCGGAAGGTGGTGATAGCTCGGCTAAGAGCTGAGCCGCATCCCTGTGGCGTAGCAACGCTGCGCAGCGTGCAAGCTCATCCTCACCCTGCTCCTTAGGTGATTGAGTAAAAATCACGCGAAGAGCTTCCCTCCGCCAAGCGGTCGGATCGTTCGCGTAATCCCTCCATTCTTCTAATGTTTTATAAAGGGCAGAATGATCATTTTCACTAGGACGGTAAAGGATTGGCTCAATTCCTTTTGCACGCCAGAGCGCGGCTTCGAGCTCCTCTTCCTCATCCTTGCTCGCCGCAAACGCATATACTCGGTGCAAATCGCTGTATCGTTCGCGGTCAGCCTCCAGAACCTCCAGCAAGTAGCGCATCGGAGGATCGTCGGCTGAATAGCCAACGAGCACAACCGTGCAGGCGCGTACGACGTCGTAGACGTAACGCGAAGCCCAGCCCGAGCGCAGGTACGCGTCACCAAATTCAGAACTCGTTAGTACAAGATCTGTCTCCGCCAAACTGAGTTTGGGGCTGTCATCAGCAAGGCGACCATGCAAGTGCAAGACGCCTTCAAACCCAGAGGCTTTGGGTGCTGGCATAGCTGCACTTGCGTGACTGGCGATAGCTTTCTGGTACTTCTCAAGCCATGCTCTTTCGAACAGGGTGTCAAAGTTTGTCGTTATCAGCCTTGTCTGCCCTTCTGCGCCTCGAGAAAGTGCTAGCAGTGCTAGATGATTGGCTAGATTAGCTCCTTCGGGGACTGACAAAGCCCTGCGGATGGCGATCCGCATACGTTCGCGCATCCCTTTATTTCTAGGGAGATCAGAGGCGGCAAGGCGTCTCTCAAGGCTGCGCAGGCAACGATCATATTGGTGGGCTAGCCGTCCTCCCTCCCGCATAACTTCACATTCAGGGGGATGCCTTTCCCAGCTTTCCCCTAGCTCCTCATAGATCTTACTAACAAGCCCCCGAAAATCAGGAAGGCCGATTGCCCTCGAAATCCCAGCTCCACAAATAAAGATGACCTCTCCTTTTTCTTGGAGAGCGACAAGTTCGTCAGGTATGTCGGGTCCGTCTGGGTGGAAACGCATGGAAGGTTTCTTTAAAACGAGCAGCTAATCGGCGAGTCCATGCAGGGTACAACCGTATAATAAAATGTCCAACTTTTTGGCCAGCGGCTACCGCCTGTCGAGCAGGTCAGCGTCGATCACGCGAGGTAGGCGACGAGGGCGAAACGCGTCCGTCAGCCCGCAAACCGGACTTTCCCACCCCATGCTGGTTTGAAGCGATGTAGCCATTCGCTTCAGCTTGTAGTTCTTATCTATCTACGGCTCTTTCTTTCCTTTTTCTGTCGGCTTTTCAAGTTGGCTCACGGATCTCCGGTCCGCCACAATTAGACTATGGCGGCAACTGGCATCTCGGCTTGAATAATTACTGTAGAGCCTAGGTCGGTGAGTATCCGCTGTCGTCATGTCCTTTCGACAAGCGACGCCAAGCCAGCAACCTCTCACTCTGCCCGGTTCTACCGAGGCGGCGCTTGCCGTCAAAACCGAACGGTTCCCCCCTACGGGCTGCCCCCCATTACGGCACGGCGCTGCGCGCTTTTGACCGCTGCGCTCGGTCCGCCTCGGCGAGCGAACGGGCAACGAGGTTGCCAGCCCGGCGACCTCACAGCCCGAAAGGACACATCATGTCGAACACCGAAAGCTCCAAGCGCCCGACGCACCGGGTCTATGCGGTCCGCAAAACCAACGGCGAGAAGAGCCTGTGGACCCAAATCGGCGCAGCCTGGGCCAACCAGGATGGCAAGGGCTTCAACATCAAGCTCTCCCTCCTGCCCATCGACGGCTCCGACATCGTGATGCGCGAAGCCAAGGATGAAGGAGACGCCAAATGAAGCTCCTCACCCAAGCCCAGCGCCAACAGCTCCTCGACAACGGCCGCCGTCAGGCGGCCGTGAAGGGAACGCCCGACGAGCTCGACTTCCCGCCCGTCGTCAAGCTGTTCAATCCCTGTGGGGCCTGCACCTGGCTCCTCACCGAAATCGATCCCGATGACGAATCCATCGCCTGGGGTCTCTGCGACCTTGGCATGGGCTCTCCCGAATTCGGGACGGTCAGCCTCACCGAACTTGCCGAATACCGCAGTCGTCTTGGCGTCGGGATCGAACGCGATCTCTACTTCAAAGCGCACGGACCGATCTCGGCTTATATCGCCGCCGCCAACGAAGCCGGGCATATCGTCGAGAATATTCCCGGATCCACGGTCAGTGACTAACTCCTGGAGGTCCGTAAACAGCGGACCTCCTTTTCTTTCGCTCCCAATCATTACCTCTCTTTCCGCCCTCCTCTCCGCCAAAAGCTTTATCTTTTTCTGCATGCGCATGCATAGACAGCTGGAGAGGCCGCAAAGAACGGCGCACAGCGCACATCGTGTCGCACGGTCGCTCACGGTGTCCCGGATTGTTGTGCGGACGGATCGCCCGCTGGTCAGGCGTGCGCCTCAGGTAGCTGCGCCCCCTCTCGCCTCTACCGCTTTTCAACCGGACCCTTACGTCGATTACGGTCGCTTTCTCACTCCCGAGGGCGGCATTCTGCTGATCTACAAGGACTTGGATGAACGCCTGCGCCATACGCTCTGGCGTCTGTTTGCTTGGTCGGGATTCACCGGGCTCGAAGGCTGGTTTCTGCTGCATCATTCGCCCGTGCAAATTGGCTGGGTGAATTTCATCGCCTTCCTCGCAGCCTGCGCCGTCAACTGGCTGATCGTCGCCAAGCCGGTCGAGCTGTATCGCCGAATTGAAATTAGGCCCGACTGTCTGATCATCGACGGCAGCGATGTTTTCTGGCGGCGCTTGATGGAGGTGAGCTGGCCAGCCCTGCAGGCCAATGAAGAAGGCAATCAAGTGCTGTGCGGCATCTATGGCACGCGCTTCGTCGAATATCTGACGCTACGTCGTTTCGACGAGCTCGACCGCATGCCCGAGGTATTTGCCGCCCATCTCCAGGACGCTATGCGCCAGCTTTGGCACCATCCGCAGTCATAACCCAGGAGGCCCACATGGAACGGGAAGAGCGTCAACCTGCCAAGCGTGGAATCACCGAGGACGAGCGCCGCGCTGCCGAGCGCGCGCAACTCTACAGAACCCACAAAGCCCATGGCGCGCTCGGCATGTATTTCTGGTTCTACCCAGACGAAGCGCCTGCACCAAGGCCCGTGCATCGTGAGCGCGAAGAGCAAGGGCGTGAGCGCTAAACGCTTACGCAGCGACTGGGGTGCTTTGCGTCCGCAAAATCCGCAGACACCCTCTGCGCTTAAGCTACCATCTGCCGTGCGCTTCTATCCGGCAGGGCTGCCTGCCCTAGATGCGTTACCGATCGCAGATCCTCGCCGGAGGAGGCTGGGAAATGAATTCGCCCAAAGCGCCCTCCGAGGCCTTACCAGAGCTTCCCTATCAGCAATGGGAGGATACTTACGCCACGCTTCACCTGTGGACCCAGATCCTCGGCAAAATCCGCCTTTCGCTCACGCCTTGGCTGAATCACTCCTGGCATGTCACGCTTTATGTGACGGCGCGCGGCCTGACCACATCGCCCATCCCTTATTACTCGAAGGGAAGCGTTCTTACGAAATTCGCCAGCCGGTCCGCTTCACTTTGTGTTAAATCAGCAGGTAGATTGATGGTGATCGTTTCATCGAGGCGCAGACGGAAACGATGTGACAAGAACCCGTCAGTTTCGTCGGCATTTTCGTCTTCGTCCTCTGGGGTCATGCCTTTTTCAAGGAGATCAGTAGAATCTCCGCGCGCGACCTGACCGACACTGTCGATGCGGAACCTCCATTCCACTCTCGATTTTCCACCACGGCGACCGACCTTGTAAAGGCCAACGCCGATTTCTTCCATTTTGTCAGCAAGGATTTTGGCGTCACTACGGTCTCCGTCCTCGAACGCCTTGCATATGTTGTCAATGGTCGTTGCCCAGCGATTCCGTTGCGCCGTCGCTGCCCAATCGAAGAACTGCCGGTATTGGGCGTCCTCCTTGTCTTGATAAAGCGCTCGCAGCTGAGCCACTATAGATGCAGTCTTAACGGTTACCATGTGAATCCTCTTTCCTTTATATGTCTATAAGAGCTGTTATAATCGACATATAAACGATCATAATGCGCATGTCAAGCGGTTATGCAATTTAAAGGCACTTATGATTTATTATATTGAGTTTAGGCGCATCCAGCTCAGCACGCGTGCAAAAACAAACCTTCCGCAACAATTCACATGAGCTTGAGAATGAATGTCTTACGACGTGAAAACGCGAGAGTGCCCCGAAGCAATCATCTACGCCCTTGCAGGGCATAGGCACGGATCGCTGCGACATCCTCATGCGCCAACCGCAGTACCGCTGATGGGGGCTCACCTTCGAACATCAGCAATTGGCTGAACCGCTGGCGGGAAAAGGCCGTGCGCAACTCGAATGGCATCATCAGCCGTTCGAGACGTTGGGCGAGATAATCCAGCGTCGATTGGTC
This sequence comes from Methylocystis sp. MJC1, assembly GCF_026427715.1. Classification (NCBI taxonomy): domain Bacteria; kingdom Pseudomonadati; phylum Pseudomonadota; class Alphaproteobacteria; order Hyphomicrobiales; family Methylocystaceae; genus Methylocystis; species Methylocystis sp. MJC1. The sequence continues at coordinate 2,776,403 of NZ_CP107558.1, read as the reverse complement.
GCCATTCGCGAAGCACTGAATGAGGCCGGCGTTTCCCAAAAAGGTTTCCCAGCTGCTGCGGTAATAGCGTTGCAGTTGGGTCGTGTCCTGGAGCACTGCCCACAGCTTCACCCCAAAGCCCGGAAAATACGCCGCGGCGCGCTCCATTATTTCCATGTGCCCGAGCGTCGCGAATTCTTCCATCATGAATAAAATCGGCGGCTGGTCCCTGGGATAAGTTCCCATTTGCTCAAGCACGGTACAGGCCAACTGCACCACCAGACGCAGCCAGCGGTAATGGCTTTGCATGCGCCCGACGGGCAGGCAGAGATAAATCGTGGTTGGCCGTTCGCCGCGCAAATCGGCAAGCTCAAAATCCGAATGGCGGGAGATGTCGCGCAAGGGCAGGCTATCAAGAAAATCGGTTTGCGCCGCGGCAGTGGAAAAAACGCTGCCGCGTTCGGTGAGCGGCGTCGAGAGAAAGCGGTTACCAACGGCGGCGAGGATTCCACCGAAACGCTCACCGGCCCTGCTCATCGCGCGCAAAAGCGTGTCGACCGCCGCTTTGTTCTCATCGAAGAATTGCTCATTCATCGGACCATCCGCCGCCGGGCGCGGCTTCGCTTGCACCGCCTGTATCAACGGCCCATAGGTCAGTGACAGCAGCTGGCGCACGGTTATCAGGCTTGGTTCGCCCTCAGGGAGCGTTAGCGTCAGCAGGATAATACCGCCGAGCAACGCGCGGGCGCTGTCGTTCCAATGGCGGGAGCGTGCATCGCCTTCGTCGACAATCAGCGCCTGTGTGATCGCCGCCACGTCGTCGATGATTGTAGGGCTTTCAGGATCGAGCTCCGCCAGCGGATTAAAGCAGGCGCTCGGCAGACCGGATTGTCCGAACGGATCGAGCACATAGACTTGATGACCCAACGCATGGCGCAGAAGGCCGGTTTGCGCCAATTCGCCTTTCGGATCGAGCACGAGCATCGAACCGGGATAAAGATAGAGATTGGGCTCCAGCACGGTCGATGTCTTGCCAGCGCGCGCTCCGGCAATGGTAACCATCGGCCGGTCGTCGAGGTGGCCGAGAAAGCGCCCGGCAAATTTCCCTAATATGATCTGCCCCGGCAGATAGGCATATTGCGCCAGCTGATAGGGCGACATCCAATAATTGATCGGCGGACGATCGGGGAAGAAACGCGGTGCCCTTACGCCGCGCGGCAGCGCACGTTCGTAGAGCTCGCGACTCAGCGCATCGAGAGCCGGCAAGCCGAGATGCGGCTGCGGGTTGGCAAGCGCCAGCGGCGATGCCCACTTTTCCCGTTCGCTTGGCTTCCACCAGCTCATCCTATTCTCCGCTCGCTATGCTGGAGACCAGGATAGTCGCGCGCGCGTACGCAGAGCAGGTTGATTGTCTGGTGAAGATTGGTAATGCCGCAGCCTTCGTGAAAAGGATGCTGCAATCTATGGCGATGGTTGGTGCTGGATTGAAGAAGCTCGTTCAGTCTGTGAGAAGCTGAAAAGCAGTTGCAATGAATGAGAAGTACAAGGGCTTACAATGGGAGTGAGAAGGAGAAGAGAATAAATTGGCCGGTAGAGGGTAGCGAGATGTGTCTTTGCCTAGGGCAAAGACTCTCGTTGGGGCCGGCACTATGGCCCCAAACCCCAGGACGCTTGCGCTCTGCCAGGAGAAGCAACCATGGGCCGGCCAAAAGTAAGCGAACCGCGCGACAGGCAGTTCAATCTCAGCCTGACGGCCAGCGAATTGGCGAGCCTCCAGCGGCGCGCCGAGGCGGTCGGCATGCGCCCGGTGCATTTGGGGCGCGCCCTCCTGCTCGATGAAAATCGCAAAATAAATTCACGCGAAAAAGAAAATCATAATTGCATGGAACGGCTGATTTTTACGCAGCTGGTCCGCCTGGGGAATAATCTCAATCAGCTCGTCCGGCATTTGCACCGCACCGGCGATCCCTTGCCGGGGGACCTCGCCCCCCTGCTCAACGACATTCGCCAGATCATCGCGCGGGTGTCGTCATGATTGTCAAAATCGCCGGCGATGGCTCGTCCTTCACAGGGCTCGCCACCTATCTCACGCACGACCCTGAGGCGGAGACCAGCGAACGTGTCGCCTGGACCCATACCCTCAATCTGGCCAACGACCATGTGCCCTCGGCCGTGGACGAAATGCTGTGGACCGCGCGCCAAGCCGAACTGCTTAAGCAGGAAGCCGGCATCCGCGCTGGCGGCCGGACCTCGGGGCCAGAAGTGGTCAAGCATATCAGCCTCAATTGGGCTCCCGACGAAGATCCGAGCCGCGCGCATATGATCGAGACAGCTGAGGGTTTTCTGCGGCAGATGAAATGGCAGGATCACCAGGCCTTGCTGGTCGCGCATGAGGATAAAGAGCATGCGCATGTGCATCTCATGCTCAACTGCATACATCCCGAAACGGGGTTGCGTCTCAGCGACAGTTTCGAACAGCGCCGCGCCCAGGCCTGGGCCCTCGACTATGAGCGTGAGCAAGGTCGTATTTATTGCGAGCAGCGGCTGCTGGAACCGGAAGCGCGCGAGGATGCTCCTACGCGCCCGGCTTGGATGGCGTTCCGCGAAAAACAGCAAAAATTCGAAAATGAGGAAAAAACCTTGCGCGAATTAACGCCGGATTTTTCAGAAAATCGGGAAAATCCGCCCGACAGAAATTCCGCCGAGTGGAAAAGGCTCAAGGAAATTCAGCGTGATGAGCGCGAGGAATTTTTCGCCGATGGGAAAGCCACATTCTCGGAATTACGCGCCTCAATTTACCGCGAGGTGCGCGAGGAATTTCGTGGACGCTGGCGGGATTATTATGCCGCCGAGAAAGGCGGGGCCGACGAAGAGGCGCTTAAGAGCCTGAAGGCCGGGCTGGTCGCCGAGCAGAAAGCTGTTCTTGAGGCTCGGCGTGACGAGGCCTGCCAGGAGCTGCGCGAAACCCGCAACGGGCTCTATAGCGAGCTGCTTGATGAGCAACGCGACGCGAGGCACGGCCTGAGGGAACGCCAGGAGCTCCAGCTGGATAATGCGCTCTTCTTCAGCGCCATCGAGGAGAAGCGCTTCCAGCAGGAAAGGCAGGATCAATTCCGTGGCGCGGCGGAAGAGTCGACGCGCGCCGTTGGATATAGCTGGCAGGCCGAGGCTTGGGCACCGACCTATGCGGCCAAAGAAAACCATGCCGGGATCAAGCCGGGGAGCGAAGTTGCCGGCGACATTGCGACGGGCTTTGGCTTTGGCCTCCTGTCGCTTGCCGCCGATTTCTTCGACTCAAGCGGAAGCAAGCCAGAACCAAAAATGCGCGCTGCGGAGCCCGATCCTCCGCGCAGCCCCTTCGATGCTGCGTTCGAGGAATCGCGACAGAATCAGCAGGCTGAGCGGGAAGAGGCCGACAACGAGTGGTACCGAAAGCAAAGGTCGGCCGGGGAATGACCGGGGGAGCGGGCCAGCCACGTCCGTCTCCCCTGATTACCTGGCAAACAAAAGGCATCCTTCCCCGGCAGCGCCACCAGACGCTTTGCTCGCGCCGCCTTTCCGGCCACTCACACATGTTGGGGCCCAGAAGCAGTCATTCTCAGCGGAGGTTGAGGAAGCTGAGAGCCAAGCGGCCGAACTGGAAATCGAGGCCATCTTTCAGCGCAAACTTATGGGGTTGCGCCGGCTGCCGAGGCACGAGCGAGCGGCTGCGTTATGCGCCGCCAAGGAAGAGCGACAGATCGCGTCGAATGTGCTGCGCGAGAAACGCGCCACGGAGCGCCGTGCCGGGCACGCGCTGCACCGGCTACAACGGCTCGAACTCGCATAACGAAACAATTGCCGCCCGAAGGCGGCGCTGTTCCTTAATTTAGGAGATTAAAATGGCCCTCAATAACCGAAGCAAAGCACTTCAGATCCTTTATCTGACAATGGCCTTTGCCGGGCTGATTGCCTTGCTGTCTTTCCTTGCCGGCAAAGGCTTTTAAGCCGCAGCAGGGGGCGGATTCTTGCGCGGCCGCCCGCGTGGGCGCTTGGGGGGCGTCGGCGGTGGATCATCGAAATCACCAAATGGATTTTGCCCCACGGCTTGCCCGTTCAGCGGCCGATTATCGTTGGCGAACTTCGGGGCCATGATGTCAATCGGCGCGGGATCGTCCTGCGACGGCGGATTCACCTCAGCTTCAATGTCGTCGGCCATATGCACAGCGCCGACAAACGCGTCGCGCGCCAGTAACATGGCGTAGGTCGTCGGCACGTAGCTCGTTACCTTGGCCAGCACCGATGCGAGCTCAAAGCCGAACGACACCACGTCGATCAGGATAATGACCACGGCAATCTTGGAATGGGCCTGCGCCATATGTTCGAGCACTGTGATCTGCGCGAGCAACCCATTATCGAGCGGCACGTGATTGGGGGCCGTTTCGATCGCAGCACGGATAGCGTCGCCACGTCCTTGCGTCAGGCGCGAAAGCTCCTCCTTCAACGCGACTAGTCTGGCGTTTTCACCCGCCAGCGTTTTTTCAAAGGTGGGCAACTGGTCGCGCGCTTGCTGCCGCATCGTCTCGCCGCCGGTTTTATGCTTCTCACGCTGCGCCTCAAGCCGAGCGCGCGCGGCCTCAAGGGCGCGGGCTGTTTCTTGCGCATGCGCGCGGGCATTGCCGATCTGCTCCATCGCCGCCCGGCGGCGCGGCCCGCTGCCGGCTTGCCCGGAATTGCCCGGAGAGGCCTTGATGCCCGCCAACTCATCGGCGGCGAATTTTTCGGCGTTGCGCAAATCCTCCTCGGCTTTGGCCTTCTGGGCAAGCAGTTGAGCGACTTCCTGCTGCGCCGGCTGGGTATAAGCGGCGGAGGGGTCGATTTCGCTCTGGCGAAGGGTTTCGACCTGCGCGGCGAGATGGGCGACCCGCTCTACCTGTGCATTGACGGCTTCGGTTGCACGGGTAATCTCGGAATCGACAAGTTCAGCCGCCCCCGGGACCAGCACTGCGTTGGCTTGCCGCCAATCCGCGCCCACCCGCGCGTCGATGTCGCTGCTAAAAATGAGGAGGGATAGAAAGACCGCCGTCAGCTGCGCCAAGGCAACCGACAACCCGATACGGATCAGCAGGAAGAATCCAGCCTTGATCCGCGCCCAGGTCCCACCCGAAATATCTATCCCGCCGCCGCGCTTCAGCTCGGAAATGCCGCTTAAGTGCCAGCCCGATCGCATCACCATGTAGCTGTCAATCAGCATGATGAAGGTCGCGAAGAACATTGCGATCAAAATGAGTTCGGGGCGGATTTGTCCGGGTGTCGCGAACAAGCGATGTGCGACGATGGAAAACAGCGCCGCTTGGTAAATCCAGGTGCAGAGCATTATTTCGCCGATCGCCCGGACATTTTCCCAGTCGTGGAGGGGACATTTTTGGAGAACGTCTCGGGAAACGCCCGTGATTTTGAGCCAGAGCCTGTCAAACGGGTTAGCCTTGAATGCGTGAGGGTCCGGCATATCCATGGATGCCATCCTCTCTTTTCACTCTTCTCTTTAGGAAGATTGCTCAACTGTGGGAAAACCGAAGAAATTCGCTTCCGAGCTTGGAGCTCGGAAGCGCGCGTTCATCGCATGGAATTGTCTAATCGCCATCCCATGCCGCGTAGACGCTGCTGGAAACATCGTCCGGGTTGGCGGAAATCACGGCCGCAGTTTTCTCAGGGGAGTACGGCATGTCGCTTTTTGGAGCGACGACCAGACGCCCACAGGTCGGGCAAACGGAATGCTCCACGGATTCCGTGGAAGACGGCGGCAGTTCGTTAGGATGAAGAGGAGCGTTCATGACAAATCTCTCCCGTTCCAGGGAATCAGATTCCGCGGTGGCTGACGTCGGTTTGGTGAATTGAGCGCTGGCCGCTAACCAGCGTCGATAATCAGTGGACCAGTGGTAGAACGGTAGGGTCAACGACGAAAAGGCAGTAAAGGCTGCCGTATTTCCGGTATAAACCCCAGTAGGGCAGTAAGACGACGAGTAGCCTTTTTAAACCGCCGGTCCCGGTTCCGGTCCCTTCCGCGGCTGCGGTGACCTCAAAGGGATCTGATCGCCACGAGAATCAGCATCGTGTTCGGCCCCCGAATTAACGAAAGGAGTCAAATCAGACGGGCTCGCGGGAGCCTCACGTAAGAGTTTGTCATTGACGACGTAATAACCGGTTAGTGAACCATCCACCTGACGTTCGATCCAAGCTGGGCCCTGGCCAGGATCACGATTCATCACGCCGTGGCAATAATACTGTTCATAAAGGAGCATCCCATTTTCGTCGTACGCTCTTCTGGCAGGTCCGTTCGGACGATGTAGGCGGCCATGCCAGTAATAGCGCTGCTTGACGAGAAGACCGGTCGCGGGATTGCGGACAATAAATGCTGGTCCTTCGTTCGGATCACGATGGAGTCTACCATTCAACCGGTACGCCTCCGATACGGCGACGCCCGTTTCCAAATCTGTTTCTCGAAGTAATCGTCTCGCTTTCATCGGCAGCCATAAATAATATTTATCTACGAAATATTATATTGCTGCGTATTTAATGTATAGCGAATATTGTCTGCCTCCCAAACTTTCCCATAAACTCCCTTCCAAGTATCAGCCCCCCCCCTTGCGCCCCGCGCCTAGAGGGCTGATAGAGTTAATGAGCTTAGGGATGGGGAAAGGTTCATGTCTGATGCGCAGAAGGATGGAGACAAATTACGCGCGTATATCATTACAATTATCTCTGCGATGCGAACGCTCGCAGTTCAAAAGCAATGGAGAGAAGGTAAATTAAGAGAGATTTATGATGTTCATGTAAAGAAAATTGTTAACCGCTCGATAGCTCGTAGCTTCAGGCCTACAGCTAGAGCGACCTATGAAAGGCTTTTTGGCTTTCCGGATGATAACTATTATAACTACCTTGTCGCTGGTAACGCCCCGATTAAAACATCCAATATTCAGTGCATCCAAGCGACTCTGCGAGAACTCTGCCTTTATCATGATGAAACAGCGTTCACGGAGTCGTCAGGGCCCTGGCTTACATTTCTTGAAAACGCACTGGACGCAGTCGTAGGGAATAAGCCATTCATTCCAAATAACCGCACTACTGCTGCCCCCCCTCTCTCTCCTCAGGATGGCGATCAAAACACCCAGTCGTCCATAACGCCCACTAACGAGTGGGAACGAAGCCCAGTTCAGCCGGGTGGCGGAGATGCCTCTTCCGTCGCTAATCGCTGCGAGGATCATGCTCCTGGAGCAAATATCCCGTTTATGTCCCGTTGCATTGGGCGCGAAGATTCAATTGAGCGCATTTCGTCGGCCCTCTCATCTTCGCGCGGTCGCGTTGCGATCACCGCACTCCACGGACTGCGCGGCGTTGGCAAGACAACGCTCGCTGCCGCTTATGCAAATCGCCATGGTGCCCGGTATCTCACCGCCTGGTGGATCGACGCTCAACTAACCGACGGCATTAGGAGCGCGCTTGTTTCACTTGGACGGCAACTTCAATGGATCGTCGATGAAATTAATGAGAAAGACGCCATCGTCACAGTGATGAGCCGCCTGAACAAGGTGAACGAGCGCATCCTGCTCGTCTTTGACAACGCGCTCGATAAAGATTTCATACTAGAGTTCTTGCCCGTAAACGAAGCGGTGCACGTTATCATTACCTCAAATTCACACGCATGGGGGGAGATTGCCAACCCTATTGAGATCGATGTTTGGTCACCAACCGTAGGAGGAGACTACCTACTCACACGCCTCAAAAAGCCGGAAGAGGAGCGCGCGTTTGCGGAAGCCCTGTCTCACGAGCTCGGCGGCCTGCCATTGGCACTTGCGCAGGTAGCAGCATATTGTGACGAATGTGGTGATAACTTCGATACCTATCTTAAAAAACTTGCTGCGGCGAAGGCCAAATTGCTTCAAAATAGCAGGTATTTGGCGGCTGGTTATCATTCCGACGAAGAGCAACGATACTTACGCACCGTAGCGGGCACCTTCGAACTCGCGTCCGCTCAGGCGACAACGAACGAAAATGGCGGTATCGACGAAGGGCCCAAAGTCCTTCTAAACTATGCAGCCCAATTCGCTTCAGCACCCATTCCGATATCTATATTTAAACAAGCCCGCTCGACATTAGGTAAGCCGTTCGTGTCCATGGGAGACTTGGACATCGACGATGCTGTCGCCAAATTGCGCAGGTTTGCAGTTATCTACTTTAAGCAAATTGAGGATGAACGCGACGCATCCTATCGTCCTAATTGCATTTGGTTTCATCGTCTAATCCGCGAAATTGTTATGTTCCAGCAATCTCCCGCGCAACAGGACGAAATTCGATGCCGGCTTATTGCAGCCTTGGTCGAAGCATATCCAAACGAGGTTTTCACTAATCCGGCCGTGTGGCCCGGTGTACGCCACCTGGACATCCATGCAAGATACTTGGTGTTCGACAATCCGCTTCCCAAGAATGCGCAAAAAAATAAAGTTGTCTATTTGCTAAATCTGTTAGGTCAATATCAGCATGGAGCAATCGGCGATTACGATCAAGCAATGAAGTTCTATACGCGCGCATTGGACACATCGAAGGCTATCGTTGATCCTTTCGATCCCATCGTCGGCATGACGAATCATGGAATAGGCTGGTTATGCGTGACCATGGGCAGATATAAAGCTGCCCGACCATATTTCTTGAAAGCCCTTGCGATTAGGAAAAAAGCTTTAGGCAAGGACCATTTCGATACGGCAGAAACGCTACATCGCATTGGCTGGCTTGAAGTGTATGAAGGTCACTACAAGCGGGCCGAAATTTTTCTGACCAGAGCATGCGCAGTGCGCGCAAACGTGCCGGCTTCCGAATATGTAGCGAGGACCGACCCCTTCGTCACGATGGGGTGGATGTGTCTCTGCGCTGGCCGCTACGAGGAAGGACTTTCGCATTGTCTGCGCAATCGCGACAAAATGGAAGGACAACAACATGCCGTCCTAGCCGCATTGATTTACAACACAGGACAAATTTATCTGCGACTTGGGCGCTATGAAGAAGCCGACAAAGAACTTCAGCATGTTCGCAAAATGCGCGAAGACACACTCGGGCCAGAACATGCCGAAACCATTAACACGCTCACCAGCCTTGGCCTTCTCCGCATGGAGCAGAAGCGTTTGGACGAAGCCGAATTCTATTTTGAGCAGGTGCGCGAGCGCATGAAAAGCCTGGAGAAACATCCCCGGTATGCCCGTGCGCTCGCGGGCTTAGCCGAGGTGAGGCTTTATCAGAACCGGCTCGTCGATGCTGAAGACCTCGCCCAGCAAGCCTTCGCTCTTCGCGAGAGCGCGTGCGCAGAGGAGCACCCCGACAGGGCCCACAGCCGCTGGCTGCTTGCAAAAATCTGGATTGCGTCGACCGACCGCACGAAACATATCGAGAAGGGCAAGCGGTTTCTCCAGGAAGCCATTGGGTTGCTTGAGCGAAAAGTTACTGAAGGACATGTCTGGCTCAAATCGGCACGCGCTACCCTTGCCGAAATCGAAGAGCTTCTCAAGTAAATGTACGGAGCTCCCAAGCTCACGGATTCTGATTATGCGGCGGCAATGCTCTATTCTCCTGCCCCGCGATCCAGCCCTTGATCACGGACTTACGCGCACAAAGCATCGATCCCAAACGGAAAACAGGTAAACGAGTGCATTCACTTAAATAGTATACCTTGCGTCGACTCGATTTCTTACCGAAGATAAATTCAGCAATTTCATCCGCTCCATGAAGTATATCATCCGCAAGTTCTGGTGCGTTATTGTTTGGTCCGGCGTGCTGGTCCATGTTTCATCTCCCAAAGCTGCTGTTGATTAGCCCGGCGCTGATGCGAGGGCGTTCCCGCGGCGGCGCAGATGGGAGTTGCTTGCCTTGAACCCGACTGAGGCTGACCCGAGGGGCCGAGCACTCGTTTAATGAGTAGCGTCGCAATCCATTATGCATGTCCCTTTCGGAGGGACCGAAGGAAGGTTCCTATTTTGTTCTTTGCGGCCTTCGAAGTCAATCGGGAACTGGACCGATGCTAAAGGTTGCCGACCTTTGCCGCCTTTTCCGCGGGATCGTGATTGTCATTGGCGTGCCTCTGCTCTTGCGAAGCCACCCAGGCCAGCAACACGCTCTTACGGGCGCAGATCATCGAGCCGAGCTTGAAGGTAGGCACGTTCGATGTCTGGGCGATATGATACACTTTGCGTCGTAAAGACCTTGATCCAAAAAGGAATTCCGCAATTTCATCGGCCCCACGCAGCAGATCGTGGGCGAAATCCGACTCCTGGTCGCTCATTTGACGGTCCTTCACAGCGCAGCACGCCAAAGCAGCCTATAAGGCTGCCGCGAACACCATGATATGGCGCTTTGCGTGGAAGCCAATCGGAAGGAATGGGAAAGATTGGTCATGACGAGCGGAGTGTGTTGACCGCCGCCAAGAGCTTGCAGCGTTCGTGACATCCTCGACCCGATCGCCACCGTACTGAAATCTATTGTTTTCCAATAGTTTCCGAAAGCATTGGAAGCGCGCTCGCCGATAATCTTGCTCGAAAGGAGCAACATGGCGAAGCCCCGCACCCTTCGGCGAAAGCACCGCAACCGCAGCCGCACGGCAAAGGTTGATGCGCGGCCTCGCACCTACTTTCCGGTCAGCGGGGCACTTGGCGAAAATCGCGAGCTTATCGATCAGACAATTGCTTTTTGGCAGGAGCGGACAACCCGCCCGCTCAACCGCGAGGATGGGCGTGAGATCATCGAGAATATGACCGGCTTCTTCCGCATCTTGCAGGAATGGGACCGCGCCGAACAAGCGCAAGCAAGCAAATGCGGCAACCCCAAACGCGCGAGGACCAACGGGGAAACGCAACCTGTTCCGATCATCACTCCCGTATGAATTTCATTGCTCTGCGGCCACGTTAGCGGCAGACTGATGGGGCTCCGTCATAACTTGCGCCCAGAGGAGCCCATGAAAAGCTCACGCCTCAAAGACAAGCCCGAAATCAGCGTCGTACGCGCGGTATCCTACGCGCGCGTTTCCTCCAAGGAGCAGGAGAAAGAGGGCTTTTCAATCCCGGCGCAGCAAAAGCTTCTGCAGGGTTACGCCGAGGCGAACCGCATACAGGTTGTCGAAAACTACGTCGACATTGAAACCGCGAAGCAGACGGGACGCACTAACTTCGACGGAATGATCCGCTATTTGAAAAAGCACGAGGATGTTCGCGTCGTGCTAGTCGAGAAGACAGATCGTCTCTATCGCAACCTCAAGGACTGGGTGACGATCGACGAACTGGACGTCGAAATACACCTCGTCAAAGAAGGCATCATTCTCTCACGCGACTCGAAATCCTCCGAGAAATTCGTTCACGGCATCAAGGTGCTGATGGCGAAGAACTATATCGACAACCTCTCGGAAGAAGCGCGCAAAGGCCAACAAGAGAAGGCTGAACAGGGGATCTGGCCAACCAAGGCCCCGCGCGGCTATCGCAACGTGATCGGCCCCGACGGCAAGAAAATCATCGCTCCTGATCCGAAAACCGCCGGTGTCATTGCCCATCTGTTTGGCTGGTATGCGTCCGGCACCATGTCCCTTAAGGAGGCGGCCGTTCAGGCGCATGCCGCGGGGCTAGGGCACCCAAGCACCGGTAAACCCATGCCGGTCAGCAACATTCATGCGATCTTGCGCAACCTTATCTATACCGGCGATTTCGAATGGAACGGTCGGCGCTATAAGGGAAAACACCAGCCCTTGGTCACGCGGGAGCTCTGGGAGCGCGTCCAGGGCGTGCTCGACGGTCGCAACGCCCGCAAGCTGCGCGGCAGTAAGCGCGACTTTGCCTTCACCGGCCTGATAAATTGCGGCCACTGCGGCTGTGCCTTGGTCGGCGAGCTCAAGAAGGGCCGCTACGTCTACTACCACTGCACCGGCTTTAAGGGAAAATGCGGCGAGCCCTATGTGCGGGAGGAGGTCATTTCAGAGAAATTCACGGCCGTCCTCGGCCTTCTCACCTTTGGTGAGGATGTGTTGGCTTGGGTCGTTCAGGCCCTTAAGGAAAGCCACGCCGACGAGCGGAGGGAGCACGAAGAGGCCATCAAACGTCTGCGGACTGAATCTGATCGGCTGCAGAACCGCCTGAGTGGCATGTATTTCGATAAGCTCGACGGGCGGATCACCGGCGCATTCTATGACCAAATGGCCGAGACGTGGCGCAATGAACTCGATTCGCTGGCGTATCAGATCAAGCGGCACGAGTCGGCAGATCGGAGCTACATCGACGAGGGTGTGCGATTCGTGGATTTCGCCCGCAACGCCCAGAACCTGTTCGCCAAGCAGGAGCCGCAGGAGCAAAGGCGACTGCTGAATTTTCTACTTTCGAACTCGACGTGGAAGAACGGCAACCTCACTGTCGAGTTTCGCCAACCATTTGATTTAATTGCAGGAACTGTCCTGAATGCAAAGAAGGCGGAGGGCGGAAAAGCCCTAAATTCGCCTGGGCATTCAGTTTGGCTGGGGGACCTGGATTCGAACCAAGATTAACGGAGTCAGAGTCCGCTGTTCTACCGTTGAACTATCCCCCAACGGTCGGCGTGTCGCCGTGACGGGACGTCATCTAGAGAGAGCGGCGCGCGCTGTCAACAGCTTGTCGTTTGATCCGCCGAAGTTGCTTTTTCGAGCTACGCGATTTCCCATGCGCGACGGGCGAGGCTCTACCGCCAACCTTCGCCTCCGCGCCAGGGGAGGGATCTAGAGGCGGTCGATCGTGTCGAAGATTGCGGCGGCGCGCTGGCGGTCGAAGTCCGGCGCCGAGGCCGGCGCCAGCGGATCGCCGCCGGCCAACCATTCACGCGCCGCCGTTGGCGCGTCGCGGGCGATTCGCAAGCCTCTGGCGATCTCGTACAGGCCCCAGGCCATGCCCTCGCGACGAAGCGCATTCATCATGGCGTTCTGCACCAGGCTGCGCACGACGAGATTCGGCTTGGACAGCGACGCCTCGCCATATTCGCCGGCGGCGGCGACGCAGGTCAGCTTGTCACAGGCGAGCTCGTCGTCGCCAGCGAGGCCGCGACACGCCAGCGGGCGCAGCTTATGGGCGAGGCAGAGACGATTTTCGATGAGGGGGCAGTCCCAGAGATCGTGCGGGCGTTGCGCCGCGCCATGGCGCGCTGCGGCCGCGCTCTCGCCGTCGTCGCATGGGGAAATCGCGCCACGCTCGATGCCGTAAAGGAAATGCGCCAACAGCAAAATTTCGGGCGCGGTAGCGACAGCCCGCAACCGGAGGCAGCCGCCGCACTCCTGCTCGCAAGCAACCGGGAGCGCAGGCGAGGCCGAAACCGGGACATTCTTGTCGAAACTGTCGAAAGCCTCCACGCAGAGCGCGCCGATAAGACCGGCGTGGCCGCGGCGGGTTTTGATCGCGTCGCGGAACCTTCGAGAGGTCGCTCTGAAAAAGGCGGCTGGACCATTCTCGCGCATTGCAAAAGCCTTTTTGCAAGATCGCCGGAATCAATAAAGTCGGAAACAAAGAACTGTCGTTTGGAAATATAGCAGAAACATATCAGAAATATACCCCGATATCAACGCCCGATCGGTTCATTCACTGCCTCTCCCGACGCGCGCGAGCGAGCAGGGATTTCGGAGCAAATAGGCGTGCGCCAGCGCTTCGCGCCCGCCAGCCTCCCAAATAGATCGCTAACAGGCCTGGCCATTACACAAGCAATCAAGAGCGTTATCGAGGCTCTGGATTGCTTCGTCGCTTTGCTCCTCGCAATGACGGCGGGGGGTTGCTGGCGAACTTTTGTGTAAGGCGGCGGGCAGTCGATTTACCGGCCAGGGGAAATAAAAATGCCCGCCAGGAAGACCCGGCGGGCAAGTCGCACCAACACGCGGAGAAGAGGAAGAGTAGCCGCGTGAAGAGCTGTTCAGCTTAGAGCGCAGCGCCCAGCTGGAATTTCGGGATCACCGGACCGCCGATCTCCACCTGCTTACGCTCGCCCGACGGGCTGAAGAGGAAGAGGAGGCCGCCGAACTGGCTGTCTGTGTCGTAGGCCAGATCCGACAGACGTTCGACGTCGAAGCGGGCGTCCTGCACGGTGACGACCACATTCTTGGTCTCGCCGGGCTGGATCGGCGTCGAGTCGTTGAGCGACAGACCACGATCCGCCATCAGGTAGTCGGGGAAGTCAGGACGGCTGGTGAACACGTCGGGGTTGAGGAAGCGCAGACCCGCCGTGGTGAACTCGCCGATCCGCAGCGGCTCCTTGCCGTTGTTGGTGATGCGGAGGTTCACGGTCAGCTCGCGGCCCGGCACCTTGTAGGAGCCGCCAGCATAATGCGCCGTGACGGTATCCGGTCCGAGGTAGAGCGGCGCGATGCCCGTGAGCAGACCGGCCTGCATCGGCAGCGTGCGCGGGAACTGGCTGTTGGCCTGCGCATAGAAGAAGAGCAGCGCGAGCATCGAGCCGGCGAGCCACAGACCGCCGAAGCGCTTGTCCGCCGTCGAGATCATCTCGTTCTTCTTGCCGGCGGCAACCTGCCATCCGCGCACGATGATGCCCTTCTGCATGAACCAGTAAAGGATCCACACCGCAGCGGCCGCCATCCACAGGAAGTGGTAGGTGTAGGTCCAGTTGATGCCGAAGGTTTCGAGGTCGATCGTCGAGCCGTCGAGGAGCGTCACCGGATTGGTGAAGTCCTTCATGTCGCCCTTGATCTCGATCCACTGGCCGGGGCCGACGATCGGGCCGCCGTCCTTCACGTTGACCTGGACGTGGACGTGGAAGCGGCCGGGACGGCGCGCCTTCAGGACGATCTTGTATTCATAGTCCTGACCGACATCCAGCGAGAAGGTGCGCGGCACCGGCACTTCGCCGACGAAGGCGCTCTTGCGGATCAACACCGGACCGGGTTCGCCGACGTTGAGGAAGGCTTCCTGCGGCTTCGCGACGGCTTGCGGCCAGCCGGAGAAGACATGGACCTTGCCCGTGAGCTCCATCTCTTCATTGACGTTCAGCGTCGTCTTCGACCACTTCACGTCATACCAGTTGAGCGTGCGCATGCGTAGGAAGGCCTGCTGCGAGCGTTCGCCATGCGCCGCAGCCGGCGTAGCGGCGAAGGTCGTGGCGGCGACGATCGCAGCCGCGCCGACGGCGAGCAGACGGCCTGCGCGGCCCGACGCCGTTCTTGCCAGTTTCTGGAAGAAAGATTGTTTCATTTGTATCCGACTCCCTTGTCGTTTTCTGCGCCGGGGCTCTACGCCCCGGCCGTTGTTCGGTGCTTGGATTAGATGTCGTCGTTCTCGAGATACTTCGTCGTGGAGAACCAGCCGCCGACCTTCCACCAGAGGAAGTAGACGAGCATGGAGACGAAGCCCGAGAAGAAGGCCGCGACCGGCACGACGTCCTTACCGAAGGTGCGCAGCGTGCCGCGCTCGATCATGCGGATGTATTCCGGCGTGCCCGTGCGGACGTAGTTGAAGCCGATGAGATCCGCGAGCGTCAGCAGAACGCCGTCGACCTCGGTGGCCTGGTGGAACTGCGCCAGAACTGGCCAGTTGCTCGGATAGAACAAGAGACCCCAGCCCATCGCGCCGAGCACCGCCGTGACGATCCAGCTCCCCGAGAGCAGCAGGATCACGTCGAGCCAGAAGCCCATCGGGATCAGCGCGGACGGGAAGACGAGATTGATCGGGAAGAAGGTCCAACCCCAGAAGTTGTCGTAGCGGTTGATCCATTCGCCGACGAGCAGCGCGAAGCAGGCGACCGTCGCGCCGAAGGGCAGGCGGAACTTCTGCCAGAAGAAGGACTGCGCGGCGGCGGCGAAGCACATGGCGACGATCGGCGCCACGGTCGGCCACATACGGCGATCCTTGAAGTCAATCCAGAAATCCCAGTCGCCGGCCAGCAGCATGTAATGGATGTGGAAGGAGCCGAGCAGCACCAGGAAAAGGATGAGAAGCAGGACCCAGTCGGTCAGCTTGACGCAGCCGAGGAATTCCTCCTTCGACGCCCAGGCCCGGCCTGCCGCCGGAGCCGTTTCATTCGATATAGACATATTTTGCCTCTCCTTGATTGTTCCTCCCGGCGGCCCCGCCGGGTGTTTTTTCTCGTTTCGCCGTGCGCCTTCCTGCGATCAGGCCGCAGTGGTCTTGGCGTCGGCCGGAAGCGGCCGCTCGCGACACCAGAGGGAGAAATTGTCGAAAGCGGCCGCTTCTTCTTCGGTCCCGCGCGCGCCCTGGGAGCGATGCGCGCGCCGCCGAGAGCCACTCTCGCGATCAGATCGCGAGAACGTCCTTTTCGAACTCCTTGCTGAGCTCGATCACGCGGCTGAGGATCTGCAGCACGGTGCCGAACATCGCGAGACCGAACCAGCCGAAGAACACGAAGCCCCAATGCAGCGGCGCCGTGAACAGTTCTTCCATGAACCAGAAGGTGTGACCCCACTCATTCAGGCCGACGTTCGGGAAGATCATGAACGGACCGGCGAAGAACATCAGGAAGGCCAGCGAGATGCGGTTCGCGAATTGCGGAATGCGCGTGCGGCCGTACATGAAGGCGCCCCAGCCCGCGATAATGTAGATCGGATAGCTGAGGTAGAACTCCAGGATGTGCGACGGCGTGAAGTCCGTGTCGCGAATGACGGTCTGGTGCCAGGTGCCGTCCTGCTCGGTGAAGTAGCTCGCACCCCAATAAACCGTGAAGGCGTAGATGAGCAGCCAGCCGATCAGGGTGATCAGGCGACGCATTTCTTCACGCGGCGCAACGGCGTTGATGTTGCGGTCGCGGGTCTTCCACAGATAGCCGCCGATCGCGCAGAAGGAGATGAACTCGAGCGGCAGCTCGGTCCACATGATGTTGAGCCAGTAGGTCTGGAACTCCGGCGCGAAAGAATCGAGACCGGCTTTCCAGCCGAAATACTGCTCGTAGATTCGGATGCCGACGTAAAAGGTCCCCAGCGCCGCCATGGCGAGATAAGCGGGGCGGTAATTAACAATAGATTCCGCCTGCGCCTTGGTCGCTATCCCTGCTTTTTCTGTTAGTGACATTCCTCTCCTCCAGTTTTCAGTTTGGACTGGGTTCGCGCACTCGCACGAAGCTTTCGCACCGTTTCGGGCGAAGGCTTCCCTAGAGTTGCGTGTCCTTTCGTGTCTATCAGGTAGAATTTTCAATGCTTTCCAAGCACTTTAGGCTGGAAAGAAAGCATTCCTGACAGAGCTGGAGGCTATCACGGACAGGATGAGCAACGTCAATTGTCCAGTTGAGGCATCAACTGCGTCAATTGCGCGCATTGTATTGAACTGTATCACTTATATGTATTTTAAACTGAGATTATATGCAGTGTAAATAAATATGAGACTGATGTATATTATAGTGATACTTGTGAATCGCGACTTTCTGCCGCACCAAAGTCAGTTGATTTGAAGCTTCGTCCGTCGATTATGTGCGCTTGGCTGAACAACGGCCTTAGAAAAGTAGGGAGGCGCCAAGCAATGAAAACATTCCACTCCGTCAATGAGCTCGGCTGGGTCGCGTTCTGGATCGGCTTCATCATCTTTCTGTTCGCCGTATTCATTCCGACGGTGAATCGCATGCTCAACCTCTGAGCCTGCTGCCAAGCATTTTTCCCAGGCAATTTGTCCCGGCTCGACCTGTCGAGCCGGGACATTTTTTGTTTGTGCGACGCAACTGGCGCCGGCCGCTTCGTCTTCCCGGCTGGTCCACTGGATGCGGAAATCGCCTGTCTGAATGAGTCCGGCGTGCGACACTATGAAGCAGAGTATGTATAAAATTGTCTCACTGCACAAAAATCAAGGCTTCAACTGTAGAGGATTTCTATTTTTGCCAAGAACCCATTGAATCTACGATATCCTTCTTCCTTTTTGGCGGGGCCGGGGGTGAGACGCTTTCTTCGACTTCTCGCCCCTTCGTCCGTTTGCTGCAAAAAAACGATCATTCCCTTAGCTTTGTATTTATGAGAGAAATGATGGCCTGGCTTCCGGTTTCCGCTCGCGGGAGCCAATGTCTGGAAAACCAGAAACGCTCAGTCAGGCATCCGGCCGCCGTTGAAATGTCCGAAAATCACAAGAATAAACAAAATCTAGACGACGCCATGGATAGTAAAGAAGACAGACAAATGACGTTGCAGCGCCGGCGGGAAGATGCGCTTCGTTGCCTTCTGGCGCACGCGAATCGTGCGCCGACGAGGGCAATCGTCGATGAGCTCAAGAAGGATTTGGGCGTCTCACGGGCGACGGCGTATCGCATGATGAAGTCATTTCGCACCTGCGGCGCCATCGCTCCGTCGTCTTCGCGCTCCGTCGGGCGTCCGAAGGGCACAAAGGGACTCGATCCCAAGCGCGAGCGAATCATAGAGGCGGCGTTGGCGGCCTTTCTCGCGGAGCGCGAGCGCCCGCGATTCAGCACGCTTGTCCAAGAGATTGCGCGGCAGTGCAAAGAAGAGTCGCTGCCAGTCCCAAATTGGCGAACGATTCGCGCGCGCCTTCGCGAGCTGGAAAATCGGCAGACCGCCGGCGGCGTCAATTAGCCAGCCCCTGCGCCTGAGCGCCAATATCAGTCAGGCGGCCAGGTCAACGCTCGCGAAGCGCGCGATCGGGAAATCCAGAGCAAACCAGCGCCGTCATTGCGAGCGAAGCGAAGCAATCCAGGGAAATGACGCGACTTTGGATTGCTTCGTCGCTTTGCTCCTCTCAATGACGGCGGTGGTCACTAGGAATCGAGCTTACAGCCAGACGGGAATGGCAGGAGCACGCGTTTGCTCTGGATCCCCAGTCTCAGGCCTTTGGCCTGCCGAGAATGACAAGCGTCGAGCGAGCTCGGCAAGCTGAAATGCAATGATTCATGCGAGCGGATTCAATCCGCGGCTAGAATGACATTCTGCGCGGCGAATTGGGCGACGACATCGCTTCCTTCGGAAATCCCCATTGCCTCGACGTCTTGCCTCGGCAGGACCGCCGTCATTGTTTTTCCCGAGCCAATGTCGATCAGCAGCTCGCAGTTGCGCTCGGCGTCGATTCGGCGCGTGACCACGCCGGTAAAGCGATTGCGAGCGTCCTTTGCCTTTTCCTGCGGCAGGCTCAATTCGATGAAAGACGATTTGACCAAAGCGGCGACCTTGCGGCCGGGTTTCAAATCGAGATCGACCGTCGCTTCATTGGTGACGATGGCGAGCAGTGTATGTTCGCCGGAGATTCGCAATGTGACCTCGACGTCGACGGGCCACTTCTTGATCGAGACGACCTCCGCCTGGAAAACATTGCGGGCGGATATGCGCACCGCGACGCCCCAGAGCAGAAAATCCTCCTGCCCGTCGAGCCCCACTTCGGCGATCATGGAGGAGAGGCTCGAGAGCCTGTCCTCGAGCCTGTGAAAGGTCTCGATCAGCTTACGGCCTTCCGGCGTCACCTCGGCGCCGCCGCCGCTCTTGCCGCCGGCTTTCGTAACGAAGGCCGGGCTCGGCAGCAGATTGTTGATCGCGGCGACGGCGTCCCACGCGGCCTTGTAGCTGAAGCCGGCCGCCTTGGCGGCCTTGGAAATGCTTCCATGCTGCGCAACGGCCTCGAGCACCTTGATTCGGTCGCGCCCGATGAGGAATTTACCTTCGCTGCGTAGCGCAAGAAGCGCGTCTATCTTTTTGGTTGTCGTCATCCGTCTCGCGCCCGCTACCACGGTTTCGATTCACGTCTATCATATCCGCGCCGGCGAAAGGGGGGAATCCGCCGGGGCGGGAGGCCCAGGGCGCGTCATTCCCGCCGGGCTGAAGAGCCCGCGCGGGAACCCAGAGCCAAAATAGCGCTGGATTCCCAATCACTCGTCGCGAGCGTCGGGAACGACGACGAACCAATCAAAGCTCTCTCTACGTCTCAGTCATAAAGAAATGCGGCGACGCGCGCCGGCGCGGCGGATGCGCCTTTCAAGCGGAGCGGAAAAATCGCCACGTCGAAGCCATGACTTGGCAGTTGCTCTAGGCCGCGCAATTGCTCCATTTGCCAGTAGGGCTTGCGGCGGCCGACGAGATGGCCCTGCCAAAATAGATTTCGCGTCGTTCTTCTCTTTGGAGGCGCGGATCTGGTGATGAAAAGGCAGGTCCCAGCCCCATTGGTCGATCCCCATCACCATGACGCCTTTGTCGATCAACCATTCGGTCGCCGGCGCGCTCATGCCGGTTCCGCGTTTCCAATAGTCTTTCGATCCCTGCAGGCGGTCGCGGCCGGTGTGGATCAGGGCGATGGCGCCCTCGCCGAGCGTGGCGCCGCTGTCGCGCAGGCTCTGCTCCATATCGGCGACAGTGATCTCGTCGCCATCGGCCTTGTGGCGCATGTCGAAGACGACGCCCGGGCCAAAGCACATGTCCAACGGCATCTCATCCACCGTCGCGGGACGGCGGCCGTCGGAAAGCTCCGGACCGTAATGCCAGGGCGCATCGATATGAGTCGTGGAATGGACGCCCATGCGCGTGATGGTGTCATCCGCCCAGCCGGCAAAATCCTTGGGGAAGAGCCGGAAGGGGAGGCCGAGCGCCCGCACCAGCCAACGCGCCTTGCGATGGCCATGG
Organism: Methylocystis sp. MJC1; assembly: GCF_026427715.1. Classification (NCBI taxonomy): domain Bacteria; kingdom Pseudomonadati; phylum Pseudomonadota; class Alphaproteobacteria; order Hyphomicrobiales; family Methylocystaceae; genus Methylocystis; species Methylocystis sp. MJC1. Next base: position 2,755,849 of record NZ_CP107558.1, on the reverse strand, counting down.
TGCTTGATCTTCACGCGCATGAAGAACGGATCGTTGGGGTTATCGACGATTTCCTTGGACAGATCGACGATGCGCTTCGGTTTGATGCGACTCATGCAAATTCTCTAACTACCTGTTCGGTAAACGTCTTTATGGGAAGCTAAGCCATTCCCGACGTTCGCTTACGCGAGTGGGGAACGGCGCAGGCCGCTCATCACAGATTTGTCGGACGACGACTTGCAGGACGGGAGATTCTAGCGCCAGTCCTCGAAGGAGAAGGGCTTGATGCCCTCGTTTTCCAACTCGATCGCAAAGGAAGCCGCTCGCGCCACGAGCTGGCTTCGGCGGCTGACGCCTGCGACGCGCGCGGTCACGTTCTCCGCGATTTCAGCAATGGGCGCGCCTTCGGCCACGGCCTGCTCCCTGCGCGCAATGCCGACGATCCGCCCGCCGGCCGGCGCGGGAACGGGCGTTTCTCCGATGAATCCAATTGGCGCGCCTTGCGTCGCCAGTGCGCCGATCGGCATGTCCGCGCGAAATTGGCCGGCGCGGGGAGCCGAGACGATAATATCTTGCGCTTCCGGCCATTCTTTCGGCCAGCTGTCGCCGGCGCGCAGGATTGCGCCCGGGTCGGGCCCGTGGGTCGCGATCGCGGCGTCGCAATCGACGCCCGGCGAGAAGCTCGATCCCAGTCCGATGGTGAACTCAGCGAGGCTGAGGAAGGAGGCGGGCTCGTCCTCTCTGTCTTCGCGGGCGGCGATGATCACATGCCAGGGCCAGCGCTCGATGACATCGGCGAGCTGTCCGCGCAGCAGGGGGATGAAGGCGTGGCTTTGCAGCCCGAGCATAAATTCGGACGCGACATCGGCGCGTCGCGCCTCGACGCCGTCGAGGACGGCGTAGCCATCATACCAGGCGTCGGCAAAGCTCATGCGCCGCCGCAGGGCCAGCGGGCTCGTGCATTTGTGCAGGGCGACCGCATAGCCTTCGCCAAAAAGCCCGCGCGCAACGGCCGAGGCGTCTTCCCCGATCCCGCAAACCAAGACGGTCAATTCATTGGACATTGGACCCGCTCCCCGCCTGATTAAGCCCCGAGGAAGTTGAAATGGCAAGATTTCGCGCTGACCGTTCCCAAGCTCACGGGCCGTTGAAATGAACGGTTCCGAGGTCGGCGCAATCATATCCGCCGAGAGCGGCAGCCCGATCGCGGAAGGCGTCGCAGGCGCAGAAGCGGATGAGCTTCTGGAACGGCGGATCGAAATAGGCCTTGCGCCACACGAGGATATCGAAACGCTCGACTACCAGCGGCGTGAAGGCGAGCTTGAACTGATTCGCCGCGGCTTCGATGCCAAGCCCCACATCCGCCCGGCCGGAGGCGATCGCCATGGCGAGGTCGGTCTCCGACCGTTCGATCGCTTCGATCGCATTCAGGTCCGTCTTTTGCATCTTCTCTTTCGCCAGCAGTTGCGAGAGCACCAGCTCGCTGCCGGCCTCCGGTTGTCGCGATTGGAAGCGAAGATCGCCGATGTCCGCGAGCGATTTGATCGCGTGGCCGGGGGAGGGGCGATACATGAGGCCCCGGCTGCGCTTGGCCCACTCCAACAAGACGACGGGCTCGCGGCCCATCGCTTCCTGCACGGCGGCGACATTCCAATCATCCAGGCGCGCCGTCGGAATGTGCAACCCCGCTGCGAGACAATCCTTCGACTTGAGCCGGGCGAGACCATCGAGCGCGCCGTCGAGCAGCGCCGCGATGCTCGCGCGCGATTCGCGCAGAGCCCATTCGAGAAGCGGATCGTGCCCGCCCGCCATGACGAGCGGGAATTGCGCCGACGCCGGCTCTCTCTCCGCCGATGCGCCCTCGCCGCCGCTGCTGGCGATCCAGGCCTCGATCTCTCTTTTCGGGAAAAGCAGCTTTCCCGTCACGCGCCGCACCGGCAGCGCCTTTTCAGAGACGAGATCGTAGACCTTGCGCTCCTTCACGCGCAGCAGCGCCGCGAGCTCGCGGGTCGTGAAGTAATCGGACATCCGCAAATTCCTTTTCCGAGATTCGCGGAAATTTCGCATAGATTCGACAGGGCGCGGAAGTCCTGGCGCTCTCCAGAATGCATAAAGAAACAGCAGCTTTGGGTGCGCCGCGAGGTTCGGCAGCCTAAGGCGCATGGCGCATGACTAGGCGGGCAAAGGCCCCCCTTTGCGCCGCCTATTTCTTACTTTGACGCCCGATCGCCCAGACATAGGCCGCGACGGCCGTCACATCGGAGTCGCTCAAAGGCGCGCCACCCTTCGGGGGCATGGGGCTGCGATATTCCTTGGGGCTCGCGACGCCGCGGGCGATCACCTCTTTGATCGAATCGAAGCTCCCATCGGACCAGAGCCATTTGCCGCTCGTAAGGTCGGGCGCAAGGGGCGCGCCCTTGCCATTCTCGCCATGGCAGCCGGCGCAGTTTCCACCTTCCGCATGGCCATTGAAGATGCGCTCGCCCAACGCGACCTGCGCGTCCGTTGCACCCGGCGGGACCGGCAGGCTTTTTCCTTCCAAGTTCCCGGCTTCCGGATTGACGCCCTCCGGCGGGCCAGCCTTTGGCGCGCGCTCTGCCGTCTGCGCGGGCGGAGGCGCGGCTTCGAGGCCCTGCGCAATGTCGCCATGGTAGGTGATGCGCCAGATGCGGCCGTTGGTGTCGTCGGAGACGTAAAGGGCGCCGTCCGGCCCCTGCGCGAGACCGGAGGGCCGATGCGCCGCGCCGCCGGGCTCCTTGGCCCCGCCCGCGAATCCATCGGCAAAAGCGATGAAATCGCCCGCGGGCTTGCCGTCCTTCGCGGGTTGGAACACGACATTATAGCCGCTCTGTGGGAAGGGGGCGCGATCCCACGAGCCGTGGAAAGCGATGAAGAAGCCCCCGTGATAGGCGGTCGGGAATTGCCCGCCGCGATAGGCGAGCAGCGCATTCGGCGCCCAATGCGCCGGGAAAGCGGCGATGGGCCCTTGCTTCTCCGCGCAGACGCCGACCTTCTTGCCGCCGTCGCCGCCATATTCGGGCGCGAGCACGAGCTTCTTCTGAAAGCCGTCATAATAGCATTCGGGCCAGCCGTAATCGGCGCCCTCGCGCAGTTCTAAAAGCTCCTCGGCGGGAAGCTCGGCGCCTTGCTGCGGCGAGTAGAGCTTCGGCCAATTCTCCGCGAGCTGATCGCGGCCGTGCTGAGTCGCGTAGACGCGATCCCCTTCAACGGTAAGGCCCTCGGCGTTGCGGATGCCTGTCGTGAAACGTTCGGCGGGCGAGAATTTCTGGTCTCTCTTCTTCGCGTCGTATCGCCAGACGCCGGCGCGCGTCTCGAGCTCCCGGCAGGGCGTGAGGCCCGGCGACTCGGGCATGCGGTTGCTGGCCTGGCAGGAATCGGTGGCCGAGGCGGAATCGAGATAGAGATTGCCGTGCGCGTCGATCACGAAGGGATGCATGGGATGATCGCCGGTGAGCGGCATTCCTGAGATCACCGTTTCCGCCTTGGCGCTTGGCGCGATGTCGCCGGGCGACAGCGCATAGCGGACGATCTGGTCGCCTTCTTCCGCGTAGACAGCGCCGTTATAGATTCCGACGCCGGTGCCGCCTGAGCCGCCGCCCTCCGGCGTCGCGCCGAAACGCGCGACGACATCCGCCGCGCCGTCGCCATTTTTATCCTGGAGCGCGACGAGGAAGCCGCCCTGGGGCGTCTTTCCCCGCTTCCCATAGTAGCGCCCGCTCCATGTGTTTACGTAAACGACGCCATTATCGGCGACGGCGATATGGCGGGCATGGCCGATGTGATCGGCGAAGACCGTCGCGCAGAACCCCGAGGGCAAGGTTATGCCGGCGTCGCCATTGGGACAGGCCGGCTTGTTTTCGCTTTGCGCCGCCAGAGCGCAGAGCGGCGGAAGTGATGCGAGAATCGTCATAGAAATTTGGCCGAACAATTTGCCACGCATCCGCGCCTCGTTCGTTCGCTGAAAAGACTTGCTTGCGGCACGGCCTAATTTAGAGCGACAGCCACACGCGGCTAGCTGGCTCTGTGCTCAACGCGGTAAAAGACGAGCCCTTCTCCAAAAGGGTTGGTCGGAGTCTTATTCGAGATCCGCTTGATTGGTTCGGTGTCTCCATGCAAAGCGAGCGATCGTGAATCCAGACCAAAACCAGCGCCTTGGCTCTGGATTCCCGGTCGGGCTTTCAGCCCGCCGGGAATGACAGGCGCCAATGCGAGCTGTTCAAACGGAAATAGTACTAGGTCTCTTCCTCAAAGGAGAGCTCGCGCCAGAGCGAGATTAGCGCCGCCATGACGGCGGGCCCAATGAAAAGCCCGAGAAGCTGGAAATTCTCCACGCCGCCCAGAATGCCGAGCAGGACCCAGATGAAAGGCAGTTTCGTCGCGCTGCCGATGAGATTGGGGCGCACGAAATGATCCGCGGCGAAGACGACGATAAAGCCCCACGCCGCGATAATGAGCGCCGGCGCCAGCCCTGTGGTCGCCGCCGCCAGCAGCGCCGCCAAGCCGATGGCGAAGGCGGCGGCGAAGGGGATCATCGCGGCGAAGGCGGTGAGAAGACCGAGAAGGATCGGGTGAGGCGTGTGCGTGAGCATATAGGCCGCGCCCATGAGAACGCCTTCTCCCATGGCGACGAGCACGAGCCCGCTCAGCGTGCCGTGTACCGACGCGATCATCTGCGCGGCTAATATCTCTCCGCGCGCGCCGAAGAGCCTCGTCGAGGCGGCGCGGCATTGGGAGACGACGCTTTCCCCGCTGCGGAAGAGGAAAAACAAGGCCAGGAGCGAGATCGCGAAGAGAATGGAGCGATGGGCGATATTGATGGTGAGCGACGCGCCGACCTCCCGTGCGTGAGATGTATTGAGCTGCTGGGCGAGCTCCTTCGCCCAGCCTGCGTGCGAGAGATGCGCCGCCCACCATTGCGACGCCCATGGCCCGATCGCGGGCAGGCGCGCGAGCGCGTCCGGAACCGGCAGGCCGGTTTCCTCGGCGGCGCGAGCATAGTCGAGAAGCTGGCGAAACTCGGCGGCGGCGTCCACCGCGAGCACGGCGATCGGAGCCAATATCACGAGCCCGACGAGCGCCGTGAAAAAGATCGGCGCGAGTTCTTTCGGGGCGGAGGGTCCGAGGCGGCGTTTGAAGCGGCCGTAAAGCGGCCAGAGCGCGACGGCGAGAACCAGGGCCCATAACAGGGCATGGAGATAGCCCGAAACGATATAGACGCCGAGCCCCAGCAGCATCGCGCTGGCGACAAGCGATGCAGCGCTTTGTCGCCAGGACAACGCTTCGAGAGGCTCGACGCTCTTTCGCAGTCCCGCGGGCTCGTCCATGCCGATATCCTCCGTCATGGCGAGATTATCGTCGAGATTTTGCTTTCGAGCCAATAGGGCGGCAGCCGGTATAATTACCGCCATGACAAGGCGCGAAGCGGACATGGAGAAGATCGCGGAGACGAGCGACGCCGCGCGGCCGCGCAAGATCATTCATATCGATATGGACGCCTTCTACGCTTCGGTCGAGCAGCGCGACAATCCAGAGCTGCGCGGCAAGCCCGTCGCGGTCGGCGGCGCAAGGGAGCGGGGCGTCGTCGCGGCGGCGAGCTATGAGGCGCGCAAATTCGGCGTGCGCTCGGCTATGCCTTCGGTCACGGCGCGGCGCAAATGCCCCGAGCTCGTTTTCGTGAAGCCGCGCTTCGATGTTTATCGGCAAGTGTCGCTGCAAATCCGTGCAATCTTCTCCGAATATACGCCCATCATCGAGCCACTCGCGCTCGACGAAGCCTATCTCGACGTGACCGAGAATCTGAAAGCTATCTCTTCCGCGACGCAGATCGCGGAGGAGATTCGCGCCAAGATCAAAATCGCGACAGGCCTGACCGCGTCGGCCGGCGTCTCCTACAATAAGTTCCTCGCCAAGATCGCCTCGGACTATCGCAAGCCGGACGGACTCTTCGTCATCACGCCGAAGATGGGGCCGGGCTTTGTCGAAGCGCTCGAGGTCGGGCGCTTTCACGGCGTAGGGCCGGCGACGACAGAGAGGATGACTCGCTTAGGCATTGAGACGGGTCACGATCTGAAGGCGCAGACGCTCGAATTCTTGCAAAGGCATTTCGGCAAGGCTGGCGCCTATTACTATTGGATTGCGCGCGGCGTCGATGACCGGCCCGTGCGCGCCAATCGCATCCGCAAATCGATCGGCGCGGAGAACACATTTGCGGAAGATCTTTTCAGCTATGACGCCGCCTGCGCCGCGCTCGCGCCGATTGTCCGGAAGGTTTGGCGCGCGATTGAAAACGGCCCGGTCCGCGGGCGCACGCTCACGCTCAAAGTGAAATACGCAGACTTCCGCCAAATCACCCGCGCGCGCACCAATGCGGGTTCGATCGCGTCTCTGCAAGAGTTCGAAGCGCTGGCCTTTTCACTGCTGGGGCCGGTCTTTCCCGTGGAAAAGGGAATCAGGCTGCTCGGCGTGAGCCTGTCGTCGCTGAGCGCGGAGGAGACGAAGGCTGATGGGCAATTGAAACTGGAAATTTGAACGCAGCGGTGGTCGGCGATCCACTGTCATTCCCGACGCTCGCGTAGCGAGCGATCGGGAATCCAGAGCAAATCCAGCTACTACTTTGGCCCTGGATTCCCGGTCGGGCTTTCAGCCCGCCGGGAATGACACCGCCAAAGCGAGCTGTTCAAGCGAAAAGCAACTTACTCCTCGAAGACGCCTTCGAGCGCGTAATGCGAGATTGTCTTGCGGTTGGCGATCAGCTCGTCGATCGTCGGCTCGCCCTTTAGCGCGCGGGAGATCGCGAGCTTCGTCGCCTCATAATTGGTGCGGTAGAGGTCTCTCTTGTCGAGCTTCTTGAGATGCTTGGCGCAGCGCGGGTCGAGCCAGACCATGATGATCATGCACAGCTCGTTGGTTTTATCCTTGGGGATAATCCCTTCCGCCACGCAATCGACGATGGCGTCGGCGGTCGCCGCCTGCACCACGCCGCCGAGAAGCTCGACGTAATCTTCCGACTTCACGGTCATCTTGGTGGTCATCATGGTCGCCGGGCGGACCTGCTGATTGAGGTCGCGGATGACGAACATGCGCGGATGGCCCGCGACCTGGCCAGTCATCGAGGCGAAAGCCTGGCCCACCGGACCCTTGACGCTGCCGATCAAGACTTCCGGCATGGCGTCGGTGTATTGCCCGTCCGCCGCGAGAACCGTCGCTTCGCCGGTGGCAAGCCAGATGTCGTCGCTCATTTCATATCCTTTGGTTACGGTGTGGCGCGGGGAATAGCATTGGTGCGCGGCCTGCGAAAGTGGCGCGCCAGCCTTATGCGCCGCGCCGTGTCAACGCGCGTCGGCGGCGATGTAGGTCGAGGTCAGCGAGGCTCCCGACCACTCGGCCGTCATCGACAATTCCAGCTCGTCGCCGCGCGCTCTGAGACGCACCTGAAGAGGGCCGCCCCAGGCGCCTTGCGTATTCCAGGAGCCGCCGCCAACAGCGCCATGCGGCCCGCCGATCACTCTTGCCGACCAGCCATTGCTGCTCGAGACGAGATAGCCGTCGCCGTCCCGACGAATGGCGATCGAGCACGTGGGGCATTGGCCGGCGGTGGAATAGGTTTGGAGCCAGGTTCCCGTCAGCGGACGGCCGCCTTCATAATCTTGCGCAAGCGCGCCGAGCGGCGCGCAGAGGCAGGCGAGAAGACCGAGCGTCCGCAGAATTGATCGCATATTCGGAAAGCCTTCACTTAAGTTGCGCCGCGCTGGATATACGGCTCCGCCTAAGTATGCATTTTCCGCGGCGGCGCAAAAGCGCAGGACCCGTGCTTGCGGTTCTGGCTTCAACCGCTCGGCGGGCGCGCCGCAAACGCCGCGGCCTTGCGCCCGACGAGCGCGGCGAGGGAAATATTTTCCTGTTCAAGCCGCAGGACGAGGCCCCTTTTGATGCGCTCCACTAGGCCGGGGCCTTCATAGACCAGCGCCGAATAGAGCTGCACGAGCGTCGCGCCGGCTTCGATTTTCCTCCACGCTGCGTCGGCGCTGTCGATGCCGCCGACGCCGATCAGCGGGAACTGTCCTTCGACGCGCAGATAGGTTTGCGCGAGCATCGCGGTCGAAAGATCGAACAATGGCGCGCCGGAGAGGCCGCCGGTTTCCTTAGCTAACGACGAGCGCAGCGTGGCGGGGCGGGAGATCGTCGTATTGGAGACGATCATCCCGTCGATCCGCCGCGCACGCGCCACGCGCACGACGCCGTCGAGCTGAGCGAGAGAGAGGTCCGGCGCGATCTTCAAGAGCAGCGGACGCCGCGCGGGCGCCGCGTCGCGGGCCTCGATCACGCGCGCGAGAAGATCGGAGAGCGCCTCAGGCTCCTGCAGATCGCGCAGCCCCGGCGTGTTGGGCGAGCTGATGTTGATGGTGTAGTAGCTGGCGACATCGGCGAAGGCTTTTACGCCGGAAACATAGTCCGCAACTCGATCAGTCGAGTCTTTATTGGCGCCAATATTCATGCCGACAATCCCGTCATTGCGAGTGCAGCGAAGCAATCCAGGGCCGCGATGGCTGCTCTGGATTGCTTCGTCGCTGCGCTCCTCGCAATGACAGGCGGAGAGGCGCGCCATCGCCAGCGCGTGGCCATCATTGTTGAAACCATAGCGGTTGATGACGCCGCGATCTTCCATCAGCCGAAAGGCGCGCGGCCGCGCATTGCCTGGCTGCGGGCGCGGTGTGAGCGTCCCCACCTCCACGAAGCCGAAGCCGAAGCCGAGCATGGCGTCAGCGACCTCGGCGTTTTTATCGAAGCCCGCCGCAAGGCCGACGGGGTTGGGAAAATCGAGGCCGAAGACCGAAACCGCGAGGCGGGGGTCGTTCTTCGGCGGCTGACGTGCGGGCAACAGCTTCAATGCCGCGATGGTGGCGTGATGCGCGTCTTCGGCGTCGAGCAGGCGCAGAAAGGGGAGGGCGAGGCCGAAGACGTCGATCACAGCAGCCCCCTGAAATCATGGCGCCCATCGGGGTCGAGCGGCAGTAGCGCCACGCGCGTCACGGCGTCGAGCGACAGCGGCGCATAGAGATGCGGAAAAAGCGCGCCGCCGCGGGAGACTTCCCATTTCAGTGCGTCGCCCAGCCTATCGGCGTCGATGGAAACGAGCAGCAGATCGGATTTCCCGGCGAAATGTTTCGCGGCCGTTTCCGCGACTTGTTCGGCGGCGGAGAAATGGATGTAGCCGTCGGCGAGATCGATGGCTGCGCCATGGAAGACGCCCTCGGCCTCCGCGGTGCGCCATTCGGGGGCGGAGATGATTTTGTAAATTATCACGGCTAACACCCCCTCCCCAGCCCTCCCCCGCTTCGCGGGAGAGGGGGTCGTGGTCTTCAGTAACACTCTCGATCGCGAGAATGAGGGGCCTATTCCGCCGCCTGAGCCTCTTGCAAATCGGCTCTGCGCGGCAATCTCGCGATCATGCCGATCAGCGCGCGATCGGAAAGCGCCACGAGGCGCTCGCCGCGATTGAGCCACGCGACGGCGTCCTCGATCGTTTCGGCGTCGGCGACCTTGGCTTCCGCGACGGCGCGATCGGCGGTGATGACGCCGCGCTGGCGCGGTTTGCGGGTCGGGAGCCAGGCTTCATGCAGCGTGCGCAGTTCCGGATCGGCGTGGATCGCGACGATGGCGTTCACCTCGTCGTCCTCGCCGCGCGCCAGCGCCTTGGAAAGCGCCTTGCCGCGTTTGGCGATCGGCGGCGTCGTCGTCTCCTCCGGCGTCACCAGCACGCCGGCGCGGCGGAAGACGAGGCCCAGCCAGCGCTGGCTCGTGAGCCAGGAGATCGGAATGGCCAGGATGAGGCCGGCGATGGTCGGCGACATCCAGGCGACGAGCGAGGGCGAAATCAGGAGGCCCGCGACGAGGGAGAGCGCGCCCATCGCCATATGCGAGCGATGGCGGCGCACAATGTCGATCAGCGGCACGGAGCCGTCGTCGCGACGTTGCGGGTCCCAGCCCGTGTCGAAGCCGAAGACAATATGCACCACATGGCCGGTCTGGATCAGCATCATGATCGGCGCCAGCAGCGCCGACAGCACGATTTCAAACAGGGTCGAGATCAGCAGCATGATCACGCCGCCCGAGCCCCTGCGCGTCTCGGGCTCGTAGATTGCGACGAGCAGGCCGAAGAATTTCGGCGCGAGCAGAATGCCCATGGTGAGCGCGAACAGCTCGAGCGAGCGCTCCGCGTCGAAGCGCGGGAAGGTCGGGAACAGCGCGAATTCGCTCGTGAAATACTCCGGCTTGAAATAGCTCGCCTGGAAGACGATCACGATGCCGACGAGGAGCTGCAGCAGCCACAGCGGCGAGGTGAGATAGCCGAAAATGCCGGTGAGGAAGTGCTGGCGCGACGCCCAGCACAAGCCCCGTCCGAACAGCACGCGGGAATGCTGCAGATTGCCCTGGCACCAGCGCCGGTCGCGGGTCGAGAGGTCGATCAGCGAGGGCGGGCTTTCCTCGTAGGACCCGCCGAGCCTCGGCAACATATAGACAGCGTAGCCGGCGCGGCGGATCAGCGCCGCCTCGACGAAATCATGGCTCATAATGTGCCCGCCCCACGGCGGGCGGCCGTGCAGGTCGGGCAGGCCGCAATGGCGCGCGAAAGCCTCGGTGCGGATGATCGCGTTATGGCCCCAATAATTGCCGTCGCGGCCCATCCAGCAGGCAAGGCCGGTCGCGATGACCGGGCCATAGATGCGCGCCGCAAATTGCTGCACGCGCGCGAATAGCGTGTTGCGGTTGATGATGAGCGGCAGCGTCTGGATGATGCCCGAGTCCGGGTCCGCCTCCATGGCGGCGGCGAGCTTCACGATCGTCGGGCCGGTCATCAGGCTGTCGGCATCGAGCACGACCATATGGGCGTAGAAGCCGCCCCAGCGCGAGACGAAATCCTCGATATTGCCGGCCTTGCGGCCGGTGTTCTTCTCGCGGCGGCGATAAAAGATGCTCGCGTTGGGCCCGAGGCGGCGGCGGATGGCGATGAAGGCGCGCTCCTCGGCGATCCAGACGTCCGGATTGGTCGTGTCGGAGAGGAAGAACCAGTCGAAGTTCTCGCCCAGTCCCGTGGCCTGAATATCCTCATAGATCGTCTGCAGCGCCGCAAAGACGCGGCTCGGCGCCTCATTGTAGATCGGCATGACGACGGCGGTTTTCTCGCGCAGAGTCTCAGGCAGGCCGGCCGACGGGCGCCTTGAGAGCAGCGCCACGAAGCCGACGACGCTGCTCGCGAAGCTCAGCGCGATCCAGGAGAAGTTGAGGATGAAGAGGGCGAGCAGCGCCCATTTCAAGGTCGTGACGCCGCCGACGTCGATGACCTTGTACATCTGCCAGCCGCCATAGACCGTGAGCGCGAGACCGCCGCCGAAGGTCACGAGGCGCGCGAGCCAGGGCGTGCGCCATAGCGATTGCGCCTGAAGCTTGCGCCGCTGCCTCTGCTCGAACTTGAAGATATTTTGCGCCGGCATCGAGAGCCGGTTTTCGATCGGCGTCGGCGGCGCCGCGGCCGGGTCTTTGAAGGCCGGCGCCGGCTGGGCGGAGTCGACGGGCGTAAGCGTCAGGGAGTCCATCTGTAGAGCCACGTTTCGCTGATCGGCTGCTCGTCCGCGCGCAGGACGAGACGAATTTCACAGTAGTTTTCGCCGGCGGGATCGACGTCGAACACGACGCGGCACGTTTTCGCCTGCGGATTGAGAAACGTGCGCACGTTCGTCGCTGATCCGGGCGAAGTGGTCAAAGCGGCCGAAAGACGCGCCGTTTTTTGCGGGTCGCCCAGAACCTCGCCAGAAAAAACGACAACAAAACGGCGTAGCTTGGCGTTCGAAACTTTACCCGAGCGCGACTGAACGGCGACCGCCAGGGGCGGGCGGCTCGGCGGCTCCCAGCACCAGAACTGGCGATAGGCGAAATTGGCCTGCGCGCCGCCGACCAATGGCGATTTCGGCCGCCAGTAAGCGACGATGTTTTCGTTGTTTTCCGATTCCGATGGGATTTCGACGAGCTGCATGGCGCCGTCGCCCCAGTCGCCGAGCGGCTCGATCCACAGCGACGGGCGGCGCTCCCAATGCTGGTCGTCGTCCTGATAATTGGAGATGTCGCGATCGCGCAGCAGAGCGCCGAAGCCCTTGGGATTGACGTCGACAAAGGACGAAAACTGCAGCTCCTCGCGATTCGCGACGGGTCGCCACAGCCACTCGCTCGAGCCGGTCAGCATCTGCAGGCCGTTGGTCGCCGTCACCATCGGACGCAAGTCGTCGTTGCGGCGGCGCGGATTGAGCGGCGTGTAGAGCGAGGCGGCGGCAAAGCCCGCGAGCCCGTAATGATCGACAGCGGTGCGCGGGAAGAGGGTCAGCTCGGTGTCGATGATCGTCGCTTCGCCGGGGCGCAGGGTGAAATGATAAACGCCGGCGACGCTCGGCGAATCCAGAAGCGCATGGATAACGAGCGCATTGGCCCCGAGCACCGGCTTCTCGATCCAGAAGCTGCGGAAGGCCGGGAATTCCTCGCCGCGCGGGTCGGCCGTGCGGATGGAGAGGCCGCGCGCCGTCACCCCGAGATTCTGGCCGGCGGCCACCGCGCGATAGAAGCTCGCGCCCTGGAAGATCGCGAGCTCGGCTTCCTGGCCGCCCGGCGGCGCGCGCAGCACCCGAAATCCGGAATAGCCAATGTCCGGCAGTTTTTCGGGGACTTTCAGGCCGCCATAGTCGAAGCGGCTCTGGTCATAGGCGATTTTGACCGCCGCGCCATTATCGATGATGAAGAGGTCGACGGCCGCGGTGAAAATATTGCCGCGATGCAGCGGCTCGATCGAGAAGCCTTTGTTTTCTCCAGCCCAAAGGGCCGATCCAGGCTTGGTCTTGATGCCGACGAACTGCTCGTAAGTGAGGCTTGCGAAAGGCTCGCGCAAATCGGCGGGCGGCGCGGCGTAGGGGCGGGAGGCCAGCGTGCGCGCGAGCTCGACGATCACATCGCGCGAAAAGCTCGCCGGGGGCGGCGGCGGAGTGGTCGAGGGCGTCGGCTCGGCGCGGACGATAGGAGGCGAAAAGCCCGACGCAAGGGCGCCGAAAGCCGCTTTGAGAACATCTCTACGTTCAAACATTGAGCAACCGGGAGCGAGGTCGGAAGGCGGTCGGGATGGCGCGTCGCTCCTCTATAGAAGAATTTCGGGGAACAAAAAGGAATTCTTGCGGCGCGGGCGCGCCTCTCGCGAGCTGCCCCTCATTTGCCTGTCCCCCGCTTGCACCCTTGCCCTTAGCGCTTCGAATCTGCAACAAACGGGCCGAAATTACCGCGGCCTCGCCGCGCTCCACGCAACCAAAGGCGCCTCATGTCGAGCTCCCGCAAAGCGCTCGCGATCGTCCTCGCCGCCGGCGAGGGGACGCGTATGAAGTCGGATACGCCGAAAGTTCTGCATCAGGTCGCCGGCCGCTCGATGCTGGCCCATGTGCTCGCCGCGGTCGCCGAGGCGGGCGTCGAGACGATCGCGGTCGTGGTCGGGCCGGGCAGAGAGGACGTTACGGCCGAAGCGCTGAAGCGCGCTCCGCATGCCCAGACCTTCGTCCAGGCGGAGCGCCTGGGCACGGCGCACGCCGTCCTTGCGGCGCGGGCGGCGATTGCCGCCGGTTGCGACGATCTCCTCGTTCTTTTCGCCGACACGCCGCTCGTGACCGGCGCGACGATCCGTGCGCTGCGGGAGGCGCTGGCGGCCGGCGCCGGCGTTGCGGCGCTGGGTTTCTCGGCGGCTGACCCCTTCGGATATGGGCGGCTGCTGCAGGACGAGGCAGGACGCCTCGTCGCCATCCGCGAAGAGAAGGACGCGAGCGCGGCGGAGCGCGCCATCCGGCTGTGCAACGCCGGGTTGATGGCGATCGATGGGGCTGCGGCCGCGGATTGGCTCGGCCAGATCGGCAATAGCAACGCCAAGGGCGAATATTATCTGACGGATATCGTCGAAATCGCCCGCGCGTCGGGGCGCGAGGCGCGGGTTGTCGTGGCCGACGAGACGGAAGTGCTCGGCGTGAACGACCGCATTCAGCTCGCTCAGGCGGAGGCCGTCGCGCAGAACCGCCTGAGACGCGCCGCCATGGCCGCGGGCGTCACCATGATCGCGCCCGAGACGGTTTTTCTGTCCGCCGACACGGTTTTGGGACGAGAGGTGACGATCGAGCCCCATGTCGTCATCGGCCCCGGCGTCTCGATCGCCGACAAGGCGGTGATCCACGCCTTTTCGCATCTCGAAGGCGCGAGCGTCGGGCGGGGCGCGACGATCGGGCCTTTTGCCCGTTTGCGGCCGGGCGCGGCGCTTGCGGAGGCGGCGAAGGTCGGCAATTTCGTCGAGATCAAGAACGCCAATGTCGCCAAGGGCGCGAAGGTCAATCACCTGACCTATATCGGCGACGCCGACATCGGCGCCAACGCCAATATCGGGGCGGGCACGATCACCTGCAATTACGACGGCTTCTTCAAATATCGCACGGAGATTGGCGAGAACGCCTTCATCGGCTCCAATTCCGCGCTGGTTGCGCCGGTGAGGATCGGGGCGGGGGCCTATGTGGGCTCGGGCTCGGTCGTCACCAAGGATGTAAGCGGCGACGCGCTCGTGGTGGCGCGGGGCCGGCAGATGGAGAAAGCCGGCTGGGCGGCGTCTTTCCGGGCGACGCAGGCGGAGAAGAAGGCTGCCGCCAAGAAGTCGTGACTATGGTTTAGATCGCCTTGGGAAGGGTGCCGATCCGCACGGGTTACGTCTTAAGGGGAGCTAACGCTCCTCTCAACGATCCCCTTAACCTTGAATCAGACCGAAGCGTGCTGCAGCGCTTTTGCTATGATCCTTTTTCGGAGGCAGCCCTATGTGCGGAATCGTCGGAATTCTCGGGAAAGGCCCGGTTGCGGGACAGCTCGTCGAGGCGCTGAAGCGGCTGGAATATCGCGGCTATGATTCTGCCGGGATCGCCACCCTCGAAGAGGGCCGCCTCACGCGGCTTCGCGCCTCCGGCAAGCTGAAGAATCTCGAAGAAAAGCTCGCCGCGACCCCCATGCGCGGGAGCGTGGGCATCGGCCACACGCGCTGGGCGACGCATGGCAAGCCCAATGAGGACAACGCCCATCCCCACGCCAATAGCCGCGTCGCGGTGGTTCACAACGGCATTATCGAGAACTTCCGCGAGCTGCGCGAGGAGCTGATGGCCAAGGGCCATGCCTTCACCTCGCAGACCGACTCGGAGGTGGTCGCCCATCTCGTCGCCGATGAAATGCAGGCTGGCATGGCGCCGCAGGCGGCGGTCGCCGCGGCTCTGAAGCGGCTCAAGGGCGCCTTTGCGCTGGCTTTTCTCTTCAACAACGAGCCCGACCTTCTCATCGGCGCGCGCCGCGGCTCGCCGCTCGCCGTCGGCTGGAGCGAGGAGGGCGCTTATCTCGGCTCGGACGCGCTGGCGCTCGCGCCCTTCGCGACGACGATCGCCTATCTCGACGAAGGCGACTGGGTCGTGCTGCGTCGCGGCGGCGCGCAATTCTTCGACGCCCAAGACGCGCCCGTCGAGCGGCGCCGCCTGCCTTTGCAGCAGGGCTCGTTCCTGGTCGACAAGGGCAATTACCGCCATTTCATGGCCAAGGAAATCCATGAGCAGCCCGAGGTCGTCGGCCGCACGCTGTCGCATTACCTCGATCTCGCCGAGGGCGTCACGCGCCTCCCCTTCGAGCTGAACTTCGATCCCAGCCGCCTGTCGCGGGTGACGATTTCCGCCTGCGGCACCGCTTATTACGCCGGGCTGGTGGCGCGCTATTGGCTGGAGCGCTTCGCCCGGCTCCCGGTCGAGATCGACATAGCCTCGGAGTTCCGCTACCGCGACCCGCCTCTGGCCGAGAACGGGCTCATGATCGTTGTCTCGCAATCGGGCGAGACGGCCGACACGCTCGCAGCCCTGCGCTACGCCAAGGCGCATAGCCAGCACATTCTCTCGATCGTTAATGTCGAGACCTCGACCATCGCCCGCGAGAGCCACACGGTGGCGAAGACCCTCGCCGGGCCGGAAATCGGCGTCGCCTCGACCAAGGCGTTCACCTGCCAGCTCGCGGTTTTCGCCTGTCTCGCTTTGGCGCTCGGGCGCGCGCGGGGCGTGCTCACGAAGGAGCGCGAGCGGGAGCTGGTCTCGGAACTGATCGCCGCGCCGGGGAAGATGGCCGAGGCGCTATCCCGCGAGGCGGCGGTCGAGCCGGTGGCGCGCGACGTGGCGCGGGCGTCGAGCGTGCTCTATCTCGGCCGCGGCCCGTCCTTTCCGCTGGCGATGGAAGGGGCGCTCAAGCTGAAAGAGCTTTCCTACATCCATGCCGAGGGCTATGCGGCGGGCGAGCTGAAACATGGCCCGATCGCGCTCATCGACTACGCCATGCCGGTGATCGTGCTCGCGCCGCCGGACGCGAGCCTTGAGAAGACCGTGTCGAATCTGCAGGAAGTCGCCGCGCGCGGCGGGCATCTGATCCTGATCGGCTCGCCCCGCGCCAAGCAGGAGGCGGCGGCGGAACTCGCGGGCTATATCGAAATGCCGGAGACGGTCTCGGGGCCCTTCGCGGCGATCGTCTATGCCGTGCCGGCGCAGCTTCTCGCCTATCATGTGGCGACCTTCATGGGCAAAGACGTCGACCAGCCGAGGAATCTCGCAAAGAGCGTCACGGTGGAGTAGGGACGCCGCTACCTGCCCCTGATGATGGCCGCGGCGCGGTGCGCCTCGGTGATAGCGCTTTCGACGGCCGGCATGCCCTGGCCGTCGGAATGGGCCAGCAGGACATTGCCATAACGCTTCGGCAGCGCGCGCATCGTTTCGACAATGCCTGGCGTCGGAAGGAGATGATGGTGTCCCCAGCGCGTCAGCCGCACCTCGGCAAGCCGCGTCCCTGAAAAGGCCTCGGGCAGGAAGCGCCGCAGCTCCGCGACGATCGGCGCAGCCAGCGCCGCGCCGTCGCCAGCCAGCAATTGCGCGCGCCCCATCTGCGGGTCTCGGAACGGCGCGTAGACCGTGAGAATCCCATGGTCCCTCGGCCGTTTCTCGCCGAGCGCGGCCCCAGCGTCGACGGCGTCGGTGACGTTCTCGGCCTCCGGCGTCCAGCAATCATAGGCGCCGGGCGCCATGGGGCCCCTGAAACAGCAGTTGGCGACGAGAAAGCTCCCCTGACGTGGGCGCGTCATCGCGGCTTTCGCGGCGGGGTCGCGCAGGATACGCGCCGCGAAGAAAAAAGGCGCGGCGAGCACAACCCATTTGGCCGCCACGCAGCGAGGCTGCCCGGGGTTCTGGGCGTCGAACCAGGCGACGCGTGCCTCGCCGCCATCGTTCGACGGCTCGACCGCGAAGACCGCCGCGCCGGTGACGATGCGGCCTGCGCCGGCGCTCGAGGCCCGCGCCGCCATCGCCTTTGCAAGCGCGGCGTTGCCGCCCGGAAAGGCGTAAATCCGGCCGGCGAGCTCGGAGAGGAAGTTCAGTCCGACATAGGCCGAGACCTCGGCCGCTCCCGCGCCCATGGCCGAGCGGCTGAAGGCGTCGAGCCAGGGGAGGAGGGCCGGGTCGATCTGTTCCCGAAGGAGAAACTGGCGCAGCGTCAATCGGTCGAGCGCCAGTGCCGTGGGCGAGGCTGCTTCGATCGGCGTCCTGGGGAAATCGGCGCTCGCCATGAGCCTTGCCACAAGGCCCTGCAGCCTTTCCAGGGGCGCCCGCAGCGGTCCGCTGAACGCGTCGGTCGACCCGCCGGCGATCACGCGATTCTCCGGCTGCGGCACGGGCACGGGCGTGAGGCCCAGCGTCTCGTAGAAAGGCCCGAAAGGTTCCGAGACGTCGACGAAATAAGCGGAGCCCAGCGCATAGTCGATGTCGCGCCAGCGCCCGGATTTGGCGGCGCCGCCGGGCTCCGTCTCGCGCTCCAGCAGCAAAATGTCGTGGTCCCGCAGCAGCGCCGCGGCGGCGAGGCCTGCAAGGCCGCCGCCGACGATGGCGACCTCGACCCGCCGCTCCGGCGCGGGCGCCGGCCGGTCCCAAAGACCGTCGCGGATGGCGTGCATGGGCGCGAAACTGTCGCCTGTCCATGCGCCGATCCGGTAGTCCGCTTCAGCGCTCGCGCGCGCGGGCGCAAGCGCGGCGGCGCCCAAAAGTCTCATGGTCTGCCGGCGAGTCAGCATTGGGCCTCCCAGGCGAGCATAGGCCCGCGCGGCCCGTCGGTTAACCCTCGCCATTGACAGGGCGCGGCCGGAACTGGTCTATGCAGGCGACCGGCGCGCCTCATGGCGCTCGCTTTCGCAAAGGACGCTGAGACTGTTGCTCGCCTCGATCCCGCCCGCCTATATCGCCCCTTTCGAGCGGGCCTGGCGTCACCGGGAGCTAATTCGCGCCGTGGTGCGGCGGGAATTCATCTCACGCTTTCGCGGCTCTTTCCTGGGGCCGGCCTGGGCGGCGCTCTCGCCGCTGGTGATGCTGCTCACCTATACGACGCTCTTCTCGATCACCGTGCCGCAGCTCTCAGCCGGCATGAGCGTGACGGACTATGCGAGCGGCATCTTCATCGGGCTGATCGTCTTCAATCTCTTCAGCGAGCTCGCCTATCGCGCGCCGATCCTGCTCCATGAGCATGTGAATTTCGTCAAGCGCTCGATCTTTCCGAGCGAAACCATCGCCTGGACCGCGACCATCCGCGCCTTCACCTATGCCGGCGTCGCCTTCGGCGTTTATATCGCCTTCCGCCTGCTGACGGCGGGGAGTGTGCCGCTGACCATCGTGCTGACGCCGCTGCTCGTCGTCCCGTTCTTCCTGTTCATACTGGGCGTCGTCTGGTTTCTGATGGCGCTCGGCGCCTTCACGCGCGACGTCGCGCATATCATGGCGTCGATCGTCCCAGTGCTGATGTTCGCGACGCCGATTTTCTATCGGCTGGACCAGATCGCGCAGATGTCCAACTCGACCGCGATGTGGCTGCGCCTCAATATCGTCGGCGACTATATCGAGATGCTGCGCGCCGTGGCGCTCGATGGCTATGTGCCGAACGTCTTCGCCTATCTGCTCGTCTTCGCCGTCTCCTACGCCGTGTTCATCGGGGGCTACCAGTTCTTCATGCGCTACAAATCGGTGATCGTCGATGTCATCTGAGCCGGCCATTCGCTGCAAGGGCATCGGGAAAGCCTTCCAGCTCTATGCGCATCAGAACGACCAGTTGAAGCAGATCCTCTTTGGCCTGTGGAAGACATTCTACAAGGAGAAGTGGGTTCTGCACGACATGACCTTCACGGTCGAGAAGGGCGAGCGCGTTGGCATTCTTGGGCGCAACGGCGCCGGCAAGACGACGCTGCTGCAGATCATCTGCGGCATCACCATGCCAACCAAAGGCGAGTTCGAGGTCAAAGGCCGTATCGCGCCGATCCTGGCGTTGGGCTCGGGCTTCGACGGGCTGCTGACGGGGCGCGAGAACGCCCGCATCGGCGCGGCGATCCTCGGCCTATCGCGCAAGGAAGTCGACGACTGCATCGAAAACATCGCCGCCTTCGCCGACATCGGCCCCTTCTTCGAGCAGCCGATGCGGACCTATTCAATGGGCATGATCGCGCGCGTCGCCTTCGCGATTTGCGCCCACGCCAAGGCGGACGTGCTCATCGTCGACGAGGCGTTGTCGGTCGGCGACGAGATCTTCCAGCGCAAATGCGAGAAATATATCGCTGACTTCAGCCGGAACGGCACGATCCTGATGGTCTCGCATGATCTCGATTTCCTCGAGAACCTCTGCGATCGCATCCTTTGGCTGGAGCAGGGCGTCGTCAAGGAGATCGGCGAGCCCAAGCGCATCATCGCCGATTATCGCGCTGCGATGCGGGCCGAGGAAGCTCAGGCGGCCGGCGCGGCGTAGCCGGCCGTCGTCGGCGCGAGAACGTCGAAGCGCTTGGCGTGCGGGCTATAATTCAGCCTGCCGATGAGCCAGGCCGACACGCCGATTTCAGCGCCCACGGCGGCGATCAAGGGGATCGCGAACCAGGCGCTGATGCGCAGCAGCGATTCCAGCCCCACCAGAAAACCGATATGCGCCGCCGGAATGGCGATGATCGGCAGGCTGCCGGCCGCGCCGCGCCGGCCTGTGATGTTGCCGAAGGTCAGGGTCAGCGCCATGGCGAGCAGGGCATGCGCCAGCGCAAGGGTCGGCGCGCCGAAGCGTTTCGCCGCCTCCGCCATCCACTCGCCGAACTGGCGATGATCCCGCTTTGCAAGCTCCAGGCTGGAGAGAAATTCTCCAGCCGACAATTCATAGACGCCTTTCCAGCCGCGATCGGGCAGCGAGCCGCTGCCCTGCATGGGAAGCGCCATGGCGTATTCGTCAAAATTGGCGATCCGCACCTCATTGCTCGTGACCGAGCGGGTCTGGATGCTGCCATTGGAGAGGGCGACGATGACGCCAGATTCGTTCCGGCGGAATTCGGCGCGCGCCGCGGTGATCGTCTCTTCCTGCATCTTCTCGATGGAAATCTGCCGGATGAACAGATTGGCGGCGATGTCGGGCGTGATCCAGCGCTCGATGTAGAGCGTCTTCACGCCATTCGAGAATGTGTAGAAATGCGCCGCGTCGAGCATGCGGTGGTTGAGCGAATTGCGCACGACGTTCAACACGTCCTGCATATTGCTCGAATAATGCGGGGCGACGATGTTCGCCAGAATATAGCCGAGCACGACAACGCCCGCTGCGAGCGACAGCGTCGGGCGGCAGATCGACCAGACGGAAAGCCGCAGCGCATAGAGCACGGCGATCATGCCTTCGCTGGCCATGCGGGAGAATTCGAGTGCGGCGCCAACGCCGATGGCCATCGGCAAGGTCATATAAGCGACCGTCGGCGTGACGCCGACCAGCGCCGGAATGACGAGCCCGCCGCGCACGGCCGCCGGCGGCAATTGGTAGAGCAAATAGGAAAGAACGACCGGAACCGACAAGGCGAGCTGAACGATGAGGACGCTGAAGCCCACGCGCTTGAAGAGATAGTAAAAGAGGAGGCGGGGCATGGGTTATTGCCGCTTTGGCGTTATGCCCGTCATTGCGAGGAGCGTCAGCGACGAAGCAATCCAGAGCCACATCGCGGCCCCTGGATTGCTTCGCGTCGCTCGCAATGACGGGTAAAAGATCAAGGCGCGTCGTCCTGCAGAGCTATTTCTTGAACCGGGCCCAGGCGGCCTTGGAATATTGCGTCCAGGCCGGATCGAAGACGCCGCGCGCGGGCAGCGCGACCGCGCCGGCCCAATGGGCGAAATAAATTTCCTTGCCTTCGAAATCCACCGGCTTGCCGTCCACGAAGGTCACGCCCGGTGCCTTGTAGAAGCTCTCGTGCGAGGCCTTTTCCACCACATTGGGCAGCAGCTCGATCTTGATCCCGCGGCGATGGGTGACAAAGTTCACGAGCGGCTGCGCGAACAGCTGGCCGCGCTTGCGCACGTCGTGGAAAATCTCGGCGTCTTCCTTCATCGTCTCGATGAAGTCGGAGAGCTTGAGATATTTGTTGGACGTGACCCAGAAGCCGTCGTTGAAGAGCAGCGCGTCGTTCAGGAACGCATAATTGCTGCGCCTGTCGTTATAGACATATTCGAAGCTCGGCGAGGCGACGATGAATTCCCTTTTGTCGGCTTCGAGCCTGCCGAAAATGGGCGTGAAGTCGCGAAACAGAATGACGTCCACATCCACATAAGCGACTTCGTCGAGCGGCAGGGCAAGCGCCTGAAGCTTGCGCAGGCGCCGGCGGTTGCTGTTGAAAAAACCCGGATAAAGCTCATGGGAGAGCTTGTCGATCTCGACCGGCTCCTCGTCCACATAGGTCGCGCCGTAAATATCGGCGGCGCGGCGGGTCATTTCGACATTGTCGTCATAGGGAATGAGATAGATCGGCAGCGACGAATTGGTGTCGCGGTAGCTCTCCAGGAAGGGCAGCAGCCAATCGATGATCTTGTCGTTGCCGACAATGGCGATGCCATAGCGCTTGGCGGGCGCGGCGGCGCCGGTCTCTGACTCCGGGGCGCGCAGGGGTGGATTCGAAGGTCGAAGGCTCATATAGGGGGTGTACTTGTAAAATTCGGGCAAAAGCAAGGGGGCGGTCGATTGGGGCAGATTTCGGAGACGCCGCCTTCCGCGCGGCCGCTCGCCGGGAAGACCGTCGCCGTCGTCCACGCCGCCTGGCACAGTTGCGGCAGCTATCAGGTCAACGTCAGTCAGATCGCCGCCTATAAGGCGCTTGGGGCGCGCGTGCTGTCCATCGCGATGATGGACGCGCTTACCCCGCCGCCGCCGGTCGGCGGGCGCTGGCCGTCATATCTTGCCGCCACCCGCGACATCGGGGCGGATCGACGCTATTTCTGCGGCGCGCCGAACGCCGCTCTCGCCTCGCGGCTGCTCCTCGACGGCTGGTGGCGCCTCATCCATGGCGATCAGGCGTCATGGCTGATCGAAATCGCCAAACGCGTTCGGGTCCCCGACGATCTCGAAACGATCGATCTCTTTCACGCCAACCACTATTTCACGCTGCCTTTCGTCAAAAGATTGAAGCGGGGCAGGCGGGTTCCGGTGATCCTGGAGACTCAGGACATTCAGGCGCGGCAATATGTGCTGCGCAATCAGGGCGGCTTTTTTATTCCGCCTTACGTCGGCTACGACGAGATGCTGGCGGTCGAACTCGATTGGATGCGCCGCGCCGATCTCTGCGCGCATCTCAACGAGGAGGAAGATCGCGACTTCCGGGCGCTTTTGCCGCAGGCGCGCCATGCGCTGATTTACCCGGCGGTGCTCGAAGTTCCGCGCGCGGCGGGCGGCGAGATCATCATCGTCGCGAGCGACAATTACGCCAATTACAAGAGCCTCCGCTGGCTCCTCGAAGAGGTCGTCCCGCGCGCGGAGGGCGCCCGGGTTGCGATCTACGGCAATATCGACGCGGGCGTGAAGCAGCGCGATCCCGCGCTCTATGAGGCGCATCGCGCGCTGTTTCGGGGGCGGGTCGAGAATATCGGCGCGGTTTACGCCGGCGCGGGCTGCGTCCTGTTGCCGACGGTCGAAGGGCATGGCCTCTCCATCAAGGCGGTCGAGGCGCTCTCCTGCGGCGCGCCGCTCATCGCGACGCCGCTCGCGTTTCGCGGCATGAAGGTCGATCCATCGGCTTTCTCGAATGTCGGTCTGGCCGAGGACGCCGAGCAATTCGCCCGCCTCTGGCGCGAGGCGCAGGCGCGCGCCGACCGGGGCGAAACGCCCGCGGCGGCGAGCGCCACGCGTAAATTCTACGAGGAGGTCTTCAGTCCGCAAGCCTACGCGCGGGCGCTGGCGACCGAGTTGGAAACCCTTCCCTTATGAGCGAGCTTTCTCTCGCCGGCCGGCGCGTGGCGCTCATCCATCCGGCCTGGCACTCCTGCGGCACCTATCGCGTCGTGCTCGGACAGATCGAGGCTTATCGGGCGATGGGCGCCGAGGCGCTGCCGATCGCCATCAGCTCCGACCCCGGTTTCGTCCCCGGCCGCGAATGGATCTGGAAGAGCTTCACTGAGGCCACACCCGAGCTTGAGACTGGCCCGCGCTATTACGGCGGCGCGCCGTTCTACGCCATGCTCGGCCCGCGGTTCCTGGCGCAGACGCTGTGGCCCTATATTCATGGCGATCAGGCGGCGATTCGATTGGGGATGGCCGAGCGCGCCGCGCTCTCGCCGCTGGTCGAGGCGCAAGATTACGACCTCGTCCACTGCAACCACTTTTTCCTGATGCCGGTGGCGCGGCGGCTGGCGCGCGGGCGTGCGCCGATCTTGCTGGATACGCATGATCTGCAGGCGCGGCAGTTCGCTCTCATCAATGAGCGCATGCCCTGGCTTGCCCCTCGCGTGACCTATGAGGCGATGCTGGCGCAAGAGCTCACGGCGATGCGCGGCGCCGATCTCCTGCTGCATCTCAATGCGCAGGAGGCGGAGGATTTCCGCGCGCTCCTGCCTGAGAAGCGCCATGCGTTGCTCTACCCGCCGACGCCCGCCGCGCCCACAGGGCCCGGAGGGTCGGACATCGTCATTGTTTCCAGCAACAACACGGCCAATGTCGAAAGCCTGATCTGGTTCTTGCGCGAGGTCGCGCCGAAAGCGCCGGGCGTGACGGTCAAGATCGCCGGCAGCGTCGACGCCGGCGTGCGCGCCCGCGCGCCGGAGGAATATACGGCTTATAAGGACTGGTTCCTCGGCCGGGTCGAAGACCCTGGCGCAGTCTACGCCAACGCCAGGCTTGTCCTCCTGCCGACGATCAGTGGGACGGGGCTTTCGATCAAGACGGTGGAGGCCATGTCGAGCGGCCTGCCGCTCATCGCGACGCCCCAAGCCCTGCGCGGCATGGATTGTGACGTCCTTTCGCTTCCCGGCTTGACGCTTGCCGAAACCGGGGAGGGTTTCGCCACCGCGCTGCGCTCGGCCGCCGCCGGGGCGCCGCACAACGATTCGCAGCGCCGCGTGAGCGCCGCCCGCGTTTATTACGAGACCCGCTTCTCGCTTGCCGCCTATCAGCGTAACCTTGGCGCGCTGGCGGCTCCGCTCCTGGCGTTATAGTCGCAAGATTTCCAGTTCAAATCAGATAATTGTATAAAAGTGTGACTGAGGCGCAACGCGGCCGTTAAATTCGCCGAATGGGGGGCGCCCATAATTTCTTCATTGGCTATGCAGTGTTAGTTTCACGACATGTTGCTGCGCCGGCCACCGGGCGGCCTTGCTCTTGGAGACTAAATATGAATTTCAAGGCTGCGGTTTTTGGCGCTGCCGCGTCGATCCTGGCTTTTGGCGCTGCGACCGCCGCAGACCTGCCGAGCTATAAGGCTCCGCCGCCGCCCCCGCCGGCAATCGGCTTCGATTGGACCGGCTACCATCTCGGCATCAGCGGCGGCTATGGCGCCGGCACGACCGGCTATCTTTCCAATGTCACCGCATTCGGCCCGACTCCGGCCGTCGCCTGGAACAATGTGGCGACCAACCTCGGCACGAGAGGCTATCTGGTCGGCGTGCAGAGCGGCGCCGACTGGCAGCTGCCGAACCGTGTCGTGCTCGGCTACGAATCCGAGTTCAACTACGCCGATGTGAGCAGCAACGTCACCGGCGGATGGAATTGGGGCAATCAGCTCTACAGCCGCCTGCGCTGGTTCGGCGCAGAGCGTCTGCGCGTCGGCTATGCCTTCGGTCGGTTCATGCCCTATATCACCGGCGGTCTCGCTTATGGCCAACTGCACGCCAGCGGCGTGGACAGCGTCGCCGGCTACCTCTTCCCGACCTCGGCTTCGAGCTGGCAGGCCGGCTGGACGGTCGGCGCGGGCTTCGAATATGCCCTGTTCGACAAGATCAGCGTGAAGGCCGAATATCTCTATTCGAGCCTGCAGGGCACGCATGGCTCGGGCTTGGGTTACCCCAACGCCTACCGCACCTTCACGGGCAATGGCTTCGACACGCATATCGCGCGCGTCGGCGTCAATTACCGCGTCAAGAACCTGGGCGCCCTGATCGGCATGCCCGATTTGGGGATTTGACCCCACTCGACGGTATCTAGTGAAGAGCCCGGCCTAAGCGGTCGGGCTTTTTTGTTTCTCGACGCGGCGCGGCGATGGGTTATTCTTCTGCCTATGATCCGACCGTCGCCGCTTGTTCCCTCTGCATCTGGCCTGTCGTTGCTGACCGACCGTTCGCGGGAAATTTTTCGGCAGCTCGTCGACAGCTATCTGACGACGGGCGAGCCTGTCGGTTCGCGGCAAATATCGCGCCTTCTGCCGATGACCTTGTCGCCGGCTTCGGTCCGCAATGTGATGCAGGACCTCGAGGAGCTCGGCCTTATTTATGCGCCGCACACCAGCGCCGGGCGCATGCCGACAGAGCTTGGCTTGCGCTTTTTCGTCGATTCGCTCTTGCAGATCGGCGATATCGAGGACGCCGAGCGCGCGCGCATCGCGGCGGAGGTCGAGGCCGCCTCCAAGGATCACGATCTCGAAGGCGTGCTGGCGGAGGCCACGGGCCTGCTTTCTGGCCTGACGCGCGTCGCCGGAGTCGTCGTCGCGAGCAAGGAGAATGTGCGGCTCAAGCAGATCGATTTCGTGCGGCTGGAGCCGGAGCGCGCGCTCGCGATCCTCGTCGCCGACGATGGGACGGTCGAAAATCGCGTTATCCCCGTCTCGCGCGACCTTCCGGCTTCCTCTCTGATCGAAGCTGCAAATTATCTGAATGCGCGCATTATCGGCCGCACGTTGGCAGAGGCGCGCGAAGGCATAGAAGCTTCGCGCCGCGCAGCGCAGATGGAACTCGACGAATTGACGGCACGGCTCGTTCAGGCGGGGCTTGCCAGCTGGGGCGGGGCGCCGAGCGAGAATCGTCAACTCATCGTGCGCGGCCAGGCGCATCTTCTCGAAGATTTGACCGCCGCCGCCGATCTCGAGCGCGTGCGCCTGCTTTTCGCCGATCTCGAAACCAAGACCGGCGTAATCGATCTCTTGGAGCGCGCAGAGGAAGGCGAGGGCGTGCGTATTTTCATCGGCTCCGAGAACAAGCTCTTTTCGCTCTCCGGCTCGTCGATGATCGCAGCGCCTTTGCGCGACAGCGAGCGACGCATCATCGGCGCGCTCGGCGTCATCGGCCCGACGCGCCTGAATTACGCGCGCATCGTGCCGATGGTCGATTACACCGCGAAGGTCGTCGCGCGCGTCGTCGGCGGCGCGTGATTTCACGCTGGCGCCGGTTGTCATCCCGACGCTCGCGCAGCGGGCGATCGGGAATCCAGAGCCACATTGGCGTTTGCTTGTTTTGGATTCCCGGTCGGGCTTTCATCCCGCCGGGAATGACAGGCGCCAATGCCAGCTGTTCGAGCGGAAGCAGCCTCAGTCCTTCTTCGACTGTCCGCCGCGCTCCTTCATCCCTTGCTCGGAGCGATATTCCTTGCCTTGCTCTTTGGATTCCTCGCGCGCGCTTTGCTCACGTTCGCGACCCTTCTCCATGCCCTGGCGCTCGCGATATTTGTCGCGCTCCATCTCGCCGCGTTCATGGTCGCCCCGGCCGTAGCGTCCATGATCGCGATATTCGCCCCGCTCTTCATATTCATCGCGATCATAGTCGCGACGGTAGCGATGCCCGTGATCATAATCCTCGTCATGGTGGCGATAGCCATATCGCCCATGATCTCGGTCTTCGTCCCAATAACCGCCGCGATGGTGGCGGTAGGACCACCAGCAATCGCCGTCGTCGTCGCAGATGCGAACGCCATGCGCTTGCACAACGCCGCTGTCCTGGCCGGGGCTCGCAAGCGGCATGGCCTTGGAGACTGGCGCGCCAAGGGCGACGGCGCCGGCGGCTACGGAAGCGAGCAAGAGAAGCGTCTTCGGCATCGGTTTGTCCTTTCCTGCTGAAGGCAGGCTATTTCCTCTTCATTCGAAGAGGCGCCTTCTATCTGTCGCGCGCTTCCGCGCTTTCAACGCAAGATGGAGACGCGGGAGACCGCGAACCTTCAGGCTCGCTTCACAGTTGCGCGAGTTGTGCGGCGGGAGGCGCGCGATCCAAAATAAAAAGGCTCGCGGTTGCGCCGCGAGCCATGTTTCATGCGCATCGTCCGCGCTCAACGCCAATCGCGATCCCCGTCGTAGTCGCGATCGCGCCAGTGATCACGGCGCCATCCGCCGCCATAACCCCAACGATCGCCGCGCCATCCGCCGCCGTAACCCCAATGATCGCCGCCGCCGTAACCCCAGTGATTGCGGGTCCAGAAGCAGCGGCCGTGCTCGCAGATCATGACTGAGTGCACAGTTTGCGGAGCGACGCCTGGGGCCTTTAGCGGCGCCAGAGTCATAGCGGACGCAAGCGGCGCGGCGGCGACGACGCCGCCCGCCACGAGCGTTGCGAAGAAGACTGACTTGATCTTCATCTCTTGTCCTTCCATGCAGGAAAGAGCAAAGCGCTCATAGGCGCTTTGCGGTCAGTGCTATCTGTCGCCGGGGTACGTAGTTTCAACGGCTGACCCCCTCCCCAACCCTCCCCCGCTAAAGCGGGAGAGGGAGCAGATTGCGGCCTGCATCGACAATGTTGATCGCGAGCGTCCCCTCTTCCGCCATAGCCCGTGGAGAGACGGGCGTCTTGCAGACGCCCTACGGCGGGAAAGGGACAGGGAGGGGGCCCTCACATAAAACTCTGCGGATCGACGTCGATCTGCACACGCACGCCGCCGCGCTCTTTCGGCGCCGTTGCAATGAGATCGCGCAGGAAGCATTGCACATCGGCGCTGCGCGGCGCCTTCACGAGCAGGCGGTAGCGAAAGCGGCCGCGAATGAGCGCGATCGGCGCCTCGGCCGGGCCGAGCATCATGATTTCATCGGCCTCCGGCAGACCGCCGAGCGCGGCGACGCGATAGCGCGGAGACGCCGGCAATTCATGCGCGGCGCGCGCCAAGGCGCGCGCATGCGCTTCCGCCGTGGCAGCGTCCTTGCCGGAGACGATGAGCGCCGCAAGGCGCCCGAAGGGCGGCAGTCCGGCGCGTTCGCGCAGCGCGATTTCCTGCGCGTAGAATTTCTCCGCGTCGCCCGAGAGCAGCGCAGTAATCACGGGATGCTCGGGCTGGAATGTTTGAATGAGCGCGCGTCCCGGCTTGTCGCCGCGCCCGGCGCGTCCGGTCACTTGATTGAGCAATTGAAAGGTGCGCTCGGCCGAACGCGGATCGCCGCTGCCGAGCCCCAAATCCGCATCGATGACGCCCACCAAAGTGAGATGCGGAAAGTTGTGACCCTTGGCGACGAGCTGCGTGCCGATGACAATGTCGAAAGCGCCTTTGGCGATTTCATCGAGCTCGCGTCGCAACCTCTCGGCGCCGCCGGGGAAGTCAGACGAGAGCACGAGAATGCGCGCGTCGGGAAAGAGCGTTGCGGCTTCTTCGGCGAGGCGCTCGACGCCGGGGCCGCAAGCAGTCAGCGAATCTTCGGCGCCGCATTCCGGGCATGTGTCAGGGCGCCGCTCCGTATGGCCGCAGTGATGGCAGACGAGCGCGCGACGGAAGCGATGTTCGACAAGCCAGGCGTCGCATTGCGTGCAGCGGAAGCGATGGCCGCAATCACGACAGAGCGTCAAAGGCGCATAGCCGCGACGATTGAGAAAGAGCAGCGCCTGTTCGCCGCGCGCGATGGTTTCGCCGATGGCGAGCGCAAGCCGCGGCGCAATCCAGCGTCCGCGTTCTGCGCCCTGGACGCGCATGTCGATCGGCTCGAGCAGCGGCATGGCGCGAGAGCCGGCGCGCGCATGCAGGCGCAAATGGCCGTAGCGTCCGCGTTCGGCGTTGACGCGCGTTTCGATCGAGGGCGTCGCGGAAGCGAGCACGATCGCTGCGTTCTCGATACGCGCGCGCACCACCGCCATGTCGCGCGCGTGATAAGAGGCGCCGTCGTCCTGTTTGTAAGCGCCCTCATGTTCTTCGTCGACGACGATGAGGCGAAGGTCACGGAAGGGGAGGAATAACGCCGAGCGCGCGCCCGCGACGACGCTCAACTCCCCTGTGGCGGCGGCGCGCCAGATACGCGCGCGTTTGCGCTCGGAGACGCCCGAGTGCCATTCCGCCGGCTTCTCGCCAAAGCGCGCCGCGAAGCGCTCGAGAAATTGCGCCGTGAGCGCAATCTCCGGCATCATCACGAGGGCCTGGCCGCCGTCCTTCAACGCCGCCGCGACGGCCTCGAAATAGACTTCGGTTTTGCCGGAGCCGGTGACGCCTTCGAGCAAAAAGGGTTTGAACGCGCGCGCGCGCACGGCGTCGGTCAATGCGTCTGCCGCTTCGCGTTGCGCGGGCTCGAGTAAGGGCGCAGCGAAATCGGGGTCGAGCGCGCGCGCGACGGGTTCCGGCGGCGCTGCGATTGTCTCTAATGCGCCTTCGTCGACGAGCCCGTCGATCACGCCCGTCGAGCAGGCGGCGGCTTCGGCGAGCGCTTTCTTGGAGAAGGCCATGCCGCCTTGGGCAGCTTCCAACACACGCGCGCGTGTGGGCGTGAGGCGCTCGGGCTTTTTCCCGCCCGCGCGATAGAGCGTGCGCAACGTATCGGGCGCGGCTTCCTCTGCGGCGCGGGTTGCGAGGCGCAGCGCCATGCCGCGCGGCGTCAACGTGTAGCGCGCGAGCCAGTCGATGAAATCGCGCAGTTTCTGCGAGAGCGGCGGCCGGTCGAGGCGCGTGATGACGGTCTTGAGATTGCCGCGCGGCCGTTCCGCGTCGTCGACGGACCAGACGACCCCATAGGCCTCGCGGGCTCCGAGTGGAACTTGCACGCTGTCGCCCGGCTGCAAGCCGAGGGCGGGCGGGGCGAGGTAGGAATAGGTCGTGTCGACGGCGACCGGCGCCAGCACGTCGACGGTATGGGCCCTTTTCGAATGATCCTGCGCCGCGCTCATGGCGACGGCTTAAAGCATCTCATGCGCCGCCGGAAGCCGCGGAACGAAGCCCGCTCCCTGCGGTTGCTCCTGCAAAAGATGCTCTCTGGAGGCCCGCATGAACAAGGTTATGGACAACGGATGGTCGCAGCTCGGCTTCTCGGCCGTGGTGACGGGCACGGTGGCGGCGCTCGTTTCGGCTGGCGCTTTGGCGGCGCTCGCCAAGTCGGAGGGCAAGGGAGCGCTGCAGCCGTTGAACGCCACGAGCCATTGGGTTCAGGGCGACGCGGCCGCGAAAGTCGAGCAGCCCACGGCGCGCCACACGCTGGTCGGCTTCGTCACCCATCACCTGGCGTCGGTGCTATGGGCGGGATTCTTCGAGGCCTGGCTGGCGCGCAATCCGCCGCGCTCGATGTGGGACCTGCTGCGGGACGCCTTCGCCATGTCGGGAATCGCCGCGGTCGTGGATTACGGCGCGACGCCGCATCGTTTTACGCCGGGCTGGGAATTGGCGCTTTCAAAGAAATCGCTGGCGGCCACCTATGTCGCCTTCGCTTTCGGGCTTGCGGCCGGTGCGATGGCGTCGGCGCGGGCGCGCCAGCCACGGTGGGTCGGATGGCGCCAAGCGATCCCGCTCCTACGCGGATGAGATGGATCGGCGCGCCTTGACCTTCCGTCGTCCGCTCCCTATCCCTGAATGAGCCAGTCGGCTGGACGGCCGCTGCGTCATGCAGAGGAAAGTCCGGGCTCCACGGAGACACGGCGCCGGATAACGTCCGGCGGGGGCAACCCCAGGGAAAGCGCCACAGAAAGCAAACCGCCGGGCTTCACGGCTCGGTAAGGGTGAAAGGGTGCGGTAAGAGCGCACCGCCTGAGCGGCAACGCTTCAGGGCATGGCAAGCCCCGCCGGGAGCAAAACCGAATAGGGGCGACTGAAGGCTCTCAAAGCTTTCGACCCGTCTCCGGGACGTCGCCCGGGTTGGTTGCTCGAGGCGGTCGGCGACGACCGTCCCAGAGGAATGGCCGTCACGCGTGGGTCGGGAAACCGGCCAACGCCATACAGAACCCGGCTTACAGGCCGGCTGGCGCCCGGTTTTTGCAGCGGGCCGTCATTGCGAGGAGCGCAGCGACGAAGCAAACCAGAGCGGCTATCGCGGCCCTGGATTGCTTCGCTTCGCTCGCAATGACGGGACCGGCCACGATAATTCGAGACGAATTCTCGCGGGAGCTGGTAACCCTCTCTTAATACTAACAAAGCTTAATGCTGTTTGGCGCCGGAGGCGGCGCCGCGGCTTGTCCGCCGCTCCGCCGACGCTTTGAACGAACCATGGCCCGCCAACCGTTTTCGCCGCGACGCCTTCGGACCGCGCGTGAGCCTTTAAAGGGCTCGGTCGCGCCGGTCCGACGCGTCGGGGCGGCGGCGATGGCGAATGCGAGGGCGAGCGTGATGGGAAGGGACCGCGGCGCGGATGAGCCGCCGGCCGGCGAAGGTCCGGCCCGGCATGTGCCCGTGCTGCTCAATGAGGTGATCGAGGCGCTGCAGCCGCGCGACGGCGGGCGCTATCTCGACGGCACATTCGGCGCTGGCGGCTATACGCGCGCCTTGCTCGCCGCCGCCGATACGAAGGTTCTGGCGCTCGATCGCGATCCGACCGCCATCGCCGGCGGCGCCGATCTCGTGGCGCAGGCGCAGGGGCGGCTCACGCTTGTCGAGGCGCGCTTCTCGCAGCTCGAGGAGGTTGCGCGAGCGCAGGACTTCGTTCCCCTCGACGGCGCCGTCTTCGACATCGGCGTCTCGTCCATGCAATTCGACCAGGCCGAGCGCGGCTTTTCCTTTCGCGGCGACGGCCCGCTCGATATGCGCATGGAGGGCAGGGGCGTCTCCGCCGCCGATATCGTCAATGAGGCGGACGAAGAGACGCTCGCGAATATTCTCTATTACTACGGCGAGGAGCGCGCCTCGCGCCGCATCGCCCGCGCCATCGCCCACGACCGCAATCTCGCGCCTTTCACCTCCACCAAGGCGCTGGCCGAAATGATCGCGCGCGTCGCGCCGGGACGGCCGGGCGATATTCACCCCGCGACAAAAAGCTTCCAGGCGCTGCGCATTGCGGTCAATGACGAGCTCGGCGAATTGCTCGACGGTCTCGCGGCGGCGGAGCGCACGCTTGGCCCCGGCGGGCGCCTCGTCGTCGTGACCTTCCATTCGCTCGAAGACCGCATCGTCAAGCAGTTCCTCGCCGAGCGGTCGGGACGTGGCGAGACTGGCTCGCGCCGTCTGCCCGGCGAAGCTGCGCCGCCGGAAGCGAGCTTCGTCTGCGAGGGCCGCCAGCCGATCGCGCCGACGCGCGAGGAAGTCGAGGCCAATCCGCGCGCCCGTTCGGCGAAGCTGCGCCATGCGACGCGCACGACGTCGGCTGCGCTGCCGCTCGGCGACAAGCTGACGCGGCTTGTGCGCCTCCCGACGCGCGAGAAAGGAAAAGTCTGATGCTCCGGCTTCTCAACATTCTCGCGGTGGCGGCGCTGATCAGCTCGGCGGTCTACGCCTATACGATCAAATATCAGACGGCCTATCGCCTCGAGCAGATCACCAAGACAAAGCTGGAGATCAAGGCCGAGCGCGACGCCATCGCCGTTTTGCGGGCGGAATGGGCCTATATGACGCGCCCCGAGCGCCTGCAGCCGCTGGCCGACAAATATTTGCCAGAGTTGAAGCCGCTTCAGGTGTCGCAGCTCGTGCCGGCGGCGGCCTTGCCGCAGAAGACCCGTAGCGACGCGATCGGGGCCAAGCTCAGCGAGATCGGCCTCTCCGCGCCTGCGACGCCTTCCGCGCTGCCGAGCGCGCCGACGACGACGCCGAAGCCCCAGGCCGCCAAGCCGAAGACCGCGACGCCCAAAACCGTCGCAACCAGCAAGGCGCCGAGCGCCAATCCGCAGAGCCCGAGCCGCGAGCCCAAAAAGCCATGACAGAGCGTCAGCCCAACTGGGAGCCCACGCCCGAGCCCATGCCGGACATGCTCGAAACGCCGCCGCCGCGCCCGACCAAGAAGCCGTCGAAATATGCGGGCATGATGCGCGCCGTCTTTTCGACGAGCCTCGATTCGAGCGCTTCGCGCATGCGCCTCGCCGCGCTCGGCTTCCTCGTCCTTTACGGCGTCATTTGCGCCAAGCTCGTCTATCTTGGTTTCAAGCCGGAGACGATCCGTCATCCCGCCGCCGAAGCGGTTTCCGCCTCGCGTCCCGATATTCTCGACCGCAACGGCGAAGTGCTGGCGAGCGACGTGAAAGTGATGTCGGTCTTCGCAGAGCCGCGACGCCTCATCGACAAGGACGAGGCGACGGAGCTTCTCACCGCCGTTCTGCCCGACGTCCCTTCAAAAGAATTGCGCGAGCGTCTCGGCGCCGCGAAGAAGGGTTTCGTCTGGGTGAAGCGCGAAGTCACGCCGCATCAGCGCGACGAGGTTTTCCACCTCGGCCTGCCGGGCGTCGGACTCATCGCCGAAAACAAGCGCGTCTATCCGAACGGACCGATCGGCGCGCATGTGCTGGGCTTCGCCAATATCGACAACCAGGGCATTGCGGGAATCGAGAAATATATCGACGGGCAAGGGCTCGCCGATCTGCATAATCTCGGCTTCGGCATCACGCCCGACGAGCTTCAGCCGATCACGCTGTCGCTCGACATTCGCGCGACCCATGCGCTGCGCGACGAGCTGGAAAAAGGCGTTACTCGCTTCAAGGCGAAAGCCGGCGCCGCAGCGATCCTAGACGTCAACACTGGAGAAGTGATCGCGCTGGCCTCGCTGCCGGACTACGACCCCAATCATCCGACCGAAGAAAACGCCAACGCGCTCGACCTCACCCACATCAACCGCATGAATGTCGGCGTCTATGAGATGGGCTCGACCTTCAAGGCGCTGACCATCTCGATGGCGCTCGACTCCGGCAAGGTCAATCTGGGCTCGCGCCTAGACGCGCGCGGCGTGCTCACCTTCGGCCGCTTCAAGATCCATGATTATCACGCGCGAAACCGGGCGCTGACAGTGCCGGAGGTCTTCACTTATTCATCGAATATCGGCACCGCGCGCATGGCGATGGGGCAGGGCGTCGAGAAGCACAAGGTGTTTTTGCGCAAGATGGGCCAGCTCACGCGTATGCGCACGGAGCTGCCCGAAAGCGCCGAGCCGATCTATCCGAAGCATTGGAGCGAGCTGAACACCATGACCATCGCCTTCGGCCATGGTCTCGCCGTTGCGCCGCTACAGGCGATGATGGCGGTCGGCGCGCTGATGAATGGCGGCTATCTCATCACGCCGACCTTCCTGAAGCGCTCGCAGGAAGAGGCGATGAAGAACGCCGTGCAGGTGGTGAAGCCCGAGACGAGCGAGTCGATGCGCTATCTCATGCGCCTCAACGCGGAAATTGGCTCAGCCAGAAAGGTGAATGTCGACGGCTATTTCGTTGGCGGCAAAACCGGCACTGCGGAAAAGGTCATCGGCGGCCATTACAGCAAGACCCGCCTGTTCACGACCTTCATGGCCGTCGCACCGTCGGACAAGCCGAAATATCTCTTCCTCACCATCATGGATGAGCCGCAGGGCCGGCCCGAGGACGGCGGCTACGCCACCGCCGCCTATAACGCCGGCTTCGTCACTGGTCAGATCATCGAGCGCACAGGGCCGATCCTCGGCCTCGCGCCGCGCTTCGAGCCGCCGCATACGCCCTTCCCGCTGCTCGCCAAACTCGGTTATGGCATGGCCAATGTTCCTGCTGCCGGAGGCCATGGCCACTGATGCGTCTCTCTGAACTCCTCGCCACGGACAATCTCGACCCTTCCCTCGGGAACATCGAGATCGCCGGCCTGTCGGCGGACAGCCGCGTCGTCAGCGAGGGCTTTACCTTTTTCGCCATCCCTGGCCATGCCGGGGATGGTCTTGCTTTTGTGGGGGACGCCAAGGCGCGCGGCGCGGCGGTCGTCGTCGCTGAGCGCCCAGCCGAATGCGCCTTGCCGCTGGTCGTCGTTCCCGACGTTCGGGCGGCCGTGGCGCGCGCGGCGGCGCGCTTCTATCCGCGCCAGCCGCAAACCATCGTCGCGGTCACGGGCACGAGCGGCAAGACCTCCGTCGTCGCCTTTTTGCGGCAGATCTGGGCGGCGATGGGCCATGAGGCGGCCTCGCTCGGCACGGTCGGCGTCGTGGACTCCAAGGGTGCCCATTATGGCGCGCTGACGACGCCTGGGCCCATCGAATTACACAAGACGCTGGCCGAGCTCGCTGAGCAGGGCGTGACGCACCTCGCGATGGAAGCCTCTTCGCTCGGGATCGACCAGCGCCGCCTCGATGGCGTGCGGCTGAGCGCGGCGGGCTTCACCAATTTCTCGCGCGACCATCTCGACCACCACCGCGACATGGAAGACTATTTCGCGGCGAAGATGCGCCTCTTCGATACGCTGCTGCAGCCCGGCCAGACGGCGGTGATCGACGCCGACAGCGATGTGGCGGTGCGCGTCGCCGCGGTTTGCAACGCCCGCGGGCTGAGCGTCTTCGGGGTCGGCGCCAAGGGCGCGGCAATCGTGCTGAAAGACGCGCGCCCGCACGCGCTGGCGACGAGCCTCGACATCAGCCACGCCGGCAAGGATTATAAGATCGAACTGCCGCTCACCGGCGCCTTTCAGACCTCCAACGCGCTCGTTGCGGCGGGGCTCGCCATCGCGTGCGGAGACGATCCTGCGCGAGTCTTCGCCGCGCTCGACCATCTCCAGGGCGCTCCTGGGCGCCTCGAACTCGTCGGCGCCCGCAATGGCGCGCCGGTCTTCGTCGATTACGCCCATAAGCCCGACGCGCTCGAAAAAGTGCTCGCGACGCTGCGGCCGCTGACCAAGGGCCGGCTCATCGTCGCTTTCGGCTGCGGCGGCGACCGCGATAAGGGCAAGCGGGCGCTGATGGGCGAGATCGCCGCGCGCGCCGCCGATGTCGCGATCATTACGGACGACAATCCCCGAAGCGAGGATCCGACCCTGATTCGCGCAGCGATCATCGACGGCGCAAAAAGCGCTGGTCCGGCGCAGATCATCGAGATCGCAGACCGGGGGGAGGCCATATCCCAGGCGGTCGCGAGCCTTCGCGCCGGCGATGCGCTCGTCGTTGCCGGCAAGGGGCATGAGACTGGCCAGATCGTCGGCAATCGCATATTGCCCTTTTCCGACCACGAAGCTGTCACGAAAGCGCTGCAGGAGCACGGCTCATGAAGCAGGAAACTCTATGGTCGGGACTGGCGCTTGTCGGCGCCTTGCAGGCTCGCGTCAGCGGCGCGCTGGCGCGCCAGGCGACGGGCGTCTCGATCGACACGCGCACGCTACAGCCCGGCGATCTTTTCGTCGCCATCAAGGGCGAGGCGCGCGACGGTCATGAATTCGTCCGCGCGGCTTTCGAGAAGGGCGCCGCCGCGGTCGTGATCGACGAAGAACATGCGCGTGAGCTTGCAGGCGCCGGGCCGCTTTTCGTCGTCAAGGACGTGCAGCGTTCGCTGGAGCTTCTCGGCATGCGCGCGCGCGACCGCACGGCCGCCTTCATCGCCGCCATCACCGGCTCGGTCGGCAAGACCTCGACGAAGGACATGACGCGGCTGATGCTGGCGCATTTTGGCGCCACGCACGCCTCCGCGGCTTCTTACAATAATCAATGGGGCGTGTCGCTGTCGCTGGCGCGGATGCCGGCTTCGTCGCGCTATGGCGTTTTCGAGATCGGCATGAATCACGCCGGCGAAATCGCCGGCCTCGTCGGGCAGGTTCGCCCCCATGTCGCGGTGGTGACGCGCGTCGCGCCCGTGCATCTCGAACATTTCGCCTCTCTCGAGGCCATCGCCGACGCCAAGGCGGAAATCTTTGCGGGCCTCGAAGGCGGCGTCGCAATCATCAATCGCGATGACGCGGAATATGAGCAGCTCGCCGCCGCGGCGGCGCCTTACGCGGGACATGTTCTCGATTTCGGCGAGGCCGACGGCGCGCAGGCGCGGCTCATTGCATATAAGCAGACCGACGGCGGCTGCGAGGTCGAGGCGGAGATTCTCGGCCGGCGTCTTACCTATCGCATCGGCGCGCCCGGCAAGCACATCGCGCTCAATTCGCTTGCCGCGCTGCTCGTCGCCGTTTCTTTCGATCTCGATCTCGAAGAGGCCGCCGCGACGCTCGTCGATTTCGCGCCGCCCACGGGGCGCGGCCAGCGCGAAACGCTTCCCGTCGCGGAGGGCTCCTTCACGCTCATCGACGAGAGCTACAACGCCAATCCGACCTCCATGCGCGCGGCGCTGGAGCTGCTTGCCGCGGCGGTGCCGGGCGCGGGCGGACGCCGCATCGCCGTGCTCGGCGACATGTTGGAGCTTGGTCCAGAAGGCGGGAATCTACACGCTGCGCTGGCGGAGGACGTCGCGCGAGCCAAGGTTGATCTGCTGTTCACGGCTGGGCCGCTGATGCAGCAGCTCTTTTACGCTGCGCCGGAGCCCATGCGCGCCGCCCATCGCGCCACGGCTCTGGAGCTGGAAGAGCCCATCCTCGCCGCAATTCGGTCGGGGGACGTCGTCATGATCAAGGGCTCCAACGGGTCGCGCATGTCGAGGATTGTCGCTGCGGCGAAAGCCAAATTCGCGCCCGAGATGGCCAGTTGAGGACTACTGTATGCTGACGCTGCTTGCGGATCTGTCTTATCTCTACAGTCCGCTCAACATTTTCCGCTACATCACCTTCCGGGCCGCCATGGCGGCGGCGACGGCGCTGTTCTTCGTCTTCTTCTTTGGCCCGAATATTATCGCGGCGCTGCGCCTCAAGCAGGGCAAGGGCCAGCCGATCCGCGAGGACGGCCCCGAGTCGCATCTTCTGACCAAAAAAGGCACGCCCACCATGGGCGGGCTGATGATCCTCTCCGGCCTCATCGCCGCAACGCTGCTGTGGGCCAATCTGCGCAACTATTATGTGTGGATCGTGCTCTTCGTCACGGCGTCCTTCGGCGCGATCGGCTTTTACGACGATTACCTCAAGGTGACGAAGCAATCGCATGCCGGCTTCTCCGGCAAGGCGCGCCTTGCGCTCGAGTTTCTCGCCGCCGGCGTCGCCTGCTATCTGATGATGAAAGTGGGCGGCGAGAACATGTCGAATCTCGCCATACCGATGGTGAAGGGTTACGTCGGCTCGCTTGGCCTGTTCTTTATCGTCTTCGGCGCTTTCGTCATCGTCGCCGCGGGCAATTGCGTCAATCTCACCGATGGTCTCGACGGCCTCGCCATCGTGCCCTCGATGATCGCAGTCGGCACATTCGCGATCTTCGCCTATCTCGTCGGCAATTCGATCTTCTCGAACTATCTCGGCGTCAATTACGTCGCGGGCGCGGGCGAGCTGACCATCGTCTGTTCCGCGATGATCGGCGCGGGGCTCGGATTCCTGTGGTTCAACGCGCCGCCTGCGCAAATCTTCATGGGCGACACCGGCTCGCTCGCGCTCGGCGGATTGCTCGGCGCTGTCGCCGTCGCGGTGAAGCAGGAGTTCGTGCTGGTCATCGTCGGCGGGCTCTTCGTGCTCGAAGGCGCCTCGGTGATCATTCAGGTCGCCTATTTCAAGGCGACCGGCAAGCGCATCTTCTTGATGGCGCCGATCCATCATCACTTTGAAAAGAAGGGCTGGAAGGAGCCGCAGATCGTCATCCGCTTCTGGGTCATCGCCTTCGTTCTGGCGCTCATGGGTCTTTCGACCCTCAAGCTGAGGTGACGAATGACGCCGGTCAGAACTTTCAGAGGCAAGACTGTCGCCCTCTTCGGGCTCGGCGGCTCGGGCCTGTCGACCGCCAAAGCTCTGATGGCGGGCGGCGCGAATGTCCGCGCCTGGGATGATGGCGAAGCGGGGCGCCTCGCCGCCGCCAGGAATGGCGTGCCGCTCGAAGATTTGTCGGATAGCGACTGGTCGTCTTTCGCTGCGCTGGTTCTTTCTCCCGGCGTGCCGCTCACCCATCCGGAGCCGCATTGGACGGTCGCGCGCGCCCGCGCCGCCGGCGTCGAGGTCATCGGCGACATCGAACTCTTCTGCCGCGAACGCGCCGCGCATGCGGGCGGCGCGCCTTTCATTGCCATCACCGGCACCAATGGCAAATCGACGACGACGGCGCTCATTGCGCATATTCTGCACGAGGCGGGCCGAGACGTGCAGCTCGGCGGCAATATCGGCGTGCCGATCCTCGATCTCGAGCCGCCGTCGGACGAGCGCATCCACGTTATCGAATGCTCGTCCTTCCAGATCGATCTCACGCCGTCGCTCAATCCGACCATCGGCATATTGATCAATCTGACGCCCGATCACATCGACCGCCACGGAACGATGGAGAATTACGCGGCGGTGAAAGAGTGTCTCGTCGCGGGCGCCGAGGTGGCGCTGGTCGGCGTCGACGACGCCTATACCCACGCGATCGGCGCGCGTCTCTCCGCCAATGCGAAACCCGAACAGCGCATCATGCCGGTTTCCGCCGCGCGCCCTCTGGATTGGGGATTCTATGTCGAAGACGGCGGCGTCTATTTCCGCGAGCAGGGCCATCCACCCGAAGAGGCCGAGCTGCTCGGCTCTTTGCAAGGCGCACGGGCGCTGCGCGGCGCGCATAATGCGCAGAACGCCGCTTTCGCCGCCGCAGCCGCCTGGGAATGCGGGCTCGAGGACGAGGAAATCGCCCGCGGCCTGCTGAGCTACCCCGGCCTGCCGCATCGCATGGAGGAGGTCGGCCGCATTGACCGCACGCTCTTCGTGAACGACTCCAAGGCGACGAACGCCGACGCCGCGGAGAAGGCGCTCGCGAGCTTTGCCGACATCTATTGGATCATCGGCGGCAAGGCGAAGGAGGGCGGCATCGAGCCACTCCGGCCTTACTTCCCGCGCATTCGCAAGGCCTATCTCATCGGCCATGCGAGCGACGATTTCGCACGCACGCTCGACGGCGCGCTGCCCTATGAGCGCTGCGAGACGCTCGACGTCGCGACCATGCGCGCGGCCTTCGATGCGCTCGACGGCGATGCGGCGGAGCCGATCGTGTTGCTTTCGCCAGCCTGCGCCTCCTACGACCAATTCAAGAATTTCGAGGCGCGCGGCGACGCGTTCCGCGCCCTCGTCAATGGATTGCCAGCCGTTATCGCCGCTCGCAGAGGAGAGCACCCATGATTTCGCGCGCCGAGCGAACCCCGATTTCCGATTGGGCATGGACCATCGATCGTTGGCTACTCGCCGGCATCGCGCTTCTCATCGTGGCGGGCCTCGTCTTCGGCATGGCGGGCAGCCCGCCGGTTGCGGAAAGGCTGCATCTCTCGACCTTCCATTTCGTCAATCGCCAAGTTGCCTATCTTCTGCCGGCGTTGGCGGTGATGATCGGCGCCTCTTTCCTGTCGCCGCGCCATGTGCGCCGCGCCGCGCTCGTCGTTTTCGTCGTGTCGCTGGCGCTCGTCGTCGCGACGTTGTTCTTCGGCCAGGAAGTGAAAGGCGCTCGGCGCTGGATCTTCGGCATTCAGCCGTCGGAGTTCCTCAAGCCGTCCTTCGTCGTCGTCGTCGCCTGGGCCTTTTCGGAAGGCGCGCGGCGCAAGGACGTTCCGGGAAACTGGCTCGCGCTTCTCCTCTTCCCGCTCACCATCGGGCCGCTCGTACTGCAGCCAGATTTCGGCCAGACCATGCTGATCTCGGTCGTCTGGGCCGCGCTCTTCTTCATGGCGGGGCTGCATATCATCTGGGTCGTCGGGCTTGGGGGCCTGGGCGCATCCGCTGCGCTGCTCGCCTATAAATTCGCGCCGCATGTGCGCGCGCGCGTCGACGCCTTTCTCGAGCCGCCGCCGCCCGTCGCCGGCGTGCCGACGAACTTCCAATCCGAGACCGCGCTCGAAAGCTTCAAGGCGGGCTCCTGGTTCGGCAAGGGGCCGGGCGAAGGCACGGTCAAGCGCATCTTGCCGGACTCTCACACCGACTTTATTTTCGCTGTCATCGGCGAGGAATTCGGCGTCATCGTCTGCATTGTGCTGGCGATGGTCTTCGCCTTCATCGTGGTGCGCGGGCTCTTCTCCGCCGCGCGCAACGAAGACCCCTTCTGCCGTTTTGCGACGGCGGGGCTCGTCATGCTCTTTGGCTTGCAGAGCTGCATCAATATGGCTGTGAATGTCCACCTCATGCCCGCCAAAGGCATGACGCTACCTTTCGTTTCCTACGGCGGCTCCTCGCTCATCTCGCTGTCGCTCGGCATGGGCTTCCTGCTTGCTGTCACGCGCAAGCGCCCGCGCACGCGAGTGCTTACCGAGGTCGCCGCAACGAGCGGGCCGCTGCCGGCGGCTGCATGATAATGAACGATCGGCCTATTCTTCTCGCCGCCGGCGGCACCGGCGGCCATCTCTTTCCGGCCGAGGC
Organism: Methylocystis sp. MJC1; assembly: GCF_026427715.1. Lineage (NCBI taxonomy): Bacteria > Pseudomonadati > Pseudomonadota > Alphaproteobacteria > Hyphomicrobiales > Methylocystaceae > Methylocystis > Methylocystis sp. MJC1. The sequence continues at coordinate 2,714,047 of NZ_CP107558.1, read as the reverse complement.
GCTGGCGCATGCGCTCGGCGCCCGCGGCGCTGCGGTGGAGCTTGTCACGGACGAGCGTGCGCTCGCTTATGGCGGAAGCTTCCCGGCGCGCGCGATGCACTGCATTCCCTCGGCGACGCCGCGCGGCGGTTCGCTGTTTGAGAAGGCGCGCGCCGTCGCACAACTCGCGTACGGCACGGCGCAGGTCGCGAAGGTCATGAGCCGGTTGCGCCCGCGCGCGGTGATCGGCTTCGGCGGCTATCCCACCGTGCCGCCGCTGCTCGCGGCGTCTTTCCTGAAAATCCCGACCGTGCTGCACGAGTCGAACGCCATCATGGGGAAAGCCAACCGCTTTCTCTCCGGCCATGTCGACAAGATCGCCGCCGGGCTTCCCAATCTGGCCGTGCCGCCCGTTTTGCAAAGCAAGGTTGTCGTCACCGGCAATCCGGTGCGGCCAGCGGTGCTGGAAGCGGCGACGCTTGCTTATCCCGATTTCGCAGATGGGACTTTCCGTCTCCTTGTCACCGGCGGCTCGCAGGGCGCCCGCGTGATGGCGGACATTGTGCCGGAGGCGATCGCCGCGCTGCCCGATGATTTGCGTTCGCGCATTCGCCTCGTGCAGCAGACGCGCGCCGAGGACATTCCCCGCGTCCAGGCGATCTATGAGAGCGCCAAGGTCGACGTCGAGATCGCGCCCTTCTTCAAGGATCTGCCGATGCGCATCGCGCAGGCGCATTTCGTCATCGCGCGCGCGGGCGCTTCCACCGTATCGGAGCTCGCGGTAATCGGCCGCCCGTCGCTGCTGGTGCCGCTGCCGCACTCGCTCGACGGCGATCAGGCGGCAAACGCCGCCGTCATCGAACAGGCCGGCGCGGCGGAGACGGTAAAGCAGAGCGATTTCTCGCCGGCCTTCCTGACCGCGCGTCTCGCGCAGCTCATCGACGCGCCGCAGGCGCTCGCACAAAAAGCTGAAGCGGCCAAGCGCGTCGGCGTCGCCGACGCGGCCGAACGTCTCGCCGATCTGATTTTGAACGTGGCCCAAAGCCGCGCGCCTCAAGGAGACACATTGGAATGAAACTGCCGCGCGATCTCGGCCCCATTCACTTTGTCGGCATCGGCGGCATCGGCATGTCGGGCATCGCCGAAGTGCTGCTAAATCTCGGTTATACGGTGCAGGGCTCGGACGCCGCCGAAAACGCCAATGTGAAGCGTGTCGCCGAAAAGGGCGCGAGGGTCTTCGTCGGCCATGACGCGAAGAATCTTGCCGAAGCCGCCGTCGTCGTCGTCTCGACCGCGATCAAGCGCGATAATCCCGAGCTTGTCGCGGCGCGCGAGAAGCGCCTGCCAGTGGTGCGCCGCGCCGAAATGCTCGCGGAGCTGATGCGCCTCAAGCAATGCGTCGCCATCGCCGGCACGCATGGCAAGACGACGACCACGTCTCTTGTCGCGACGCTGCTCGACGCCGGCGGGCTTGACCCCACCGTCATCAATGGCGGCATCATCAACGCCTATGGCACCAATGCGCGATTGGGCGCAGGCGATTGGATGGTGGTGGAGGCCGACGAAAGCGACGGCACCTTTTTGAAGCTGCCCGCCGATGTCGCAATCGTCACCAATATCGATCCCGAGCATCTCGATCACTTCCATACCTTCGACGCGATCAAGGAAGCCTTTCGCGCCTTCATCGAGAATCTGCCTTTCTACGGTTTCGCGGTGATGTGTCTCGATCATCCGACCGTGCAGGAGCTCGTCGGCAAGATCGAAGACCGGCGCGTCTTCACCTATGGCGAAAATCCGCAAGCCGACGTCCGTTTGCTCGACGTCAATCTCGAAGGCGGCGTGTCGCGCTTCAATGTGTTGCTGCGCGACCGCAAGACCGCGCAGGCGACCTATCTGGAAAACCTGCTGCTGCCCATGCCCGGCCATCACAATGCGCTGAACGCGACGGCGGCCATCACCGTCGCCTATCAGCTCGGCCTGTCGCCCGATCAGATCCGCAAGGCGCTTGCTGGCTTCGGCGGCGTCAAGCGCCGCTTCACGCGCACCGGCGAATGGAATGGCGTGCAGGTGTTCGACGATTACGGCCACCATCCTGTCGAGATCGGCGCCGTGTTGCGCGCCGCGCGCGCGTCCACCAAGGGCAAGGTCATCGCAGTGATGCAGCCGCATCGCTATACGCGCCTGCAATCGCTCTTCGACGCCTTCGCCACCTGCTTCAATGACGCGGACGTTGTTATCGTCGCCGATGTCTATGCGGCGGGCGAGCAGCCGATCGCGGGCGTCGATCGCGACGCGCTGGTCAACGCCATTCGCGCGCATGGTCATCGCCGCGCCGTGAGCCTGCCGTCGCCGGAAGTGTTGCCGGCCATGGTGCGGGAGATTGTGGCGCCGGGCGATTACGTCGTGTGTCTTGGCGCGGGGAACATCACGCAATGGGCCTATGCGCTGCCGGAGCAGCTTGCGGCGGGCGGGCAGGCGTGAGGATGCTGCGGTTTACCCCCTCCCTGTCCCTCCCCCGCAAGCGGGAGAGGGAACACTCGCGATCCGCATTGTGGATGAAGACCCGCGCCTGCTCCCTCTCCCGCAAAGCGGGGGAGGGGTGGGGAGGGGGCCTATGACCTTCCCCGACCTCACCCCCGACATCGCGCCCCTCATGCCCGAGTTGCGCGGCAAGCTCTCCGCCAATGAGGCGCTCGCGCCTTACACATGGTTTCGCGTCGGCGGGCCGGCGCAGCTTCTCTTCATGCCGGCGGACGCAGCAGACCTCGCCTATTTCCTCTCGCATCTACCGAGCGACATCCCCGTCACCGTCATTGGCCTCGGCTCAAATCTCATCGTGCGCGACGGCGGCGTCGCGGGGGTGGTGATCCGGCTCTCGGCCAAGGGCTTCGGCGAGATCGCGGTTGAAGAAAACGCTCGCCTGCGCGTCGGCGCCGCCGTGCCGGATGTGAAAGCCGCTCGCGCCGCAGTCGATGCGGGCATTGATGGTCTGGCCTTCTATCGCGGCATTCCCGGCGCCATCGGCGGCGCGCTGCGCATGAACGCCGGCGCGCATGGCGGCGAGACGAAAGATACGCTCATCGAAGCGCGCGGCGTCGATCGCGCGGGCAACATGCGCATCTTCTCCAACGCCGACATGGGCTACAGCTACCGCCACTGCTCGGCGCCTGCAGACGTTATTTTCACGCAGGCGTTGTTCCAGGGACGCCCCGGCGACAGCGCGGTGATCCTTGCCGAGATGGATCGCATCACGCAGGCGCGCGAGGCCTCACAGCCGATCAAGGAAAAGACCGGCGGCTCCACCTTCAAGAATCCCGAAGGCCACAAAGCCTGGCAGTTGATCGACGCCGCCGGCTGCCGCGGCCTTATCGTCGGCGACGCACAGGTGAGCGAGATGCATTGTAATTTCCTCATCAATCGAGGCGCCGCCACCGCCGCCGACATCGAAAATCTCGGTGAGACGGTTCGCGCCCGCGTGCTCGAAACGAGCGGGGTCGAGCTGCACTGGGAAATCAAAAGGATTGGCGTCGCTTAAATGAAAGCGGACGCGCCGCGCGCCGATGAGGCCTCGAAGCTCGAGGCGGTCCTTGCGAGTCTCTGGACGACGCTTGCCTTGGTCTTGATTGCGATCGGCCAGCAGCTCGCAGGCCACCTCGATTGCGACGTATCCTGGTTCATCACTTTTGCCGAGCGATATCTCGACGGCGCGGTTCCTTATGTCGATATAACCGACCCGAACCCGCCTGCGTCCTTTCTCGTTCTGGCGCCGGCGATCAAACTGGCCCGCGCCTTGGGTCTTGCGGCCGAGCCGGTCGTTGCAGGGCTCGTGTTCTTTTCGGCATTCCTGTCGATCGCGCTCAGCGCTGTGATCCTACGGTCCGCCGCGCCGCGCGCGCGCAAGGAATGGGGGCTGATCGGCAACGCAGCGGTTTTCCTGCTGCTCGTCGCGCCTGCTTTGACGTTTGCAGAGCGCGAGCACCTTGCGCTTCTGGCGCTCGCGCCTCTGCTTGCGACATTGGCGGCGTCAGCCGAAGGCGGGCGTGTCGCCCGATCGTTGGGCATCCTCGCCGGCCTCGGCGCCGGGCTCGCAGTCTGCTTCAAGCCCTTTTTCGCGCTCGCGATCATCGCGCCGGCGCTCGCTATCGCATACCGCGAACGCTCGCCGCGTCTGCTGCTGACGGCGGAAATGGCGAGCGCCGTTGGCGTCTGCGTCGCCTATGGCGTCGCGACCCTCGTGTTTTTCCCCGGCTATGCGCATTATGCGCTGCCCGTGATCGCGGATGTTTATCAGCCGTCGCGCGAAACGGCGGTCAATCTCGCGTTCCACTCGCTTGCGCCTGTCAACGTCGCGCTTCTCGTCGGGCTTTTCCTCGCCTCGGCGCGTGGCGCGACGCCCGTCGCCGTGCGGGTTTGCGCCTTCGCCTCGGCCGCCTTTCTCGCAAGCTTTCTCTTGCAGGGGAAGGGTTGGATGAATCACGCCTATCCGGGCGTCGTGCTGGCGCTTCTCGCCTGGAGCCTGTTCGCGCTCGGCGACGATCCGCGCGCCAAGGCCGCGCGGGAAGGTCGGCTCTTCAAATTCGTCTTTCTGCCACTGCTGATCGCCGCTCCCTTCGAGTTCGGCGCCAACATGCTTTGGGTAAACGCCGAGGAGCACCCCGGCCTGCGCGCGGCGATCGCACGCGCTGCGCCGCCGCATCCGCGCATGATCGCCATGGCGCGCCAGCTCGACTTCGGCCATCCCGTCACGCGCCAGCTTGGCGGCGTCTGGGTCGGCCGCCCCAATGCGCTCTGGGTCGCGAGCTTCGCCGCCTATCTCTCAAACGGCGCCGTCGATCCGGAGCGGCGCGCGCTGCTGCAAGACTATCGCCGTCGCGATCTCGCCGGATTTGCCGAGGATGTTCGTCTCGGCAAGCCCGACGTCATCATCGTCGAGGATAAAGAGACGCGTGAGTGGGCGATCAAGCAGCCGGAGTGCGCCACTGTCCTCGACGGCTATGAAAAAACCGGCCAATCCGAGGAAATCGAAATCTGGACCCGGAAGGTGCGGGACGCCGTTGCGCCGTCTCCGAGGGCGGCATAGCTTCGGCCGGGTAAGGGATTCGGGCGCGGCCCGATCAACGCGCGCCAGAGGCGAAGAGTTCTCTTCCGCCTCGTCTTGGCGCCAATCAAGAGATCGATATGACCAAACACGTCGCCGTGCTGATGGGCGGACTCTCCGCCGAACGCGAAGTCTCTTTGCGCTCAGGTGCGGCCTGCGCCAAAGCGCTGGAGGAGCAGGGCTACCGCGTGACGCCGGTCGACGTCGGCCATGACGTCGCGAGCGTGCTGGCGTCGCTCAAGCCCGATGTGGCCTTCAACGCCCTGCATGGAAAATTCGGCGAGGACGGCTGTATCCAGGGCGTGCTCGAGCTGTTGCGCATCCCCTATACGCATTCGGGCGTGCTCGCTTCCTCGCTCGCCATGAAGAAGGATGTGGCCAAGGTCGTGATGGCGGCCGCCCGCGTTCCTGTGCCCAAAGGCCGCGTCGTGCATCGTCTGGAGGCCGCGCAGGCGCATGTGCTGCCGCCGCCCTATGTGCTGAAGCCGGTCTCGGAGGGCTCCTCCTTCGGCGTCTTCATCGTCCGGGAGGACCAGGCCCATCCGCCACAGGAGCTGATGCGGGAAGATTGGGCGCATGGCGATCTGATGCTCGCCGAACAATTCGTGGCGGGGCGGGAACTTACCTGCGCCGTGATGGGCGACCGCGCTCTCGACGTGATCGAGATTCTCGCCGCCGACGGCGGCTGGTACGACTATCACGCGAAATACGCGAAAGGCGGTTCAAAACACGTTATTCCCGCGAATCTTAAACAAAATATTTACCAAGAGGTTCAACATTTAGCCATCGAGGCTCATCGGGCTCTCGGTTGCCGCGGCGTCAGCCGCGCGGACTTCAGATACGACGATCGCCCCGATGGAACGAGCGAGCTTGTCGTGTTGGAAGTGAATACGCAGCCGGGAATGACGGAGACCTCGCTCGTGCCAGATATGGCGGCTTATGCAGGTTTATCGTTCGGCGAGCTTGTGAAATGGATGGTGGAGGACGCATCCTGCGATCGTTGAGGGAGTCGCTCGCGACTTCCCTCCCGCCTGTACATTTTTCGCTCGCCCAGCCCGAGGCGGCCGTCGCGGGCGCCTCCTACGCCAGCGCCACTCTTCCACCCCAGCCGCCGCATCGCAGCGATGATGAGCCGCCTGCGCTGCAGCGCTACGCTTTTCTTGCGCGCCCGGGCGTCGGCCTGGTCGCCGTGCTTCTTCTCTTTGGCGGCGTCGGCCTCGCCGGCGCCTTGCAGAACGGCGGCTATGACGCGCTGATCCGGCGCGAAGGCCAGCCTTGGGATATCGCCGCCCGCGCTTTCGGTTTCGATATTTCCGCGGTCACCATCACCGGCCAGTCGCGGCTGACCGAAAATGAGCTGTTGGGCGCCGCCGGCGTCACGCCGCGCCAGTCGCTGCTCTTTCTCGACGCCGGCGCCGTCCGCGAGCGCTTGCTCGCCATTCCGCTCGTGAAGACCGCGCGGGTGATGAAGCTTTATCCCAACCGTCTCGTCGTCGCGATCGAGGAGCGGCGGCCGCAAGCGCTTTGGCAGCGCGACGGCCGCATCTTGGTTGTTTCCGATGACGGCGTGGCGATCGACGAACTCCGCGACGAGCGTTACCTCGGCTTGCCCTTCGTGGTCGGCGAAGGCGCGCAGAAGCGACTGCCGGAATTTCTGGCGATCAGAGAGGGGATGGGCGATCTCGCGCAGCGCGTGAAGGCCGGCGTTCTCGTCGCCAACCGCCGCTGGGACATCGAGATGACCAATGGCGTGATCGTCAAGCTGCCGGAAGCGGATCCCGGCCGCGCCATTGGCGCCCTCATTCGCTTGCAGCGCGAGGCGCGCATTCTCGACAAGGACGTGATGGCGATCGATTTGCGCGCGGCCGACCGCGTTACTGTGCGCCTGACGGAGGAAGCCGCCGCGGCGCGAGAGGCGGCGTTGCCCCATAAAACCAAGAAGGCTGGTGGGTAGAGTCATGAAGTCCCAGCTTGTTCCCCCCCGTCTCAAGCCGCTCTCGCCGCGTCGTCCGGCAACCTTCGGCGTCCTCGACATCGGCACGTCGAAGATCGCTTGCCTGATCGCGCGCCTGACGCCGGCCGGCGACGTCGCGCCGCGCGATTGGCGGACGCATCGCGTCCGCGTCATCGGCATCGGCCATCAGCGCTCGCTCGGCGTGAAGCACGGCCTCGTGATCGACATGGACGCGGCCGAGCGCGCCATCCGGCAGACGGTGGACGCCGCCGAGCGCATGGCCGGAACGCAGATCGATCATGTGATCGTCACTGCGTCCGGCGGCCGGCTCGCGTCGGAACATTTTGCCGCGAAGCGCGCGATCGGCGGGCGTGAGGTCGCGGAAAGCGACATTCATCGCGTGCTCGAAGCCTCGGCCGCGCATCATCTGCATCGCGGCCGCGTCGCCGTGCATTCGATCCCGACCGGCTTCTCGCTCGACGGCGTGCCGGACATTCGCGAGCCGAAGGATATGATCGGCGACGAGCTCGGCGTCGATCTCCATGTCGCAAGCTGCGATCAGGCGGCGGTTCGCAATCTCGTCCTCGCGGCCGAGCGCGGTCATCTCGGCGTGGAAGGCATGGCCGCTGCGCCTTACGCCGCCGGCCTGTCGGCGCTCGAGCCGGACGAGGCCGAGATGGGCGTCATCCTCATCGACATGGGCGCGGGCTCGACCTCGCTCGCGGTCTTCGCGCGCGGAAAGTTGACCCATCTCGATGCAGTCACGCTCGGCGGCAATCACGTCACCATGGACATTGCCCGCGGCCTCGACGCGCGGCTTGCCGACGCCGAGCGCCTGAAGACTTTCCACGGCTCGGCGATCTCGTCTTCCTCCGACGAGCGCGAGACGGTGTCCTTCGACCATGTCGGCGAGAGCGGCCGTCACAAGGCCCATGCGCCGAAGTCGCATCTCGTGCGGATCATTCGTCCGCGCATCGAGGAGACGTTCGAATTCCTGCGCGACCGGCTCGCGCGCGCCGGTTATCCGTCCGGCCCCAACCGCCGCATCGTTCTCACCGGCGGCGCCTGCCAGCTGACCGGCGCGGCCGAGTGCGCGCGGTCGATCCTCGGCGGTCAGGTGCGCATCGGCCGCCCGATCGGAGTCGATGGGCTTCCCGATCCGGCGCGCAGCCCCGCCTTCGCGGCGGCGGCGGGATTGCTCGTCTACCCGCAGGTCGCGGGGCGCGAATATTTCGAGCCGCATCGCGGCGAAAGGTTTGCGACGGGTACGGATGGTTACATGTCGCGAGTGGGTAGATGGTTAAAGGAAAGCTTCTAGAATCGGAGCAAGTGATTCTCTCTACCGAAGCGATTCGGCCTGTCGAGACGGGCCCCTGCGTAAAGATACCGAGGACGACGCGTTCGGCGACGGGGCGTCCAAGGAAAGGACAACCGACGCCGATGAGCTGTGTTAATTCCGAGAGGCCTGGCAAATGACGATCAATCTCAAAGCGCCCGAACTGAGGGAACTCAAGCCCCGAATCATGGTCTGCGGCGTGGGTGGAGGCGGCTGCAACGCCGTCAACAACATGATCACGTCTGGCCTGTCGGGCGTCGATTTTCTGGTCGCCAACACCGACGCTCAGGCTCTCGCCTCTTCTTCGGCCGAGCGCGTGATTCAGATGGGCCTGCAGGTGACGGAAGGTCTCGGCGCCGGCGCCCAGCCGGAAGTCGGCCGCGCCGCCGCTGAGGAAGCCCGCGAGGAGATTCGCGAGCATCTGCAGGGCGCGCATATGTGCTTCGTCACCGCCGGCATGGGCGGCGGCACCGGCACGGGCGCCGCGCCGGTCATCGCGCAGATCGCGCGCGAGATGGGCATCCTCACTGTCGGCGTCGTGACCAAGCCGTTCCATTTCGAGGGTCAGCGCCGCCTGCGCATCGCAGACGCCGGCATTACCGAGCTGCAGAAATGCGTCGACACGCTGATCGTCATCCCGAACCAGAACCTCTTTCGCATCGCGACGGAGAAGACGACCTTCGCCGACGCCTTCGCCATGGCGGATCAGGTGCTCTATTCGGGCGTGGCTTCGGTCACCGATCTCATGGTCAAGGAAGGCCTCATCAATCTCGACTTCGCCGACGTCCGCTCGATCATGCGCGGCATGGGCAAGGCGATGATGGGCACGGGCGAGGCGACCGGCGAGCGCCGCGCCAATCTTGCGGCGGAAGCGGCGATCGCCAATCCGCTGCTCGACGAAGTGTCGATGAAGGGCGCGCGCGGCCTGCTGATCTCCATCACCGGCGGCGACGATCTCACGCTTTATGAAGTCGACGAGGCGGCGAGCCGCATTCGTCAGGAGGTCGACGAGGACGCCAACATCATCCTCGGCGCCACTTTCGATTCCTCGCTCGAAGGCGTCATCCGCGTGTCCGTCGTTGCGACCGGAATCGATCTTGCCGCGATCACGGCCGAGGATCCGACGAGCCAGAGCCGCATGGCCGAGGCCGCCGAGCGGCTGCGTCAGCAGCTGCATTCCAAGCCGCAGTCGGCGTCGGCGCCCGTCGCCGAGGCCGCCCCCTCCGCGCAGATCTATGCGATGTCGGAGCGTGCTGCGCCCGCCTATCAGCCCGAGATGCGCGAAGCGGCGCCGGCCCCTGCCTATTACGCCGAGCCGGCCCCGGCTGCGCCCGCGCATATGACGACCAATGGCGTCTATCTGGAGCAGGTCGCCGCCCGTCCGGCCTATGTCGAGCCCATGCCCGAGCCTGCGTCGCGCATGGCGATGGAGCCTGCTCCGGCCCCCTATGTGCCGCCGGCGCCGGAGATGCCGCGCACCCCGCGCATGCCGTCGATCGAGGATTTCCCGAAGCCGGTGCAAGACCAGATCCGTCAGCACCACGCTGAGGCGTCGCAGGATCCGCGCCGGAAATCGATCTTCGAGCGCCTCGCTTCCTTCGGCGCGAGCCGGCAGGAAGACGCGATGCAGGACGCTCCCGCCGCGCCTTATCCTCAGGCGCCCATGCCGCCGCGCGCCCCGCAGCCTTCGCCTGCGCATGCCGAATATGGCAAGCGCCCGGCGGCGCCCGCTCCGCAGGCGCCGGGTCACGCCGGGCTCGACGCGCATGGCCGCCGCGCCCCCGCAGCGCGCCCGGTGGAGGAAGACCACCTCGAAATCCCGGCTTTCCTGCGCCGGCAATCGAACCACTGAGCTGCAGTGCAGCTTCGCAAAGGCCCGCCAGCGCGGGCCTTTGTTTTTTGCGCGTGGCTTGTAACAAACGGTAGGAAACCGTTACTGGAGCCTTGCCACGCCCCTGGGATAAGAATTATCCAGTAAGTGGCTCTAACTTGGGCCTGTTCCAGCCTTCGCCGGGAGGATCCCCTCATTCGCCCGAAGTCTCGCGCCCAGACATCGCTTGCGCGTTCCGTCACGCTCAGCGGCCGCGGCGTCCACAGCGACACGCCAGCGCGGCTCACGCTCTCGCCTTCCGCAGCTGATTCCGGAATCGTCCTCAGCGTCGAGGGCGCCGATATCCTCGCCGACTGGCGCAGCGTCGACGCCACACAATTGCGCACAAGGCTTTCGGGCGAGGGCGCGAGCGTCTCGACCGTCGAACATCTGCTGGCGGCGCTTGCCGGCCTTGGCGTCGACAACGCCCTTGTCGAGATCGAGGGCGAAGAAATACCCGCCATGGACGGCTCCGCTAGAGCCTTTGTCGCTGCGCTCGATGAGGCGGGGATTGTCGAGCTGGCCGCGCCGCGCCGTTTCTTGCACGTCACCGCGCCCGTGCGCGTCTCTGACGGCGCCGGCTGGGCAGAGCTGACGCCGGCCCGCAAAGGACTGAGCCTAGACGTCGAAATTGCCTTCGAGGGCCGCATCGGTCGGCAACGCCGCATGTTGGACCTCACGCCCGGCGTGTTCCGCCGCGAGCTTGCGGGCGCCCGCAGTTTTGGCTTCCTGCGCGACGCCGAACGTCTGTGGCGCCATGGTCTGGCGCTCGGCGCCTCGCTCGAGAATACTGTCGTGCTCGACGGCGAGACCGTGCTCAACTCCGAGGGGCTGCGCTACGTCGACGAATTCGTCCGCCACAAGATGCTCGACGTCGTCGGCGACCTCGCGCTCGCCGGCGCGCCGATCGTGGGGGCGTTCCGCTCGTTCAGAGGTGGGCACGCCCTCAATGTGGCGCTCGTGCAAACGGCGATGCGCGACGGCGCGCTGGAATTCGTCGAGCGCTATTCTGTGGCGGAGCGGCCGATCCTTCGTCCTTCGCCATAATCTCGCCAGAACAAAGTCCTTCCTAATATCCCACAATCCGTCGCCGCGCGCCGCCAGCGCCGCGACGACGCGCGCCAATAAAGTGCTTGGAGCGCATTCTTATCGCGAAAGTCTTCCAACTTTTGCGGAATGCGCTCTAGAGCGGGGCCGCGAGTGGCGGGTTATGGCGGTTTAGGCTAATAGGCTTTCAGAGCGCGGCGCGGTTCGTCGCTCTTTGCCGCAAGGGGCGCTTCATATGTCGGTTTTCGCTGCTTCTTTCCGCTCTTCCGCCATGCTCGCCGCATTGGCGGCCCTGGCGCTCTCCGTCGCGCCGGCGCGTGCGGACATCATGGATACGATCACGAGCGGCTTTGGCCTTTTGGGCGGCGGCGAGAAATATAAGACGGAAATCACCCCGGACATACCGGCGGACGATCTGTATAACCAGGGCCTCGCCAAGCTGAAGGCCAAGGACTACGAGAAGGCGGCGAAGAAATTCGGCGAGGTGGAAAAAAACTATCCTTCGTCCGAATGGTCGCGCAAGGCGCTGCTGATGACTGTCTTCACGCAATTCGAGAAGCCGGCCTATGACGAAGCCGTGCAGGCGGCGCAGCGTTATATCGGCCTTTACCCGAATTCGCCCGACACGCCCTATGTCTTTTATCTCGCGGGCATGAGCTACTACAATCAAGTGCCGGACGTGATGCGCGATCAGACGTCGGCTGAAAAGGCGCTGCAGATCTTCTCCGAGCTGGTGCAGAAATACCCCAAGTCCGAATATGTCGCCGACGCCAAGTATAAAATCGGCGTGGCCCGCGACCAGCTTGCCGCCAAGGAAATGCAGGTCGGCCGCTTCTATCTGACGCGTAAGAACTACCCGGCGGCAATCAATCGTTTCCACGACGTGCTCGGCAAATATCAGACGACCCGCCACACTGAGGAAGCGCTTTACCGCCTGACGGAAGCCTATCTCGCCATGGGCGTCACCAATGAGGCGCAGACGGCGGCGGCGATCCTCGGCCATAACTACCCGGATTCGCAATGGTACAAGGACGCGCACGCCTTGTTGAAAACCGGCGGTCTGGAGCCGCATGAATATAGCGACTCCTGGCTCTCCAAGGTCGGCAAGACTCTCCACGCGATCTAACCAAGGTGGACCGCGAGCCTTCGGGCTCGCTCAGACTGCTGACAAAGTGGCGATGACGCCCCTCGTGCTTCGAGACGCCTGCTGCGCAGGCTCCTCAGCGTGAGGAGCTTCTGCTTCTGCCCCAAACACTTAGGCCTCATCCTGAGGAGCGAGCGACGCTCGCGTCTCGAAGGACGAGGCCGCCTCGGAGGTTTGTCGACAGACTGGGCGAGCCCGAAGGCTCGCGGTCCCGGATTGATTTCGTCGCCGGGCGTGCCAACCTTCGCGCGTCGGCGAATCGCGCCCTTCCGCCACCGGGCGGCAGGCCTGTTGCATGCGGTTCGCGCACTGGAGCGATAAAGTCAGCGTCATGCTCACCCGCCTCTCGATTCGCGACATCGTGCTCATCGACGCGCTCGATCTCGATTTCGCGCAGGGGCTGACGACGCTTACCGGTGAGACGGGCGCGGGCAAGTCCATACTGCTCGACGCCTTCGTGCTAGCGCTCGGCGGGCGCGGCGACGCTTCGCTCGTGCGCGCGGGTAGCGAGCAAGGCCAGGTGACGGCCGTCTTCGATCTCGTCCCGGACCATCCCGCCCATCTCGCCGCGCGCGAATTCGGCCTCGCCAGCGAAGATGAAATGGTGCTGCGCCGCGTGCAGGCGGCGGACGGGCGCACGCGCGCCTTCGTCAACGATCAGCCAGCGACGGCGCAGGCGCTACGCGCCATCGGCCGCGAGCTGGTGGAAATCCATTGCCAGCACGACGATCGCGCGCTCGTCGATCCGAGCGCCCACCGCGCGCTGGTCGACGCCCATGGCGGTTTGCTCAATCAGGCCAATGAGGTGCGCGGCAGGCACAGCGCCTGGCAGGCGGCGCGGCGCGCTCTGGCCGATGAGGAGGCGCGCATCGCCAAGGCCCGCGCCGACGCCGATTATCTGCGCCACGCCCATGAGGAGCTGACCAAGCTCGCGCCCGAGCCGGGCGAGGAGGAGGCGCTCGCCGAGCGCCGGCTGTTCATGCAGCGCGCCGAGAAGGTCGCCACTGACATTCGCGACGCGCTCGCTGTTTTCGCAGACGACCGGGCGCCGGCCGTGGAGATCGGCCATGCCGCGCGCCGGCTGGAACGCCGGCTGACGCAGGCCCCGCAAATATTGGAGCCGCCGGCCAAGGCGATGGCGCAGGCGGTCGACGCCTTGTCGCTCGCCGAGCAGGCGCTGGAGCAGGCGCTGGCGGAAACGCGCTTCGATCCGGCGGAGTTGGAGCGCGTCGAGGAGCGGCTGTTCGCGCTGCGCGGGGCGGCGCGCAAATATCAGGTGGGCATTCCGGAGCTGCCGAAGCTCGCGGAGAGATTCGCCGGAGACATTGCGGCGCTCGACGCCTCGGAAGCGCGGCTGACAAAGCTCGCTCAGGAACTCGCCGCCGCGAAATCCGCCTATGACGCGGCGGCGCAAGCGCTCTCCGCCGCCCGCCAGAAGGCGGCGAAGAAGCTCGACGCGCTGGTCGACGCCGAGTTGAAGCCCTTGAAGCTCGAAGGCGCGCATTTCTCGACGCAGGTGACGAGCGAGCCCGAGAACGGCGGACCGGAGGGGATCGACCGCGTCGAATTCTGGGTGCAGACCAATCCGGGCTCGCGTCCCGGGCCGCTGACCAAGGTGGCGTCGGGCGGCGAGCTTGCGCGCTTCATGTTGGCCTTGAAGGTCGTGCTCGCCGACCGTGGGTCGGCTCCGACGCTGGTCTTCGACGAAATCGACACGGGGGTCGGCGGCGCGGTGGCCGACTCGATCGGCCAGCGCCTCGCGCGGCTTGCGGGCAAGGCTCAGGTGTTGGCGGTGACGCATGCGCCCCAGGTCGCCGCCCGCGCCAGCCGGCATTTGCGCATCAGCAAGGGCGCGTCGAGCAAGGGCAAGGAGAAGCGCGTGGCGACGAGCGTCGCCGTGCTGGCGGAGGCCGAGCGGCGGGAGGAGATCGCGCGGATGCTGTCCGGCGCGGCCATCACCGACGAAGCGCGCGCGGCGGCGATGCGGTTGCTGGAAGGGGCGGGGTAGCCCCAAAGCCAATGCCTTGCGACCGGATGGGCGCGCCCCCATAATAAAGGCGACGCCACAAAGCGAGTGAAAGACCCATGAAGGTCTCTGCCGCTGAATTTATCGAGAATTACAGCGCATTGTCCGATCGCGCCCTCTCCGAGCCGGTCACCATTACGCGGAACGGTCGTGACCGGCTGGTGGTCATTTCGGCCGAGGAATATTCGCGCCTCAAGCGCTGCGACCGGCGCGTTATGGAACTGGCGGATTTTACGGAAGAAGAAATAGCCGCTATCGCCAAGGCGGAAGTCCCGCCGGGCCATGAGAGCCTCGATGAGGAATTGAAAGACTGGCGGCCGTGAGTTGGCCGGCTCCGCAGCCGGGATTGTTGATTCGATACTCCTATCTTTGGGCGCGCGAAGCTCGCGAGGGCAGGGAAGAAGGCGTCAAGGACCGGCCCTGCGCGATCGTTCTCGTTCTTCTGCGCGAGGGAGAGGCGCCGCTTGTCCGCGTCCTGCCGGTCACCCATACCGCGCCGATAAATCCCGAGGATGGGTTGGAGATTCCTCCCGCAACGAAGCAACGCCTCGGGCTCGACACTGCCCGTTCCTGGGTTGGGCTGACCGAAGCTAATGATTTCGTCTGGCCGGGCCCCGATCTTCGCCCGGCCGTCCGCGGCGATCCCGCGAGCGTTGTTTATGGGATGCTGCCGCCGGGCTTCATGAGAGTGCTGCGCGAACGCCTTGTGGCGCGTTGGCGAACAGTTCGAGCGACGTCGGTTCCCCGCGGGGAGTAGCGCTTCGCTCAGGTGCGGTTACGTCACGCCGTCTTCTCCTTGAACTTGCACAAATCATACAAAATGCAGCGCGCACATTCCGGCTTGCGCGCCTTGCACACATAGCGCCCGTGCAGGATCAGCCAGTGATGCGCGTGCAGGAGATATTTCTCCGGCACGACGGCCTCGAGCCCTTTCTCCACCGCCTCCGGCGTCGCGCCCTTGGCTAGGGGCAGGCGGTTGGAAATGCGGAAGATATGCGTGTCGACGGCGATGGTTGGCTGGTGGAAGGCGATGTTGAGCACGACATTGGCGGTCTTGCGGCCGACGCCGGGTAGGGCCGTCAGCGCATCGCGGTCCTGCGGCACCTCGCCCCCATGGCGTTCGATCAGCAATTGCGAGAGCGCGATGACGTTCTTGGCCTTGGTGCGAAATAGGCCGATGGTCTTGATCGCCTCGCGCACGCGGTCCTCGCCGAGCGCGACCATTTTCTCAGGCGTATCGGCGATGGCGAAAAGCGCCGGCGTTGCTTTGTTCACGCCGGCGTCGGTCGCCTGCGCGGAGAGCACCACGGCGACCAGCAGGGTAAAGGGGTTCGTATAGAGAAGCTCGCCCTTGGGCTCGGGATTGGCTTCGGCGAGGCGCGCGAAAATAGCCTCGATCCGCGCCGCCTCCGCCGCGGGCAGGCGGCGGTGGGCAGGGCGCTTCCTGGTCTGTGCGTTTTCGCTGTTTCTTCCCGCCATGACAGCGTTATATCTATTGGTTCGCAGGGACGGAAGCGCTGTAGAGCCCATGGCTGAGCCCTTTGACGAACCGATTTATTCCAAGCGCCTCTCGCCGCATCGATCGATGACGCCACGCGCCTTCTATCTCTTCATCGTCGCCTATTGCGTAGCGCAGGGACTGTTCGCGCTGCCGTTTCTCTTCATGGGGGCCTGGCCCGTCGCGGGCTTCATGGGGCTCGATGCGCTGGCGCTTTTCATCGCCTTCCGCCTCAGCTTCCGGGATGCGCGCGCCTACGAGACTCTTGACGTCACACCGCTCGAACTCGTCTTCGCCAAGGTTGGCGCCGGCGGCTGGCGGCGGGAATGGCGCTTCAATCCTGCCTGGGTCCGCCTGGAGCAGAAGGTCCACGAGGAATTCGGCACGCAGAGCGTTGCTCTCGTTTTTCGCGGCGAGACGGTCGAGGTCGGCTCGTTCCTCGGGCCGGATCAGAAGGCGGAGCTTGCCCGCGATCTCAGCCGCGCCCTCGCTATGGCGAAAAGGGGACTGCGTTTTTCCTGACTACTGCTTGCGTTGCGAGAGGACATCGTCGGCGTCGCGCAACAGCCGCGCCTCATTGACCTTATAGTACCGCCAGAGCAGGAAGAGCCCGATCAGCCCGCAGACCACGCCGAGCGTAGCGAGCCGCCCCTCGATCCTCTCGAAGCCGGCCGTCAGCCAATAGGCGCCGAGGCCGAAGACAAGCGCCCAAACGATGCCCCCGGCCGCGTTGAAGAGGAAAAACTTGCCGGCCGGCAGGCGGTTGGCGCCCGCGAGCAGCGCCGCGAGAATGCGCAGCAGCGCGATGAAGCGGCCGAAGAAGACGATGGCGCCGCCCCATTTATAGAAGAGATATTGCCCGAGCCGCAGCTTTTCCGGCCCGAGCCCCACGCGCCAGCCATGGCGCTCCAGGAAGCGGTAGCCGAATTCGCGGCCGATCCAATAGCCGACGTTGTCGCCCATGATGGCGCCGGCGGCGGCCGCCGCGACAATCCAATCGATGGAGAGCGCACCTGAAAGCCGCGCATAGATCGCGGCGCCGACCAGCATGGTCTCGCCTGGCAATGGCAGGCCGGAGCTCTCCAGCGCAACCACAAAGAAGATCGCCCAATAGCCATAGGTCGAGAGGATGACGGCGATCTGAGCCTGATCGAGAAAATGGGCCATGATGACGTCGCGCAAGCTCGGATAAAGAAAAAGCGACACCGTGGCGCGATGTCGCTTCGATGCGTAAGCCCTTCGGGCCGTTATTGATACTGATGCGCGCCGGCGCAGCTCAGATTGACCGCGAAGGGCCGGCCGAGGCCTTCGTCGGTGAAGAGGGCTCCCTCCTCGAGCGCCGGTTCGAGCACCGCGCGCAGGCCCTTGAGCAGCGGCTGGTCGTCGCCCGTGATCCGTTCGCGCAGCGCCTCGCGGACGCCGTCGTCCGCCCGACGGGCGAAGTCACGGACAATGATCGATACGAATCTGCCGACGCTCATTCCCTTCTCTTGCGCCGCGACGCGCACGCGCTCGGCGAAGCGGCCGCCGATGCATTTGAGGGCCGCCTGGGCGACCATCTCATTCGAGCAGGAATGGATCAGATCCGTAACCAGCATATCGTCCTCCGCTTTAGCTTCTTTTTTCAGCCCGTCCTCTTCGCTTTCTGCGCCCCGCCCACCCCTCGGGCGCGGCGCGTCCCCCTGAAAACTGAGCGGCCACGGCTGAACCGTCGCTGAACCGCTTGCGCTGAAAATCGCGGATCCCAAACGGACCCGGGCGCATCGTCCAGGCTGCGGGGGGCAGCGCGCCTTGCGCGACCCGTCCGCGGCCCATCTTCCGCGTTTCCACTCCTATCTCAGGCCTGTGACCGGCCTACGACGAGCGGTTGCAATTTTTGTGTGGAGGAAGCGCTGCGCGCCCATGCCGCGCCTCCGTATTGTCCCAACGCGCCACTCTGGCCATAGTTTCATGGGGAGTCGAAAAAATCGTCGCTGCAGTTGCGAAAACGGATGCAGCCCCCCCTTATGCGGGCAGCGCCGCCTCGGGCGTCACCAGACGCCGATATTCTGCGCCGAGGCCCAAGGCTCCTTGGGTTCCAAAGGCTTCCCCTTCTGCAGTAATTCGATCGAAATTTCGTCCGGCGTCCGCACGAACGCCATATGGCCGTCGCGCGGCGGCCGGTTGATTGTCACGCCGGCTTTCTGAAGTCGGCTGCAAACGTCGTAAATGTCGTCGACCGCGAAAGCGAGATGGCCGAAATTGCGCCCGCCTAAATATTCGTGCTCGTCCCAATTATAGGTAAGCTCGATCGTCGGGGCGCCGGTGCTCTTGGCCTCCTCGATGTCGGCGGGCGCCGCAAGATAGACGAGCGTGTAGCGGCCCTTCTCATTCTCCATCCGGCGCACTTCAGCGAGGCCGAGAATGTCGCAGAAAAAATGCAGCGAACGGTCGAGATCGCCCACCCGGATCATTGTATGCAGAAACTTCATGCCTGAACTCCTGTCGAATGGCTTATCGTAGCACTCCCGTGCCGGCTTGTGCGTGGCCGAAGGCCCTCTCCCATTTCCGGCGCTTCGATCCACAAGCGGCGTTTGCCGCCGCGGCCAGCTCTTGCTAGGCAAAGCGCATCAATCTTTGCGGACACCCCCCATGACAGAGACGAGAGCGCTCGACGCCAGCGGCGCCAGCCGAAAAATCGCCGCCGCCAAGGCCTCCATCGCCGCAAGCGCGCTTCTCGCCGTCGCCAAGCTCGCGGCCGGGCTCTGGTCGGGCTCGCTCGCGCTGCTCTCGGAGGCGGGCCACGCCTTTGTCGACACGGGCGCGACGGCGCTGACCTATTTCGCGGTGCGCGAGGCGGAGAAACCGGCGGACGCCGAACATCATTACGGACATGGGAAATATGAGGCGCTCGCGGCGCTTGTCGAGACCGGCCTGCTCTTCGGCCTGGCGCTCGTGGTTGTCGGCGAGGCGATCCGCCGCCTCGGCGGCGAGCCGGTGACGATCGACGCTGGCTGGCCGGCCTATGGCGTGCTCGCGGCGTCGATCCTGATCGATTTCGTGCGCTCGCGGCAATTAGCCGAGATCGCGCGGGAGGAGCGCAGCGACGCGCTGGCCGCCGACGCCCTGCATTTTGCGAGCGATCTCGTGTCCTCCGCTCTGGCGCTGATCGGCGTGGCGGCGGCGCATTTCGGCTTTCCGCAGGGCGACGCGCTCGCCTCCTTTGGCGTCGCGGGCTTCATCGCCATCGCCGGCTACCGGCTCGGCCGGCGCACGATTGACACTTTGGTCGACGTGGCGCCGGGCGATCTCACGCCGCAGATCGAGCGGGCGATCCTAAACGTGCCGGGCGTGATCACGCTCGACGAATTGCGGCTGCGCAGCGCCGGCGCGGAGATCATCGGCGACGCGACGATCGGCGTCGCGCGCACGCTGCGCGTCGAGCAGGCGGCGCGCATCAAGGCCGCGGTATCGGAGGCGATCCTCGCCGCTGTCCCCCATGCGCGCGTGACCATCACCGCCGACGCAAGGGCGCTCGACGACGAGACGGTGGTGGAGCGCATCATGCTCGTCGCCGCGCGCCGCCATATCACCGCGCATCACGTCATCGCCCAGCAGATCGGCGAGCGCTTGTCGATCGGCCTCGACATAGAGCTCGATGGGGTGATGCCGATGGGGCGCGCCCACGCTATCGCCACGGACTTCGAAAGCGCCATACACGACGAATTCGGCGCGGACGTCGAAATCGAGACGCATATCGAGCCGCTCGCGCCGCATGTGCTCGTCGGTCGCGACGCGCCGGACGAACTTGCGGGGGAGATCGCGGCGGCGCTCGATCGCCACAGCGGGCAGGTCGGCTATATCGCCAATGTGCACGATGTGCGCGTGCGCGAGACTTCCGGCGGGCTCATCGTGAATTATCACTGCGCCGTCGACGCCAGCGTGCCGGTCGAGACGGTGCACGAGGCGGTCGATGGGTTGGAGCGTCGGATGCGCGAAGAGTATCCTCAAATCCTGCGCATCGTTGGCCATGCCGAGCCGGCCGATCATGATTGAAGGGCAGCGCGCCGGAAGGCGCGCATTGTTGATAAACCTCCGAGGCGGCCTCGTCCTTCGAGACGCGAGCTTCGCTCGCTCCTCAGGATGAGGCCTAAGTTTTTGACGAAGTTGCAGAAGCTCCTCATGCTGAGGAGCCTGCGCAGCAGGCGTCTCGAAGCACGAGGGGCGTCATCCAGTCTGAGCGGGCCTTCAGGCGCGCATTGAACCAAGGCAAGACATGAAGACCGAGAAAGAAGAAGCGGCCGTAGACGTCTCCGCCATGCCTTTCGAGAAGGCGATGCAGGAGCTCGAGAGCATCGTCGGAGAGCTGGAGAAGGGCTCCGTCTCGCTCGACGAATCGGTGCGACTTTACGCGCGCGGCAAGGCGCTGCAGGAGCGCTGCGAGAAGCTGCTCGCCGAGGCCGAGGCGCGAGTCGAAAAGATCACGCTCGGCGAGAATGGCGCGCCCAAGGGCGTTGCGCCTCTGGACGTGGAATAAGGAACTAATCGCCCAGCTCTTCCTTGGCTGCGCGGATCGACAAGACGCGCACGCGCGCCATGAAGGCCCAGGAAATGAGCAGCGCGAAAGGCACGAAGATCGCCCCGGCCATATCCGCGGAGATGGCCTCCGGCAATGCGCCCGCCTCCTTCAATCCCTTGGCGATGAAGGCGAACAACCCTACGAGATAATAAGCGAGGCCGGCGACCGAGATGCCCTGCACCATGCGGTTGAGCCGCATCTGCAGGCGCGTGCGACGCACCATGTCATCGAGCAGGGCGCCGTTCTGTCGCTCCATCTCCAGCGTGATGCCGGTGCGCATCAGATTGGTCGTGCGGGCGACATCGGTCGAAAAGCGCGTTTGGCGCGCCTGCACGGCGTTGCAGGTTTCGATCGCCGGATCGAGCCGGGCGTTGAGAAAGCTCGAAATGGTCGGATATTGGCCTTCCTTGGCTTCTTGCAACAATTCCAGCCGGCTTTTCACCAGCGCATGATAGGCGCGGCTCGCGCTGAAACGGAAAGTCGTGCGCGTCGAAAGCGCCTCATTGGCGGCGAGAAGATCGGAAAGCCGCTTGAGCAGATGCTGATTGCTGCGCGACTCGTCGCGGCGCAAAGCATTCGTGATTTCCGATAGCTCCTCCTCCATCATCGTCAGCTCGGGAGAAACGGCGCGCGCGAGCGGAAGGCCGATGAGCGCCATGCTGCGATAGGTCTCGACTTCGAGAAGGCGCTGCGCGAGACGCCCGGCTTCGAGCGGCGGCGCCTCCAGGGTGCGGATGGCCATGCGCGTGAAGCCATAAGCGTCGACGGCGAAATCGGTCAGCGCTTGGGCGCCGCCGGCCTTGCCGATTTCGATGACGCAGAGGCTCTGCGAATTGAAAAGCGCGGCCAGCTCCTCGAGCGGCATTTGCCCCTCGATGACGCAAAGATGCGCGGCGACGATCAGCCGCCCCGGCGGGCGAAAGGCGATTTCGCCGCGCGCGAGAGGATCGGCGTGATCGAAAGGCTTTTCCGCCCCTATGCTGGTCGACCAGCTATAGGTCGTGAATTCGGCGTGCTGCTCCCAGCGCAATTGCCAGCCGTCGAGCGCGAGATGATGGAATTTCGCGTCTGGCGCCGGCGGTTCGAGCTGATGCCTTCGCGCCAATTGTTCGAGCGCGGCGCGGTCCGCCAAAGCTTCCTCGCGATTGGTCGCAAAGGCGAAATGGTAGATGCGGCGCGGGACCTGCAACGGCAGGAAAGGCCGCGCATGCAGCTCCGCGAGGATCGCCGCGCGCGATTCATGTTCGATCCACTGCGCGCCCGTGACTGGCTTATTCATTCCGCTTACCCAATCAGCCTATGCGCGATCCAGCCGATCAAAAGCGCGATGAGCGTCGTGAAGACGGCCATTCCCGACCAGACGGAAGCGCCGGTCACGACGCCGCCTTCCTTGAAGGCGTTGCGCAGGCCGGCCCCGAGAATGAGCCACGGCGCCGCCACGCCGGCGATCACTGCATACCAATACCAATCCATTGCGCGCTCCCTCGATCAGCGTGATGGATAGCATGCGTCAGAGAGCTTTTTCTATGCGTCCGGGCGTCACCAACAACATCTCCGCCCGCCCGTCGAGCGAGGCGAACAACAGCGGATCGGCGCCCGTCATCCAGATTTGACCGCCCAGCGCCTCTAGCTCGCTAAACAACGCCTCGCGCCGCTTCGGATCGAAATGTGCGGCGACCTCATCCAGAAGCAGCAGGGGCGCCTTGCCGGTCATTTCTCCGACGAGCCGGACGTGGGCCAAAGTCAGGCCCATCAGCAGCGCTTTCTGTTCGCCCGTGGAGCAGTCGCGCGCGGCTTCGTTCTTGGGGCCGTGGCGCACGGCGAGATCGCTCGTCTGCGGGCCGGTGAGGGTGCGGCCGGCGGCGGCGTCGCGGCGTCGTGTGTCTCGAAGCGTCTCGCGGAAGCGCTCTTCCACAGCGAGCGCCGGCGCCTCGGCGAGTATGTTCTCGATTTCGCCGTCTATCGTGATCTCCGCCCAGGGAAAGACGCTTTCGCTGGCGACGATCAACGACGCAAGCCGCGAGACGGTCTCGCGCCGCGCCGCCGCCACGGCGACGCCGAGCGCGGCGATTTCCTGCTCGGCGGCGTCGAGCCAGCGCTTGTTTGAGATGCCTTCCTCCAGCAGCCGGTTGCGGTTGCGCAGCGCGCGCTCCAGTTTGTTGACGCGTGCGCCGTGATCGGCGTCGACGCCGAGCGCCAGTCGATCGAGAAAACGCCGGCGTTCACCCGCCGGGCCGTTGAACAGCCCGTCCATCGCGGGCGTCAGCCACAAGACGCGTAAATGATCCGCAAAGGCGCGGGCAGAGGAAACCGGCGTGCGGTCGATGCGGAATTGCCGCTCGCCCTCGGCCGAAAGCCCGTGGCCGAGCTGCGCCGTCATCTCATCCGCTTCAATCTCGATCGACACGGCGAAGCCGCCAGAGCCGTCGCGGCGGGCGCATTCGGAAAGCTCGGCGCGGCGCAGGCCCCGGCCCGGCGAAAAGAGCGAAAGGGCTTCCAGCACATTGGTCTTGCCGGCGCCGTTCTCGCCGACAAGCGCCACGAGCCGCGCGTCGATCTCGCAGCGCGCCTGCGCATAGGAGCGGTAATCGGCAAGCGTGAGGCGCCGCACGCGCGGCGCGGGCAGGGAATCGGCGCGCGTCATTCGCCGTTAGATAACACCAATGGGAGGGACGCGTCGCCGAGCCGTGAGAGGCCGGGCCGTCATTGCGAGCGAAGCGAAGCAATCTAGAGCCTCACTAGGGGCTCTGGATCGCGTCGTCGCTGCGCTCCTCGCGATGCCGAAGGCGCGCGCCGACCATGGCCGCTTTGGCCTTGCGCCCAAAATCTGTATTCTCCGCGCTCATTCATTGGGGAGTATTCGCCTTGCCGCGTCCAGAGATCATGCAAAGCCTTGAGGGGAAGAGGGTTTTGCTCGTCGTTGGGGGCGGGATCGCGGCTTATAAGTCACTCGATCTCGTGCGTCGGCTGCGCGAGCGGGGGGCCCGGGTGCGGGTGGTCATGACCGCCGCGGCCAAGCAATTCGTCACGCCGCTCGCCTTCGTCAGCCTGACCAATGAAAAAGTTTACGACGATCTCTTCTCGGCGACGGACGAGCAGGAGATGGGCCATATCCAGCTCTCCCGCGACGCCGACCTCGTCGTCGTCGCGCCCGCGACCGCGCATCTCCTCGCGCGCGCCGCGCAGGGCCTCTGCGACGATCTCGCCACGACGCTTCTGCTTGCGACCGACAAGCGCGCCCTCTACGCGCCCGCTATGAATCTGCGCATGTGGCTGGCGCCCGCGACCCGGCGCAATGTCGTAACGCTCGAAGGCGACGGCGCGCTGTTCGTCGGCCCCAACAGCGGGGAGATGGCCTGTGGCGAATATGGCCCGGGCCGCATGGCCGAGCCGCTGGAAATCGTCGCCGCCATAGAGCAAGCGCTGGAGAGCGACACGCGGCTTTCCTTGCCGGCCGTCGAACCCGGCGCGCTGGCTGGCCGCCTTGTCGTCGTCACCTCCGGGCCGACGCATGAGGCGATCGACCCCGTGCGCTACATCGCCAACCGCTCCTCGGGCAAGCAGGGCCACGCCATCGCCGCCGCGGCCGCCAGCGCGGGCGCGCGGGTGACGCTGATCTCCGGGCCTGTGACGCTCCCCGATCCGCCTGGCTGCGACGTTATTCACGTCGAGAGCGCCCGCGACATGCTTGCCGCTGTCGAGCAGGCGCTGCCGGCCGATGTCTTTGTCGCCGCCGCCGCCGTCGCCGATTGGCGCGTCGAGGCGGCGGCGCAGAAAATCAAGAAAGAGCAGGGGGCTGAGGCGCCGAGCTTTGCGCTCGTCGAAAACCCGGACATTCTGGCGAGCGTCGCGCGCGCGCAAAACCGGCCGCGGCTCGTCGTCGGCTTTGCGGCGGAGACCACCAACGTCATTACTCACGCCCGCGAGAAGCTCGCCCGCAAGGGCTGCGATCTCATCGTCGCCAATGATGTGTCGGAAGGCTCCGGCGTTTTCGGCGGCGATGAGAACGAGGCGCATCTCGTTTCGCCGATCGGCGTCGAAAGCTGGCCGCGCCTGCGCAAGGGGGCGGTCGCCGAGCGGCTCGTTGCGCGGTTCGCGGAGATTCTCAACAAAAAAGAGGCCGCTGAATGAAAGTCTCCATCCGCCGCCTCACCAATGGCGAGGGCCTGCCGCTCCCCGCCTACGCCAGCGAGGGCGCCGCCGGCCTCGATCTCTATGCGGCGCTGCCCGCTGGGCAGAAGCTCGTGCTGGAGCCGGGCGCGCGCGATCTGATTCCGACCGGAATCCAGATCGCCTTGCCTGCGGGCTATGAGGCGCAGCTGCGGCCGCGCTCTGGGCTTGCCGTCGAATATGGCGTGACCGTGCTCAATGCGCCGGGCACAATCGACAGCGACTATCGCGGCGAGGTGAAAGCGCTGCTCATCAATCATGGGGGGCAGCCCTTCGAGATCACCCGCGGCATGCGGATCGCCCAGCTCGTCGTCGCGCCGGTCATGCGCGCGATCCTGGCCGAAGTCGAGGATCTCGACGAAACCGCGCGCGGGGCGGGCGGTTTCGGCTCCACTGGCTTGCATGGGGGCGGCGAGGAATGAGGCTGCTGCCGCGACCGGCGCGATTCGCCTTGATGGCGGCGCTCGACGTCGCCCTCTATGCGCGTGGACGCCCGGTCTCCTCGAAAGAGCTTGCCGCGCGCCACGATCTTCCGCCGCGTCGGCTCGAAACGCTGCTGCAGGCGCTGGTGCGCGCCGGCATATTGAAGAGCGTGCGGGGCCCGGCGGGCGGCTATGAGCTGGCGCGCGAGCGACGCCGGCTCTGCATCGGAGAGATCGTGCGCGTCGCCTTGCGCGCCGAGGAGGAAGAGGATCAGGCGCCTGCGCTGCTCATCGCCGTGCTCGAGCCCCTGATCGCCGAGACAGAAGAGGCGGCGCTGGCGCGGCTCGACGACATTACGCTCGAGGATCTCTATACCCGCGCGATCGCGCAGGGCTTCGGCCAGAGAGAGCCGGCGACGGACTTCGATATTTAGAAGGAGGCCCAGATGAGCAGCTACGAGACGATCGAAGTCGAAACGCATGGCCGCGTGGGCCTCATTCGGCTCAATCGGCCGCAGGCCTTGAACGCCCTCAACGCGCTGCTGATCAGCGAGGTCGACTGCGCCCTGGCCGGCTTCGAGGCCGACGACGGCGTTGGCTGCGTAGTGATCACCGGCTCGGAGAAGGCCTTCGCCGCCGGCGCCGACATCAAGGAGATGAAGGACAAGAGCTTCGCCGACGCTTATCTGAGCGACTTCATCGGCCGCTGGGACACGGTTGCGCGCGCCCGCAAGCCCATCATCGCGGCGGTCGCCGGTTTCGCGCTCGGCGGCGGCTGCGAGCTCGCCATGATGTGCGACTTCATAATAGCGGCCGATACGGCGCAGTTCGGCCAGCCGGAGATCAAGATCGGCGTCATCCCCGGCGCGGGCGGCACGCAGCGCCTCACCCGCGCGATCGGCAAAGCCAAAGCCATGGACCTTGTGCTGACCGGCCGCATGATGGGGGCGGAGGAGGCCGAGCGCTGCGGTCTCGTCGCCCGAATCGTCCCCGCCGCCGACCTTGTCGCCGAGGCGCTGAAAGCCGGGGCGGCCATCGCCGCCATGTCGCTGCCGGCGACGATGATGGCCAAGGAGGCGGTGAACGCCGCTTTCGAAACCACGCTCACCGAGGGCGTGCGCTATGAGCGCCGGCTCTTTTACTCCCTCTTTGCGACCCAGGATCAAAAAGAAGGCATGACGGCCTTCGTCGAGAAGCGGAAACCCGCTTTCCAGAACCGCTGAGGCTAACCGCGAGCGGTCTGGCTCGCTGAAAATGCGGGCCCGAAGGCCGGGCCGTGCGGATGCGCATCGCCATTGACGAAAAAAGGGGCTGAGCCTATAAGGCGCACGACGTGGCCGCGATTTCGCGGCCGCAGCGTTTTCTAGCGGCCATGAGTCGCTGTTACAGCTTCGAGGACAGATAGGACATGGCCAATACCGCTTCGGCCAAAAAGGCCGTTCGCAAGATCGAGCGCCGCACCGCCGTCAACCGCGCCCGTCGCAGCCGCATGCGCACCTTCGTGCGCAAGGTCGAGGAGGCGATCGCTTCCGGCGACGCGTCGCTCGCCGCCGCCGCGCTGCAGAGCGCCGCGCCCGAGATGATGCGCGCCGCGCAGAAGGGCGTCATTCACAAGAACACCGCCTCGCGCAAAGTGTCGCGCCTGAGCGCCAGCGTGAAGGCGCTCGCCGCCAAGGGCTAAGATTTCTCGCCCATAACGTGCAGCTCCCGCCTGTTTTCGGAGCCGCTCGAAGAAAAAATAAAGCCCAGCTTTGCTGGGCTTTTTTTATTGCCGGTTGCTTATAGCTTGATTTCCCCTGCGCCACTGCGACGCGCCAACAAAAAATGTCGCGTAAAGGTTGCGCGCAGCTAAGTTGGCTGTGATTCAAGCCCTTGTGACCAAGTCATCGAAAATGCCTGACCGGAAGGTGACTTGACATCTTTGCGACAGCGATTTCGCGCATATTCCAATCGCATAATGGCCCAGGCGCAATTTCCGTTCTTTCCCAGAACTGAATCATAAGTTTACGGCCAACTTTGCACCATAAAGTCTTGCAACGGCGCCACAGGCGAGGCGAAAGGATGACGTCACATTGATGTCCGTCATTGCGCCAATGAGGCGCCGCGTGTAGGTTCATTTTTGTCGAACGAAAGCAATTATCGCCCACCATCAGCTGTAGGCTGAGCGCACAAAGGGAGCGACGATATGTCGAGATCCTGCTCGAAAAGCCGAGGCTTCCGGCGATTGATTGCTTTCCCACCTGTTCGATTTGACATTCACGAGATCAGTTCGCGGGGCTGCTGAGTTTAAAGGCAGTCAGGCGGGGGCGTTAAAAATCCAGGATCTTACGATTCTGGAAACCGGGGGTTTTGTCATGAGAAGACAGCGGCGGGCCAATGAGATTGGAGTGCTGCGTATTGTGCGTGAATTCTTCTCACGGCGTTCAATTGATTTCGTCCCCAACGTCGATCGCGATCGCGCAAGACGCGAAACGAGTAGTGAAGGGGTCGCACTCGACCCGCCGTGCTGAGCGTTCTCGAAAGAGACAATTCTAGCAACCGCCTACATCTATCTGAGCGAATTCACGTCGTCCGCGCGCTGCGGGCGCGACGGAACGCGTTTTATCGAAAAAGGTCACGAATGCTGGATCGCGCCATGCCAAACGACGGGATTTCCCCGGAAGATCAAAAGCGCTGGGAAGGTGTACGACAAAGATTGCGCGCCGAGCTCGGCGATGCGGTCTACAGCTCCTGGTTTACCCGGTTGGAGCTCGATCGATTGACCGGCCAGACCATCTATCTCAGCGTGCCGACCAAATTCTTGAAGAGCTGGGTGCAATCCCATTACGCCTCGCGCATCAAGGCGCGGGTGTCGAACGAATTCGAAAGTGTCGAGCACGTGGTGATCGACGTGCGTTCCTCGGCGCGCAAGGCCAAACTGCGCGACGGCGCCGGCGAGTCCGATGCGCATACACCGCATTTGGCCGAGAAGCCGCAGACTCCTTACGTTATTGCTGCGGAACCTATCGAGACTCCCGCCGCGCAACGGCGGCCAGCGCGTCCCGTTGCGCCGCGTGGCGAGAACGACTCTTTTGTCGGTTCGCCGTTGGATCGCCGCTTGTCCTTTTCGACCTTCCTCGTAGGTCCCTCCAACCAGCTCGCTTACGCCGCCGCATGTCGCGTCGCAGACGCTCGGCCGGGCGATACGCCGATGTTCAATCCGCTTTACGCGCATGCCGCGGTGGGTCTCGGCAAGACGCATCTGCTGCAGGCGCTTGCCCATGCGACGAACGACAATCGGCGCCGCGCGGTCTATCTCACCGCCGAACGTTTCATGAGCGGCTTCGTTTCTTCGCTCACCACGCAGACGGCGCACACCTTCAAGGAGCGGTTGCGCGCCATCGACATGCTCATCATCGACGATGTGCAGTTCCTGCAAGGCAAATCGATCCAGCAGGAGTTCTGCCACACGCTCAATGCGTTGATCGACGCAGGGCGTCAGGTTGTCGTCGCCGCCGATCGTCCGCCGTCCGATCTCGAAACGCTGGATGAGCGCGTTCTGTCGCGTTTCAAGGGCGGCCTGTGTGTCGACATCGGCCCGCTCGACGAATCCTTGCGCGCAAAAATCTTGGGCGCGCGCATCGCCGCCGCCCAGGAAATGCAGCCGGGCTTCCATGTGCCGCCGGACGTCATCAATTACGTCGCGCGCACGATCGTGACCAACGGCCGCGATCTGGAAGGCGCCGTCAATCGTCTTTTGGCGCATGTCACACTCAACGGCGCGCCGCTGACCGTCGAGACCGCGGAAACGGCGATCCGCGATTTGGTTCGCACGCAAGAGCCCAAGCGCGTCAAGATCGACGACATCCAAAAGCTCGTGGCGTCGCACTACAATATTTCGCGCTCCGACATTCTTTCCTCGCGCCGCACGGCGAATGTCGTGCGCCCTCGCCAGATCGCGATGTATCTGTCGAAGGTGTTGACCTTGCGCTCCTTGCCCGAGATCGGTCGACGCTTCGGCGGCCGCGATCACACGACGGTGCTGCACGCTGTCCGAAAGATCGAGGAGCTCGTCTCCAAGGACAAAAGCCTTGCGGAAGTCATCGATCTTCTGAAACGCATATTGAACGAGCAATAAGCCTCACCGCTGGAGCCTGCCGGCCTTTCTCCGCGCCTTGGCTCCAATCATGCATAGACGCACAGATTGTCCGGCTTCGCAGACCCTTTCGCACGCATAAGGCGGGGGCGCGACGCTGGCCTGTGCGAGAAGGTCCGCTGCATGACGGACAAAGAGCAATGGGTCGTCTGGAATGGCTCGCTGGGCGTCTTGGATATGGTGACCATCGGCCATATCGAGGCGCGCGAGGACGGCAGGCGCGCCTATCTTGCGCCGCCCTACGGCGTCATCGGCCCGTTTAGCCTCGACGAGCTCGAGGCGCAGGGGCGGATCGCCTTTGGCGAATGCCTCGTCATGTCGCGCCAGAGGTGGCAAGAAGATCAGCTCGAATTGCGCCTCGAAGCGCGGGAGAAGCGCCGCGCCTTCCAGTTTCAGTTTCGTTTCACCGAGTCGGATCAGGAAGAGCACCGCGAGACGCTGAACTTGCCGACCGAGGGCGCGCTCACGCCATCGGAGATCAACGCCGCCTTCCGGCGGCTGGCCAAGACCGCGCATCCTGACGCCGGCGGCAGCGCCGAGGAGTACCGCCGTATTGCGGAGGCGCGCGACGCGCTTCTCGAGCAATTCGCAACGGCTTCATAGGCGGTGAGTAGCTGAAGGCATTTCCGCTGGAACCGCTCGCATTGGGCTTTGTCATTCCCGACGGGCTGAATAGTCCGATCAGGAATCCTGACCTGCCCCTGAACTCTCATCCAGCAATAATTAGAGTCGGAGCATTTGATACGCCCGAGGGCGCGGATGTAGCAACAGGTGATCGGCGGAGCTGGTCGGGGTTGCGCAGCCGATCGCCTGTTGCGGTGAGATTGGCCGCATAGTCCGCTGGCGTCGCGTAGCCGAGCGAAGAATGCGGGCGTCGATGACTATTGTCGCTTACCCATTCGCCGATCTTCGCCCGTGCGTGGTCGAGGCCGAAAAACAGCGTTTCATTCAGAAGCTCATCGCGCATGCGCCCGTTGAAGCTCTCGCAAAAGCCGTTCTGCATCGGCTTGCCCGGCGCGATGTAACGCCATTTGATCCCGCCTTCGCTTGCCCAGGACAGGATGGCGTTCGAGGTGAACTCCGTCCCGTTGTCGGAAACGATCATGCCCGGCTTGTCGCGCCGCCGGATCAGCGCGGACAGCTCACGGGCGACGCGCTTGCCCGAGATCGACGTATCGGGGATCGCCGCCAGACATTCGCGCGTGACGTCGTCGACGATGTTGAGGATGCGAAAGCGCCGGCCACAGGCGAACTGGTCATGCACGAAGTCCAGAGACCAGCGCGCATTCGGCTTCGCCTCGACGAGGATCGGCGCCCGCGTCCCAACGGCGCGGCGTCGGGAGCGGCGCTTGCGCACCGTGAGCCCTTCCTCGCGATAGAGCCGGTAGATGCGGTTCTTGCCGGAGCGCTCGCCTTGCTGACGCAGCAGGACGAACAGCCGCCGGTAGCCGAAGCGGCGGCGAGAGTTGGCGAGTTCTCGAAGCCTTTCGCGCAGAGCCGTATCGGCCTGACGCTTCGGGACGTAGCGGACCGTCGTGCGGTCGACGGCGACGATGCAGCAGGCCCGACGCTCCGACAGGCCCATCACGGCCCGAAGATGCGCGACGGCTTCGCGCCTGACGGCGGGCCCTACCATTTTTTTCCCAGAAGCTCCCGGAGCGCCGCCGCTTCCAGCATCTGATCCGCCAGCAGCTTCTTCAGCTTTGCATTCTCCTCCTCCAGCGCCTTCAGACGCTTCGCTTCCGAAACGTCCATGCCGCCGAATTTGACCTTCCAATTGTAGAGCGTCGCTTCCGAAACCGCGTGTTTGCGCGCCAGATCCGCGACCTTCGCGCCCGCTTCCTGCTCCCGCAAAATCCCGATGATCTGCTCTTCCGTGAACCGCTTCTTCTTCATCTCGTCCGTCCTGCAATGGGCCGGACTCTAATCGAAGCTGGAGGAGTTGTTCAGGGGCAGGTCAATCCCGGGCCACAAGAGCGCTGGTTTTGCTCTGGATTCCCGATCGCCCGCTTTGCGGGCGTCGGGAATGACAGCGGCCTAATTTCCTGAAATTCACGGCTTCTCGATGCGCAATACCGGCAGGGCCTATCGCCCGGTTTTCACCATTGTCCAAAGCCTCGTGATAAACTTCTGCTGAGGCTGGTTCGGGGTCGTGACGGTGAAGAGGCGGCGCATGGTCGCGTCATTCGGATACACCGAAGGGTCATTCGCGATTGAACTGTCGATCAAGGCGCGGGAGGGGCCGACGCCATTGGCGAAATTGGTGGCCTTGGTGTTGCGCGCGGCCACATCGGGCCGCAGCAGATAATCGATGAACAGATAGGCCTCGGCGACATGCGGCGCGTCGATGGGCATGGCGAGATTGTCCATGGACATTAGCGTGCCTTCGCTGGGGATCGCATAGGCGATCTCGACATCCGAGCCCGCCTCGCGCGCGCGGTTGCGCGCCTGCAGGCTGTCGCCCGCCCAGCCGATGGCGAGGCAGATGTCGCCATTGGCAAGCGCGTTGATATATTCCGAGGAGTGGAATTTCTTGATGTAGCGCCGTAGCCCCACGAGATGATCGGCTGCGCGCCTGAGGTCGCTTTCGCTCTTGGAGTTGGGATCGAGCTTCAGGAAATTGAGTGTGATGGCGAGTATGTCTTCGGGACTATCCAGCACATAGACGCCGCAGTCGGCGAGCTTTTTCAAATTTTCGGGGCGCAGCACCTGTTCCCAGCTCGTGATCGGCTTGCCGATGCGCTCCTTGATCTTCGCGACATTATAGGCGACGCCGGTCGTGTACCACATGTAATTGATCGCGTGCGCGCTGCCCGGATCGTAGCTCGACAGCCGGCCGTCGATTTCGCTCCATATGTTGACCGCATTGGCGAGGCGCTTGCGGCTGACGGGTTGCAGCACGCCGGCTTTGATCTGCCGTTGCAGAAAGGTCGCGGAAGGCACCACTATGTCGTAGCCCGTTGCGCCGGCAAGCAGGCGGGACTCCAATATTTCATTGGAGTCGTATGTGTCATAGACGACCTTCACGCCGGTCTCGCGCGTGAAATCCTCGAGCACGCCCGGATCGATGTAATCGCTCCAATTGAAGATATTAACCACGCGCTCGGCAGCCGAGGCGGGAGCGCAGGCAAAGGCGATGAGGAGGGCGGCGAGGATCTTCGTCATGAGCGGCCGGCTGGAGGGGCGCGGCTTGCGCCGCATGTCGCTGGCTGAGATTATCACGCTCGCGCGGGAGAGACGATGCAATCCAATCTGCTTTCATCGGCGGAGGTCGGGCGGCCCGAGGCCACCCGGCGCGTGACGCGCGGCGCGCGGGTCTATCTGCGGGCCCGCGGCTTCGCCGTCATGGCCGAAATGCCCTTGCCCAATGGGACGCGGGCCGATCTCGTCGCGCTGGCGCCCGACGGGGGATTGCGCATCGTCGAGGTGAAGTCCTCGCTCGAGGATTTGCGCGCGGATCAGAAATGGACGCGGTACCGGAACTATTGCGACTGGTTCTATTTCGCCATTCCCATGGCGCTCGACGTCGGTTTATTTCCCCAGGACGCCGGCCTGATCGTCGCCGATGCGCATGGTGCGATGCTCGCCCGCGAAGCGCCGAGTTTGCGTCTCGCGCCGGCGAGCCGAAAGGCGATGCTGGTGCGCTTTGGCGCATTGGCGGCGGAACGCTATTGCGCACTCGCTTTCGGAGACGAGCGGCTGGAGAGCTGAGACAGATCGGACCCGCGCACCTTCAGGCTCGCTTCATGTTGAGTGCGCCTGAAGGCGCACGGTCCAACGCCTCAGCGCGGCGCGCGCTTGGCGAGTATGCGCTGCAAGGTGCGGCGGTGCATGTTGAGGCGTCGCGCCGTCTCCGAGACATTGCGGTCGCAGGATTCGAAGACGCGCTGAATATGCTCCCATCGCACGCGATCAGCGGACATGGGGTTTTCCTGCGCATCGGGTTTCTCGATCGAGGTCGCCATCAGCGCGTGATAAATTTCATCCGCGTCCGCGGGCTTGGCGAGATAATCGAAGGCGCCGAGCTTCACCGCGGTGACGGCCGTGGCGATGTTGCCGTAGCCGGTCAGGATGATGCCGCGCGCGTCAGGCCGCGCTTCCTTCAACTTCTCGATAACGTCCAGGCCGTTGCCGTCTTCGAGCCGCATGTCGACGATCGCAAAGGCCGGCGGCCTGTTTCCCAGCGCCGCGAGCCCTTCGGCCACCGTCTCGCATTGGGTGACGATGAAGCCGCGCGCCTCCATGGCGCGGGCCAGACGATGCAGGAAGGGCTTGTCGTCGTCGAGGACGAGCAGCGACCGGTCGTCAGGCAGCGGGGGAACGAGCGCATCGGCTTGGGGCTCCGTGACAGCGTGTTCCGTGTCGCCGATGTCCTCGCGATTCATGCCCCGAGCCCCCCAGAGTGATTTTTGTCAAGATTACAACAAGGATTTTACGACGTCGACTCTGCCGCAGCTGTCGTAAAATCAAAAAGACAGGGAATTTTCAATCCTCGAATAACCAGGCCGAGAGCCCTTTTCATCCGAGAGCGCGGTGGATGCTCTATGCCTCCGTCGACTTCAGCTTTGCAGCCGGTATTTCGAGCGCCGCGCGAGGCCAGGTGACCTTGACGATAGCGCCGGTGCGGGGCGGCGAAACATTATAGGCTTCGACTGTCGCACCGGAGCGTTCGAGCAAGGTCTTGGCGATAAAGAGGCCGAGCCCCAAGCCCGACTGGCTGTCGTTTTTGGTGCGGCGGTCGGTCGGGCGGCCGCGCAGGTAAGGATCGCCGAGGCGATCGAGGATGGCTGGCGTAAATCCCGGGCCATCGTCCTCGATGGAAATGGTCACGAGGTCGCGCGACCACCAGGCGTCGATCCGCACGCGCGATTGGGCGAAATCGATGGCGTTTTCGACCAGATTGCCGAGACCGTAGAGAAGGCCGGGATTGCGCGCCAGCGCCGGGGAGGGGGTCGAGCCGTTGCTACGCTTCGAAATTTCCAGCTTCACGCCGAATTCGCGTTGCGGCTCGACAACCTCCTCGATGAGCGTGTCGATGGAGAGCACGTTCATCATGGTTCCCTGATCGGCGCCGAGCGACGCCAGCTTGCCCAGAATCTCGCGGCACCGCGCGGCCTCCTGCGCGAGGAGATCGAGATCGTCCTTCAAGCCTTCCGCCGGGCAATTGGCCGAGGATTTCTGCAGTTCGCGCGTAATGAGGGTGATGGTCGCGAGGGGCGTGCCGAGTTCATGCGCAGCCGCCGCAGCGAGCCCGTCGAGCTGGGAGAGATGCTGCTCGCGCTCCAGGACCAATTCCGTCGCCGCAAGCGCCGTGGCGAGCAGCCGGCTTTCATCGGACACGCGCGCGGCGTAGAGCGCAATGAAGGCCGCCGACAGCGCGAGGGACGACCAAATGCTGGCGCGGTAGAGCAGGGGGAATTTCAGCTGCTCGTCCTCGTACCAGGGCAAAGGCTCGAATTCGACGCAGAGGAAGGTCGCCGCGGCGAGCATCACGATGCCGAGGAAGAGCGTGAGATTGCGCGGCAGCGAGACGGCCGAGATCGTCACGGGCGCCAGCAGCAGCATGACGAAGGGGTTGGTCACGCCGCCGGTGAGATAGAGCAGGAAGCTCAGCTGCACGAGGTCGTAGCAGAGCAGCACCACGGCTTCGAGATCGCTCAGGCGGAACGTGCCGGAAGTGCCGAAACGCAATCCGAAATTGAGCGTGGCGGAGGCGACGATGAAGACGAAGCAGAGCCCGACGGGAAATTCGAAGTTGAGAACCAAATAAACGAAGAGACAGGCGATGCTCTGGCCGAGAATGGCGATCCAGCGCAGGAAAATCAGCGTGCCGACGCGCAGGCGCCGGCTATCTTCGTCATAGACGTCGGGTTTCATGCTTCTTCTTCCGGCGCCGTGCGGCGCTTGTCAAAGGCCGACGCCGCGAGAGGCGCGCCAAATCCGCCATTGCCGCCGCAGGGGCGAGATTTCGCTCAAACCGCGCAGCGGATCGTAATCCGAGGCGGCGACCCGCGCCAGATAGGCCGGAACCATCGCAGCGGCCAGCAAGGCCTCTCGGCCCTTGGGCAGTGCGCTCGCTGCGCGGCGGGCCGCGTCATAATGGGCCTGCGCCTTGTCGCGTAGCTCCAAAAGGGCCGCGCGCAGGGCCGCGTTATTGGCGTGAATATCGGCGCCGTGGCGCGCGAGCAGATCGGCCGGGAGAAGCGCGCCTGAGGGAAGCCGCAGCACGCGGGCGATGCCGAGCGCCATGCCGGCGTCGTCGAAGGCCGGAGAGTCCGGCGCGCCGAGAATGCGCGCCGCCCAGCGGATGGGGCCGGCGGCCGTCGCCCGGCAGTAGGTTTCCAAGGTGGCCATGTCGGGCATTTGGTCGTCGTAGAGATCGGCGACATGGGCGTCGGAGAGCGCGATGAATTCCTCACGGGGCAGAGCGAAGCGCTCGATCGTGTCGATCAGCGCGTCGGCGACGGGGTGGGCGCGGGTTCCCTCGGAAGCTTCGTTGGAGAGCGCGTCGGTCCACCAGCGCAGTCGCATCTCGCCGAGCAGAGGCTGCGAGACTTTCGCGCGCACATCCGCGGCCTCGAACGCATAGGCGTAGACGGCGTGGATATGTTTGCGCGCAGCCGGCGGCGCGAAGAGGCTCGCGAGCCAGAGGTCCCGGTCGCGCTCGCGCAGCGCCGCTTCACAGATGGCGTAGTGGTCGGGGGCGGCGCTCATGATGAGCGCTCGCGCCGGTGGCGCGACTGAAGGCGTGCGGTCCAGAGGGGCCCCCCGGACCGCGCGCCTTCAGGCGCGCACAGGAGCTGTCGCCGCTGCTCTGGATTCCCGGTCGGGCCCTTGGCCCGCCGGGAATGACAAGCCCTGAGGCCGCCAAAGAGTCCTAACGTGGGCGCGTTCGGGGGCGTATTGGCGACTGTCATTCCCGACGCGCGCAGCGCGATCGGGAATCCAGAAGGCGGTCGCCGTCGCTCAGAATTTCCGGTCGCGCCTTTGGCGCGCCGGGAATGACAGGGGAGCGAGCCGAGCGCCTTCTCCATCACACTGCGATCAGCAGCGCGCCGACCTGGCGGCCTTCGTCGATGAGCATGTTGTAAGTGCGCACGGCCGCGCCCGTCGCCATGGTTTCGCAGCCGACCCCCGCCTCGCGCAATTTGGCGCGTAGCGACGACGCCAGCGGCATCAGATCCTTGCCCGTGCCGACGATGAACAGGTCCAGCTCGCCCGACTCGGACAGCGCGAGATCGATCGTGGCCGCATCGATCTCGGTCCAGGCGCGAGGCGCGATGGCGCGTATGCCGGTCGGCAGGGCGAGGACCGAGCCGCGGTGCGACATATCGGCGAAGCGAAAGCCGCCGTCGCCATAATCGTCGATTTTGTAGCGGCCCGGGACATAGCCCTGCGGGGCGGTCATGATGCGCGCCTTCTGCGTGAGCGCCTATTTCGGGCGGTTGCGTCGCGCGCCCGACTTCGGCTTCGTCGCCGCCTTGGTGGCGGGGCGCTTCGGGGCAGCGGGCACAGGCGCGTCGCCGATGTCGTCCGACATGGAGGCCGCATAAGAGTCCGCAGACCCAAAATACTCGTCTTCCGTCGCCGCTTCGGCCTCTGGTTTCTCCTCAGCCGGCCGCGCAACGTCCTCGGTGCGCAGGCCAAGATAGATCAGCATGGGAGAGCAGATGAAGATTGACGAATAGGTCGCGACAAAAATGCCCCAGATCATCGCGAGCGAGAAGGAGCGGATGACCTGACCGCCGAAGATGACGAGCGCGATAAGGGCGAGCATGACCGTCGTCGCGGTCATGATGGTGCGCGGCAGCACGGCGTTGATCGACATATCGACCATCTGCGCCGTCGCCATCTTCTTATACTTGCGCATATTCTCGCGGATACGGTCGAGCACGACGACCGTTTCGTTCAGCGAATAGCCGACGATTGTGAGAATGGCGGCGATCGAGGTGGTGTTGAATTCGAGTTGCGTGATCGAGAAGAAGCCGACCGTGAGCAGAAGGTCGTGCATCGTCGCGATGACCGCGCCGATGGCGAACTGCCATTCGAAGCGGAACCAGAGATAGGTCAGAACCGCGAGAATCGAAATGACGACGCCAAGCGTGCCGGACTGCACCAGCTCGTTCGAAACGCGCGGACCGACCACTTCGACGCGGCGCACGTCATATTGGTTCTCAACCGCGCCGCGCACCTTCTCGACCGCTTCCTGCTGCGCCTTGTCGCCGCCGGGTTGCAGGCCGAAACGCAGCGTGGCGTCGGCCTGATTGCCGAATGCCTGCACTTCGATGTCGCCGAGCTTCAGGTTTTCGCCGAGGCCGCGCAGCGTCGCGACTTCGGCGAAGCCCGATTTGGCGCGCAGCTCGATGACCGTGCCGCCGGCGAAGTCGATGCCGAAATTCATGCCCTTGAAGATGAAGAGCGCGACGGCGATGAGCGATAGCACGGCAGAGAAGGGATAGCTCACGCGCCGGAAGCGCATGAACGGGAATTTTGTATTCTCCGGAGCGAGGCGCAGGAGTTTCATCGGTGTTTTCGCCTCTTAGATCGGCAGCTTGGTCGGGCGCGCATAGTGATACCAGACCGCGATCATCATGCGGGTCATGGTCACGGCGGTGACGATGGTGGTCAGAATGCCGAGCCCCAGCGACACGGCGAAGCCGCGCACCGGACCCGAGCCCAGGAAGTAGAGAATCAGCGCGGCGACGCCCATGGTCACGTTGGAGTCGACGATGGTTGCGAAGGCGCGGTTGAAGCCCGCGTCGAGCGAGGCGAGGATCGACCGCCCCGCGTGGTTCTCCTCGCGGATGCGCTCATAGATCAGCACGTTGGAGTCGACCGCCATGCCGATGGTCAGCACAATGCCGGCGATGCCGGGCAGCGTGAGCGTCGAGCCGAGCAGCACCAGGCCGGCGAAGATGAAGGCGATGTGGACGAAGAGCGCCAGATTGGCGAAGACGCCGAACACGCCGTAGGTGATGAGCATATAGAAGACGACGAGACCCGCGCCGACAAAGGCGGCGCGCTTGCCGGCGTCGATCGAGTCCTGGCCGAGGCCGGGGCCGACGGTGCGCTCTTCGACGATATTGAGCTTTGCAGGCAGGGCGCCGGCGCGCAGCAGGATGGCGAGATTATTCGCCTGCTCGACGGTGAAGCGGCCGGAAATCTGGCCTGAGCCGCCGGTGATGGGCGTCAAAATGCGCGGCGCCGAGATTACCTTGTTGTCGAGCACGATGGCGAAGAGGCGGCCGACGTTCTTGGAGGTCACGTCGCCGAATTTCTGCGCGCCGCGGATATTGAAGCGGAAGTTCACGACCGGCTCGCCGCTGCGCTGCTGGTCGAAGCCGGGCTGGGCGTCGGTGAGATCCTCGCCCTGCACCATGACCTGCTTTTCGACGGGCAGCTTGCCCTGCTCGTCGACCTGATCCAGCTCCTCGACCTCGGCCGGGTTCTGGCCCGGCTCGGCGACGAGGCGGAATTCGAGCTTGGCGGTCTGGCCGAGAATGTCCTTGAGGGTCTGCGGGTCCTGAAGGCCCGGCACCTGCACGAGAACGCGATCGTCGCCCTGGCGCTGGATCGAAGGTTCGCGCGTGCCGAGCGCATCGACGCGGCGGCGAATGACTTCGATCGACTGCTCGACCGCCTTGCGCGACTTGTCGCGCAGGCCGGCGTCGGTGACGGTGACGCGGACGAGGCCTTCCGGCGTCGTATCGACGTCGAGGGGCGACTGGCCGCCCACATTCGCGTTGAAGCTGCCGCGCAGCTGGCGCAGGCGCGGCAGGATTTTCTCGCGGTCCGCGGCGTCCGGGACGCGCAGCTGCACGCCGCGCGTCGTCGCGCCGATGCCGCCCGTGATCGCCACCTTCTCTTCACGCAGAATGCGGCGCACGTCGTCGCGCAGATTCTTGATCTGCGTGTTCAGAAGGTCCGACTGGTCGACCTCCAGCATCACGTGCGAGCCGCCCTGTAGATCGAGGCCGAGCACGATGGTCGGCGGCATGACCCATGACGGCAGCCGCGCCGCGAGCGCCTCGTAAGTCGATGGCGACAACATGCTCGGGACCGTCACCAGGACGGCGGCGAGGGTCATCGCCACGATGGCGAGGAATTTCCAGGTAGAGAATCGCAGCATCGTGTCGCTATTTCGTCAGAGGGTCCGCGCGATGAGAGGCGTGTTACGGCTTCGCCTTGGTCTCGGGAGCAGGCTTGGCCGCCTTGGCAGGCGCCGGCGCAGGGGTGTCCTTCACAGGCTCACCCTTTGCGCGCACGCTGGCGATCGCCGTGCGAATGAGGCGGATGCGGGTGTTGGGGGCGATCTCGAGTTCGATTTCGTTGTCGTCGATCGCTCTCGCCACCTTGCCGACGAGGCCGCCGGTCGTGACGATCACGTCGCCTCGGCGGACGTTGCGCAGCGATTCCTGCTCCGCCTTCTCGCGGCGCGCGCGCGGCCGGATGACGAGAATATAGACAATGCCCATCACCACGAAGATGGGAACGAGCTGGGCCATGAGATCGGGAATCGACGGCGGCTGGTTGGCGTCAGCGGCGGGGCCGGCTGCGCCGACGCTCGTCTGCGTAGCGGGCGCGCTGGGGGCAGGGGAAGGCGTCGGGGCGGCTGGCGCGGGCGCCGGTTGGGCGGGGGCCGTCGGCTGTTCGGTTTGCGCCATGGCGTCCGTGATCAGTTTCATCGCAGCGTCTCTATCGTAGGCGCGACGCGCGTTTTGAAGGCGTCGAGCGGGCGTCTGAACGGGCGCGGACTATAGCCGCTCGACTTACGAAAGCAATGCCGGATGCCGCTTCGCGAGGCATTTGCCAGTCTTACACCCTGGGGTTGTTTGCTGGCGAAGCGGAACAGCGGGGCCAGCGTGAGCGTTCACCCATGGTTCAGGCGCCAAAGCGGACGCTCCCTATGCGCCCCTGAGGCAGAGACAAGACTTCGGAGAATACGTCCATGCTCAAGAAGTTATCCTGTTTGGTCGTGGCGGCGGGCCTCCTGGCCGCGCCAGATGCAGCGTTTGCGGGAGGCTGGGGTCACGGCGGCGGCTGGGGCCATGGCGGTGGCTGGGGAGGACACGGCGGCGGTTGGGGAGGACACGGCTGGCATGGCGGCCCCGGCTGGCATGGCGGCGGCTATGGATGGCATGGTGGCGGCTACGGCTATGGCTGGCGCCGGCCTTATTATGGCGGCGGCTACGGCGGCTATCGCGGCGCCTGCTGGCGCTGGTGGTATGGCCGCTGGGTTTGGGCCTGCTAAAAAGATTTTTCGCGTTTTTGGGGCGCGCGGCCGAGACACCGGTCGCGCGCGCTACGCTTTCCGACCCGGCGCTGCTACTGTCCGAAATCTACGTTTCCAGCTCCCGCGCCAGAGCGCGCATGAAATCGACGCAGGCGGCCAACTCGGAGATGTCGATATATTCGTCCGGCTGGTGGGCCTGATCGATGCGGCCGGGCCCGCAGACGACGGTCGGAACGCCCGCCTCCTGGAAATGTCCGGCCTCCGTGGCATAGGGCACGGCGATCGTGTTGTTGCGGCGCGCGAGGCGCAGCGCCAGAACCTCGGCGTCCGAGCCCGGCTGGGGCGCGAGGCCGGGCACCTTCACCAGCGTGTCGGTGTCGATCCCGCACTGGGGGAAATTCGCGAAAACCGTTTTGCGCAGGCCGTCGGAATAGGCTTCGAGCCGGTCGCGCGCCAGCGTCGGCGCGGCGCCCGGCAGGCCGCGAAATTCCCAGTGGAATTCGCAATCTTTCGCGACGATGTTGCGGGCCGTGCCGCCCTTGATGAAGCCGACATGGATGGTGGAGTAGGGCGGATCGAAACGGCCCGAGGGGTCGCCTTCGGCGCGCACCTCTTCCGAGATTCGCTCCAGCTCCGTCACCAGTCGGCAGGCGATATGCACGGCGCTCACGCCCCGATGCAGATTGGCCGAGTGGATTTCGAAACCGCGCACATGGGTGGTAAAGGTCGTGACGCTCTTATGCGCGTCGGCGACCTCCATGGAGGTCGGCTCGCCCACGATCACGGCGTTGGGGCGGGGCAGATCGACGCCGAGCCGCGCGATCATGTCCAGCGGGCCGAGGCAGGTCGTTTCCTCGTCGTAGCTCAAGAGAATATGGATGGGGCGCGCCAGCGCCGCCTTTTTGAATTCCGGGATCATCGCCAGAGCGACGGCGCCGAATCCCTTCATATCCACCGCGCCGCGCCCATAGAGACGCCCGCCGTCGCGCCGTAGGGTGAAAGGATCGAAGCTCCACTCCTGGCCGTCGACGGGCACGACGTCCGTATGGCCCGAGAGCAGCACGCCCCCCGGCGCCATCGGGCCGATGGTGGCGAAGATGGCGGCCTTGTCGCCGAGGGCGTTGGGGGCGCGCGCGAAGGGCACGCCCTGTTCGCGCAGATAGGCCTCGACAAAGTCGATCAGCGCCAGGTTCGACTTCGAGCTTTCGGTGTCGAAAGCCACGAGCCTTGCGGTCATGTCGATTGCGCGGTCGAGAGCGTCCATCAGGCGATCTGGGGCAAGCTAGTTCAGCGTAGGATTGGACATAGGGCTGTCGAGCGAGAAGGCCGGAACCTCCACGTCGAATGTTTCGCCCGAATCCGTGACCATTCGATAACTACCTTGCATCAATCCCGACGGCGTGGCCAGCGGGCAGCCCGACTCGTATCGGAATGTCTCGCCGGGCTCGAGCACCGGCTGCTCGCCAACGACCCCGGGCCCGCGGACTTCCTCGCGTCGGCCATTGGCGTCGATGACGATCCAATGCCGCGAGAGGAGCTGCACGCGGGCGCGGCCGAGATTGGCGATCTCGATGGTATAGGCCCAGAAGAACCGGCCTTGGATGGGGTCTGAATTCTCGGGCAGGAAATCCGGCAGCGCCGTGACCCGAATGTCTTTGGTGATGGCGGTATACATGGCCGGAGCTTAAAACGGCTTCTGCGAAAGAGGAATGTCATTCTCCGGGCGCCTGTCTGCCTGTTTCCTGGGCGCCTGACGGATTGTGGCGGATTCGACACGTCGCATGAGATTTTTACAGCGACAGGAAAACGCCCGCTTGGCTTCCAAGCCCAGCTAAGCGATTAAATTACCGTAAAAGTTTTTGAGGGACGAAGATGCGGCCGTCATCGTTGCGCGCCTTGCTGGTCGCGTTCGTCATGGTCCTGCAGACCGTGGCGGGCGGGCTCGGCGCTGCGCGCGCGACGCCCAACGGCTTCGATCCGCAAATCTCGGACCATTGCGGCCTGTCGCACGCCAGCGAGCCCGACTCGGGCGATCGAGGCCGCGACGCGCACCATCATATGTGCGAGTCCTGCCTTCTCTGCGCTGGGCCGCCCTTGCTTCCGGTCGGGGCCTTCTATCCCGATCTCGCCCAGCCCCGCCTCTTTTACAGCGTCCGCTTTATCGCCGCCGATAGCGCCGGCGCCCCGGCGCGCCTTGCGCGCGGCCGGCTCGCGCGTGGCCCGCCTGCAATTTTCCTGAGCGCGTGAGCGTCGGCGCGAATCCTCGCCGCCCGCCCGCGCATTTCTCTCTGTCCAGTTGAGCGGCTCCTGCCGCTCTCCCGCAAGACTTGCTCCGCTTGTCGCCCGCGCGACGGACTTTTCCGGCGTGCGAGAGCCCGCGAAGCTCTCCGGAATTTGCACAATGAACCGTCACTCTCTTCTCGGCGCCGTCTCGATCCACGCGCTTCTCTTCTTCGTCTCCGCCGATGCGCTGGCGCAGCAAAGCCTGCCCACGATCGATGTCGGCGCGCGGCGCGGACCGGCGCGGCCGAGCGTCTCCAGCGCGCCGCGCGGTCCCCTGCGCCCGCCCGCCCCCGCCGCGGGGCCGGTCGTCGCGCCCTCGGCCGGGCTCGATCGTTACGCCGGACCCAAGCCCGCGCCGTTCAGCCGCACGATCCCGCAAAATGTGCCGGCGGTGGTGGAGTCGCGCACGCGCCAGGAGATCGAGAAGACGGTCAATGTCATGACCTCGGCGGAGGCGTTCAAATATCTGC
This sequence comes from Methylocystis sp. MJC1, assembly GCF_026427715.1. Taxonomy (NCBI): domain Bacteria; kingdom Pseudomonadati; phylum Pseudomonadota; class Alphaproteobacteria; order Hyphomicrobiales; family Methylocystaceae; genus Methylocystis; species Methylocystis sp. MJC1. Next base: position 2,670,824 of record NZ_CP107558.1, on the reverse strand, counting down.
CCTCGCTGCTCATCCGCGAGCGCTATATCGGCGACCGCAACGCCATCGTCTCGGGCCGCACGACCGGCACGATCGAAAGCGCCAAGACGCTCGTCTACGCCGATAATGTGCTGCTCTCCAATCTGCTCGGCAACAGCTTCAACTTCCCGCCGCGCTGGGGCATGGTCTCGCCCGCCGAGATTGACCGCGTCGATGTGATCTATGGTCCCTTCTCGGCGCTCTATCCGGGTAATTCGATCGGCGGCGTCCTGGCGATCACCACGCGCATGCCGGACAAATTTGAGCTGCACGCCTCGGCGACGGGCGCGCTGCAGCCCTTCAGTCTTTACGGACGCAGCGAGCTCGACGGCTCGGGCAACGCCAATCTTCTCATCGGCGATCGTTTCGGCGACTTCCGCTATTTCTTCTCTTACGACCACCTCACCTCGCAGGGGCAGGCGCAAACCTTCCCCGGCAATTTTATGACGCCCTTCGCCCCCAGAAACGGCACGCGCTTCTACGGCGGCTATCAGGATTTCAACCAGAATGGCGTTCCCCGCATCATCACGGGCGCCGCCGGGGCCGATTTCCAGCAGCAGGACATGGCGAAACTGAAGATGTCTTACGACATCGCGCCGCTGCTGCGCGCGACCTATACGCTCGGCGTCTGGAATCTGGAAGACAAGACATCCGTCCAAAGCTTCATCTACGATCGCAATGGCGTTCCGATCTACAATACGCAGAGCGGCTTCATCGCCATTGGTCCCTTTGCCGTCCAGCCGGGCGGCGTGAACCCGGGTTGGGGCGGCTCGACGCATCTCATGCAGGCGCTCTCGCTCAAGCGCGACACGGGCGGCGTGTTCGATTTCGATCTCTCGGCGACGTCCTACAATTTCCTGCGCGACTATTCACAAAACGCGACGTCCTATGGCCTGCGCCCCAACGGCGCCGCGACCGCCTATAATATCAACACCACCGGCCAGAACACCGTAAACACTGGAACGTACTGGCGCACGGGCGATGCGCGCTTCATCTGGCGGCCTGTGCAGGACTACCTTGGAAAGCACGAAGTCTCCTTCGGCGGGCATGCCGACGTCTATTCGCTCAACACGGTGACGAGCCTGACGCCCTTCGCCGGCAATAATTATGCGATGGGCCTTACCGGCGTGAACTATGGCAAGACCGAAACCAAGGCGGTCTATATCCAGGACGCTTGGAAGTTCCTGCCGGATTGGAAGCTCATCGCCGGCGGCCGCGGCGAGTTCTGGCACGCCTATAATGGCTCGAATGTCGCGGGAGGGCTGGCGACGGGCAACGGATCGGCCCCGGGGCTTGTGCCGGTCGTGCCGGCGCGGGCGACAGCGGGGCAATTCCCAGACGCCTACAAAAATTCTTTCTCGCCGAAGGCGGCGCTCGAATATCAGGTGACGCCGGAATTCGCGATGCGCGGCTCCATGGGGCGCGCCTATCGCTTCCCGACGGTCAACGAGCTGTTCCAGTCTCTCACGACGTCGAGCAGCGTGATCGTGAACAATCCCAATCTGCAGCCCGAGATCTCGACCTCATGGGATTTGACCGGCGAATATCGCAAGGTCGACGCCTTCAACGGCGCGGTCGGCCTTTTCAATCCGCGCGTGAGCCTCTTCCTGGACGACCGCTGGAACGCCATCGTCAGCCAATCGGCGATTGGGCCAACGGGGCAGATCGTCACCCAAAACGCCAATCTCGACAAAGCGCGCTTCCGCGGAATCGAGGGCGCGATCGTGATGAAGGACATTCTGACCCCCGGCCTCGATTATTCCGGCAGCGTGACCTTCGTCGACTCGAAGATTCTTTCGAATGGGGGCGCTCTCGCTTTGACAGGCTCGCCCGCCGGCTCGCCTTTCCCCACGGCGGGCGGCATATTGCTCAACGGCATGCAATATCCGCGGGTGCCGCGAATCCGCATCCGCTCGGTTGTGAGCTACAGCCCGACGAAAGACTGGTCGGTTTCCTTTGGCGCGCGCTATGCTTCGGCCGCCTTCGTGACGCTCAACAACGTCGACTTCAATCACAATAATTACGGCAGCGTCGACAGCGAATATCTCGTGTTCGACGCCAAGCTGAACTACAAGCTCGCGCCCGAGTGGACGTTGACTGCCGGCATCGACAACATCGGCCGGTGGAAATACTACGTCAATCCGAATCCCTATAACCAGCGCACGTTCTTCCTGGGTCTGAAATATGACATCGGCGGGCTGGACGGCGGCGCGACGGTCGCGGGATTAAACGGCGGAGTTGGCGCCGCCGCTCCGGGGGCGCGCTGATTGGAGGCGCCGCGCGCTTTTCGGCATGCGGCGCTTTGACGCAGACAGACGCAGGCGCCGCAGAGGGCTTGCCGACTCGCGCTACGTTTGCTTCAATCAAACCGCTCTCTTGGCAAATTGACCGCTCTCTTGGCGAATTGAAAGACAGGCTTTCTTCATGCCGCGCATGTGGCTGACAAAGATGCTTTTCGCTTTGGCGCTGGCCGTGCAGGTCCTTGCGCCATTGGCGAGCGCCTTTGCCGCCGCGCGGGAGGGCAACGCCGACAACTCCGTCAGCATTTGCCTGAAAGCCGCCAGAGGCAGCCAGGCGGGGCATCAAACGCCTGGCCATCCTCATGGCGGCCGCGATTGTCCCATTTGCCAGTTCTTGTGCGACGGCGTCGCGCCGATCGCCCTGCGCCCTATGTCGATCGGCATGGCGCCTGCCCGATGGATCGAGTTCCGTTGGACGCCGGCGGATCGCGCCTTGCCTGCTTGGGCGCGCGACGAGTCCAATCGCGCACGCGCGCCTCCCAGCTTCTCCTGATCGTCCAAAGCTTTCGCCATAGCGACCGCAGCCTTGTTTCAGGCGCGCGCCCCTATGTCCGAACGACGATAGCCGCCGCGTAATTGCGGTGAAGGGAGAAATATCGTGAATCGAAGAAAAAGACGGCCGAGCGGCCGCGATAGCGTCTTGGCGGGCGCTGCGCTTTCGTCCTTGAGTGAGCGCGAGCGCCACGAAAAGAGGGCTATGGCTTCGGCGGCGCCTTTGATCGCGCCGGTCGTGGCCATGTGGCGCGACGCCCAGCAGAGCGGCATCCGGCTGATCAATCTGGAGCGGCGGGCGCGTTTTGCGCGCCTCGAGTCCTAAAAGACCATCGAAATGACGCACAGCCCTTCTTTCCTGCGCGCCGCCGCAGCGAGTCGCCTTGCGGGCGCGCTGCTGCTGGTCGCCGCCCTTTTGACGGGGGCGCCGTTCGCGGCGTCGCTCGCCAAGGGCCTGCGCGCGGGGGCTGGGTCGGTTGCGTCTCTTTTCGTTTGCTTCGCGTCGGGCTCCTCCCTGCCCGACGCGCAGACAGGGCGGCCAGGTTCGGCCGGCGACCACGGCATCGATTGCGTCCTGTGTCAGACGCTCTGCAGTGGCGCCGCGCCCTTGGCAGCCCGGCCCGGGGTCGTCGTTGCGGCGCACATCCAGAGACTGAACCTCCCCTGGATGTTGGCGGACCGCGCTGCGCCGACGCCCCGGACCTGTCTGCCTCACTGGGCGCGGGCGCCGCCCACTATCGGCTAAAGCCCCCCAGGCGGATTTGCGTCGGCGCCAGTTCCCTCCTTGAGGCGCCGACGCGAATCTCGGTTGAAAAAATCGCCGCCTTCGCGGCGCGGAGGAAAGAATGTCCGAATCAGTCTTATCGGTCGGCGTTGAGATGATCCTGGCGGTGCTGACCGCCGCCTTTTTCGTCGTCGACTGCCTGCGCCAGGAAGCCGCCCCTGCGTTGCGGCCGGCCGTGGCGCGTAAGCGGTTGCCCCAGGGAGAATTCCGCAAAAGCTGACAGGCTTTTGCGATCGGGCTTCGCTCCAGCACTTTTTGAATTAGCGCGATTTCTTATCGCTCGACCGATTCCAGTCGAGCGGGAAGGGTGCTTCGCGCTCAGATGCGCCGACGATTGCCCTTAATTGAAAGAAACGGGCGCGCTCAGGCGCGCCCGGCCGCCGCGACGCCTTCGGCGAGATCGTCGATCAGATCGCCAGCGTCCTCCAGCCCCACCGAGAGCCGCAGCATGCCGTCGGCGATGCCGAGCGTGGCGCGCGCCTCCGGGGTGAGCCGCTGATGGGTTGTCGTCGCCGGGTGGGTGATCAGGCTCTTGGCGTCGCCGAGATTGTTGGAAATTTTGATCACCTGCAGGGCGTTGGCGAGCTTGAAGGCCGCCGCCTTGCTCTCCAGGAAGAAGCTCACCAGCGTCCCGCCGCCGCTCATTTGCCGACGCGCGAGCTCGGCCTGCGGGTGATCCTTGCGGAAGGGATAGAGAACCTTCGTCACGCCCTTCTGCTCGGCAAGGAAGTCGGCGATTTTCGCCGCGCTCGCCGCCTGCTGGTTGACACGGAGCGGCAAGGTTTCGAGCCCTTTCAGCATCACCCAGGCATTGAAAGGCGACATGGCCGGGCCGGTCTGGCGCAGGAAATTATGGATGCTCTCCTCGATCAGCGCCTGCGTCGAGAGGATGACGCCGCCGAGGCAACGGCCCTGGCCGTCAATATGTTTCGTGGCCGAATAAACGACGACGTCGGCGCCGAGCGCCAAAGGCTTCTGTAAGAGGGGCGTCGCGAAGACATTGTCGACGACGAGGCGCGCGCTGGCATTATGAGCGAGATCGGCGATCGCCGCGACGTCATAGACTTCGAGGCCCGGATTGGTCGGGCTTTCGAGGAAGAAGAGCTTGGTTTCGGGGCGGATCGCCGCCTTCCATTGCGAGAGATCGGCGCCGTCGACGAGCGTCGAGGCGACGCCGAAGCGCGGCAGCAGGTCCTCGACGACATAGAGGCAGGAGCCGAAAAGCGCGCGGGCCGCCACCACATGATCGCCGGCCTTCACCTGCGCGAGAATGGCGGCCGTGACGGCGGCCATTCCGCTTGCCGTCGCGCGGGCGGCCTCCGCACCCTCCAGCAGGCACATGCGATTCTCGAACATGGCGACGGTTGGGTTCGAGAAGCGTGAATAGATGAAGCCCGGATCGTCGCCCTTGAACCGCGCCTCGGCCGCCTCCATCGTGGGATAGGCGAAGCTCTGCGTCAGAAACAGCGCCTCCGACATTTCGCCGAAGGGCGAGCGCGTCGTTCCGCCATGGACGAGGAGCGTGGCCGGCTTAAGATTGCGCGGAGCGTTCGTAGACATCCTTTTCTCCCTCGGGCGCACTTGCGCCAAGCAAATTCATGCGCGCCTGCCGAGCGCGCGGCCGAAAACGGGTTTCCTTCGGGAGACCCGGCCTTTTAGCCCTTTGTTTTGCGTGGCGGCAAGCCGGCCGGCTCAAATAACCACGTTCGTCTATAGAGGGCAGAGCCGCCGGGGCTGTCAACCGGGCTCGTCTTGCCTTGCGGCGTAATTTGGCGCTTATGCCTCCGTTAACCGGCTTCCGCCCGGCCGAGGAGGGGAAGAATGAGCGGCGTGCTCTCCAGCCGACAAATACAGGCGATGGCCGAGAACGGCGCGATCCGCGCCGCTGCGCCACTGGCTCGCGGCCAAATCCAGCCTGCGAGCCTCGACCTGCGGCTCGGGCCCAAGGCCTACCGCGTGCGCGCGAGCTTCCTGCCCGGCAAGGAGCGGGGCGTCGGCGATATTCTTTCTGCGCTCGCCTATGATGAAATGTCGCTCGAAGGGGAGGGCGCCATTCTCGAGCGCGGCTGCGTCTATGTCGTGCCGCTGCTGGAGCGCCTGTCGCTCGGCCCGGATATTTCGGGCGCGGCCAACCCCAAAAGCTCGACGGGGCGCCTCGATATATTCACGAGGCTCATCACCGACAGGGGCGAGCGCTTCGACGAGGTCGCGCCCGGCTATGATGGGCCGCTTTACGCCGAGGTTTCCCCGAGGAGCTTCTCGGTGCGCGCGCGCATAGGGTCGCGGCTCAACCAGCTGCGGTTTCGGGCGCGATCCGAAGGAGCGGGCCGGCAAAGCGGCGTCGCGCTTTCCGACGCGGCGCTTGCCGAGTTGCACGACAAGACGCCGCTCGTCGACGGGCCGCTCAATCTGCGCAACGGCGTGGTTTTGCGGGTTGCGCTTGGAGCCGAGGCTTTCGGCGGTATCATCGGTTATCGCGCGCAGAAACACACCGATGTGATCGACGTCGACCGGGTGGGCGCCTATCGGATCGACGATTACTGGGACCTGCTGCCCGCCCGCGATGGGAGGCTGATCCTCGATCCGGGCGATTTTTACATTCTCGCCTCGCGCGAGCGCCTCGCCATTCCGCCCGGCCTCGCAGCCGAAATGGCCCCGATGGACGCCGCGATCGGCGAGTTCCGCGTGCATTACGCCGGCTTCTTCGATCCCGGCTTCGGCGCGGGGCCGGACGGACGCGCCGCCGCGCGCGCCGTGCTGGAGGTCCGCTCGCGCGAGGTGCCCTTCATATTGGAAGACGGCCAATTCATCGGGCGGCTGGTTTATGAGCGCATGGCCGAGACGCCCCAGTCTCTATATGGCGAGGAGGGCCTGTCGAACTATCAGGGCCAGGGCCTGAAACTGTCGAAACATTTCAGGATCGGGTAGGTGCCGGCGCGCGCCAGAGGGAAGACGTCATGGTCCTGTCGGATTTTATCCGCCGGTTGAGGCCGGATCACCTCCTTGGCCAGATTTCCCTCGTGATTCTCGGCTCCATCGTCGTTTATCAGCTGGTCATCGTCCTGCTGCTGCATGTGATGGAGGCGGAAGGGCGCCGCCACTACGTCTCCGAAGCGGATTTTCTAACCGGGGTGCTGCTGGCGCTCGACACGGCGCCCGTTGCGGATCGAGACGCGCTGATCCAGAAGATTCACTTCGCCGCGCCCTATACGAGCATTCTGATTCGCAACGACCGGCCCGCGGCGTTCAATACCAACGAGCCGGTTTTCATCGCCGAGATCCATCGCATCAACGCGCATCTGATCGGGGCCGCCAAGGCCTTCGAGACGATACCGCTCCACAATATGCAGGACACTCTGGCGCTGGAGCTGGAGAAGGGCGGCTATGCAGTCGTCTCCGTCGCACAGCACCGGAAACCCTCTCGCCTTCTGTGGCGTTGGCTGTGGGAGCCGGAGCCGCGCTACCCATTCTTCCTGACCCGCTGGGCCCGGGTGGGCTTTCTGTTCTTCATCAGCGCCTCGGTGATCTTGATCTGGCTCTCGAACTACATTGTGGCGCCTTTGGATGAGCTGGCCCGGCGGGCCGAGTCCTTCCCCACCAAAGAGGGGTTCGCCTTCCCGCTCGTCGAGCGCGGGCCGCGCGAGATTCGCGATCTCAACCGTTCGATCCGAGCCATGAAGGCCCGCATTCTGGCGATGGTGGCCGAACGCACGCAAATTCTCGCGGCCGTCAGCCATGATCTGAAGACGATCATCACGCGCATGAATCTGCGAACGGAGTTTATCGCGGACGACGAGTTGCGCGGCAAAATGCAGAAAGACATCCGCCTCATGGATGCGATGCTGCGCAAAAATCTCGAATATCTGCGCACCGAAAATCCGCGCGTGGATCATTCCGTCATCGATCTCGACAGCGTCATCCAGACCGTCGCCGATGAGTTCAACGACCTCGGGCGCGACGTCGTCTACTCCTGCGACAAAAAGCAGACGATGCGCGGCTCACTTTCCGATATGCAGCGGGCCTTCACCAATCTTGTGGAGAACGCCACGCGCCACGCCAAGCACGTCGAGATCAAGGTCTGCGAAATTTCCGGCAATATGATCCAGATCGACGTCGCAGACGACGGGCCGGGGATTCCCGACGAGCTGAAGGCGCGGGTCTTCGAGCCCTTCGTGCGCGGCGACGCCGCCCGCACAATCAGCGAGCATGGCGGCTTCGGCCTCGGGCTCGCCATTGTGCGCTCGTTGGTCGAAGGGCATGGTGGATCGGTGAAAATGCTGGATCGCGCTCCGCATGGGCTGATCGTCCGCGTAACCCTGCCGCGCGCCGAATGCGCCGCCGAGCGGGAGAATGCGTGAAGAGCGCGCTCGGGCGAAGCACTGCGCTGCAACTCGATCTCAAGCGAAGAGATCGTAGTCCGCTTTCCTAGAACGGAACCGAGCAGGGAACTCGTCCCAGGTTCTCCCATCGAGGATCCTACCCTTCTTCTTCTTGTTTGTTCCGCCCCACTGCTTGAAATGAAAAGCTACGCGAGCGCGAGTGCACTGGTCTCTGATTGACCGAACCCAATCAGCTTCCATGAGTCTCGCGCCTGGCCCGCTTTCCCCCCCCCCGCGATAGCCCAGTCGATACCCGAAAGATCGAGGTTCTCCAGCGGACCGAGAAGTGGTTCCAGACTCAAGAACTTGATCCACGCCTCTGTTTTGCGGAGGCAGTCGATGCGCCACGCATAATCCTGGGACTCGACACTCACACCCATCCACACATTCGACGGCCACCTTAATTTTGATGAAAGCTCCTCAAGTCGCTCACCTCTCTTGGTAAGGACTTGATAGGTGTGCTGAGGTGTCTCTTCCATGGTTTTGAAAACGGCCTCAATGAATTCAAACGGCACACTTTCGTGAAAGAGATCCGACATCGAATTTACAAAGATGGTCTTGCCACTACGCCACCGTCTAGGGAGCTCAAGCGAGGCTTCATCAATCCTCACGTTACCGTTCCATTTGGGTCGGCCACCGCTGACACGCGTCGTGTCCTGGTATTTTGCCTGCCCCATTGATGCGAGACGATCAGCCATCCTCTCGTAGAAAAAACCAACCTTCGGCCAAGGGCGAGATCACAGAGCTGGTTGCGCATAATGACGCGTCAAGTTACATTGCGGCTCAGTCTCGTTTTCTTCCAAATCACTCCGTAAGGGATGCAGCGAGGCAGGCTAATACCTTGAAATCGCGGGCGTAGTTCAGTGGTAGAACGACAGCTTCCCAAGCTGTATGTCGAGGGTTCGATTCCCTTCGCCCGCTCCATTTTTCCCCAGCATTCCAATCGTTTATCGCTCTGCCGCTGACTTAGCCGTTTCCCGCCCTGGAAAGAAGGGCTCACCGTGAGCAGTCGCCTTGACGAAATGCGCCGCCACCCGGCCGGCGACTGGCGAATCGACGATATTGCAGCCTTGTGCCGCGAGTTCGGCATCCTATGCGCGCCGCCGCGGGGCGGGGGTTCTCACTACAAGGTCGCGCATCCCAGGGTGGCGGAAAAGCTCACAATTCCTTTCAAGCGGCCTATCAAAGCATATATATCCGCAAGCTCGTCGCCTTTGTCGAAGCAGCCAGGACTTTGCCATGACGGTCGAGGCAACCGATTATCCGCTCATTGTCCAGCCGCTTTCCGCGGAGGATGGCGGCGGTTTCGTAGCGATCGTTCGCGATCTTCCCCGCTGCATGTCAGATGGCGAGACGCCAGAGGAAGCGGTGACGAATGCGCGTGACGCCATTCTCACTTGGATCGAAGCCGCGCGTGATCTGGGCCACCCTGTCCCGCCTCCTTCCCGCCATGTGGCGCTAGCGAGCTGAGGCCGTGACCCATCTCTAGGCTGGCTGCGTTCAACGCATTCGGCGGTAACAAGCAGCGACGCGCTGCGCGATCCCTGTGTCCACCGTGACGGCTGAACGCTCGAGATCACGCGCAGGCGTAGAACGCCGAGACTTTCCCGCTTTCATGGGAATGACATCGAGCGGCCGCCCGGCTAGAAGACGGCGGAACAGTTCCGTCGCAATTCGCCGAGGATCACGTCATTGGACGCCGCCGCCCATGCTTCTGCCGCGCCGCTGAGCGCCTATGCTTCAGGTCCGCTCTCGGGCCGCGTGCGGCCGCCTGGGGATAAATCCGTCTCGCATCGCGCCATGATCTTCGGCCTTCTCGCCGTAGGCGAGACCAAGATCGACGGGCTTCTCGAAGGCGAGGACGTGCTGCGCACGGCGCAGGCGGCGCGCCAGCTCGGCGCCAAGGTGGTGCGGCATGCGCCGGGAAGCTGGAGCGTCTGGGGGGCGGGGCTCGGCTCGCTTCTGCAACCCACCGAGACGCTCGATTTCGGCAATGCCGGGACTGGTTCGCGGCTGATGATGGGCGTCGTCGCCGGTCATCCGATCGTCGCGCGTTTCGACGGCGACGCCTCGCTGCGCAAGCGTCCGATGAAGCGCATTCTCGATCCGCTGGCGCTCCAGGGCGCGCTCTTGTTGGAGCAGGCCGAAGGCGGCCGTCTGCCGCTCGTTTTGCAAGGCTCGGCCGAGCCGCTGCCGGTGGAATATAAAACCCCCGTGGCCTCGGCGCAGATCAAATCGGCCGTGCTGCTCTGCGGGCTCAACTCGCCCGGCCGCACGGTGGTGATCGAGGCCGAGGCCTCGCGCGACCATACCGAAAAAATGCTCGCCCATTTCGGCGCGACGGTGATGAGCGAGCCGCACGGTCCGCATGGGCGCAAAATCACGCTCGAAGGCCGCCCCGAGCTTGTAGCGCGCCCCGTGCGCGTGCCGGCCGATCCGTCCTCGGCCGCCTTTCCGCTGGTCGCGGCGCTGATCGTTCCCGGCTCCGACATCGTTGTCGAAGGCGTGATGACCAATCCGCTGCGCAGCGGCCTGCTCACGACGCTGATCGAAATGGGCGCGGATATTTCTCTCGACAACAAGCGCGAGGAGGGCGGCGAGGAAGTCGCCGACGTGCGCGCGCGCTATTCGTCTTTGAAGGGCGTCGACGTGCGGGCCGAACGCGCGCCCTCGATGATCGATGAATATCCGATCCTCGCCGTCGCCGCCGCTTTCGCTAAAGGCGAAACGCGAATGCGCGGTCTCTCCGAATTGCGCGTGAAGGAATCGGACCGTCTCGCCGCCATCGCGGCGGGGTTGAAGGCCAATGGCGTCGACTGCGAGATTATCGGCGACGATCTCATCGTGCGCGGCGGCTCCGTGGCCGGCGGCGGCGTGGTCGAGACGCATCTCGACCATCGCATCGCCATGAGCTTCCTTGTCATGGGTTTGGCCGCGCAAAACAAGGTGACGGTCGACGACGAGACGATGATCGCGACGAGCTTCCCCTCCTTCCGCATGCTGATGGAAAGCCTGGGAGCGCGATTCTCGTGAGCTTTGTCATCGCCATCGACGGGCCGGCGGCTTCCGGCAAGGGCACGCTCGCCCGCAGGCTCGCCGCGCATTACGGCCTGCCGCATCTCGATACGGGCCTGCTATATCGCGCCACCGCCCGCGCCCTGCTCGACGAAGGCTTGCCGCTCGACGACGTCGATGGGGCGGTGGAGGCGGCGCGCGGGCTGTCGCTGACCGATTTCGACGAGGCGCGGCTGCGGGCGCGCGATATGGGCGAGGCGGCCTCGGTCGTCGCCGCAATGCCGGCCGTTCGCGCCGCGCTTGTCGACATGCAGCGGGCTTTCGCGGCGAGGCTCGAGGGAGCCGTGCTCGACGGCCGCGACATCGGCACGGTCATCTGTCCCGCCGCGCAGGTGAAGATTTTCGTCACGGCGTCGCCGGAGACACGCGCCCAGCGCCGCGCCCTGGAGCTCGCGGCCCGCGGGGAAGAAGTGGATTACGACGCTATTCTGGACGATGTGCGGAAACGCGACGCCCGCGACAGTGAACGCAGCGCCGCGCCCCTGAAGGCGGCGGAGGACGCCGTGACGCTCGATACGAGCGAGCTCGATCGCGACCAGGTATTCGCGGTGGCGCTGGAGATCGCGGAGCGCGCGCGACGCGTTGAAGGGCGCCAATGAAAAAGGGAGGCCCGAAGGCCTCCCCGCGATGAAAATGGCTCTGAATATAGGACTGTTGTAATCAAGAGTAAGCCCAACGGTCATCACCCATTTGGGTGATATCGGCGCCGGAAAGGCGGAAGCATGAGTGAGCGTCGGATCTTCCGCTTCGCGCCCTCGCCGAACGGCTATCTGCATCTTGGCCACGCCTATTCCGCTCTGCTGAATTTTACGCTCGCGCGCGGTTGCGGCGGTCGCTTCCTGCTGCGCATCGAGGATATCGACTTGGGACGCGTGCGGCCGGCGTTCGAGGCGGCGATCTATGAAGATCTCGCCTGGCTTGGGCTCGAATGGGAAAAACCCGTGCGCCGCCAGTCCGAGCATTTCGACGATTACGCCGCGGCGCTGGAGCGGCTCGACGCCATGGGCCTGCTCTACGCCTGCGGCTGCAAGCGCTCCGACATCGGCCATTTCGCCGCCGAGCATCCCGGCTGGCCGCGCGATCCCGATGGCGCGCCGCTCTATTCGGGAATCTGTCGAGAAAAGCCCCGCCGTCCGGCGCGCGAAATCTTGGCCGATGGCGGCGAAGCCTTGCGGCTCGATATGGCGAAGGCGACGGCGCTGGCCGGGGAGGGGCTCTTTTGGCGGGAGTACTGCGTTCGTGGGCGGGAAGGGGCTCCCGACGCAGGGGAAGGATTTTTTCTTACGCCAGCGAATCCCGCGCAATGGGGCGACGTAGTGTTGGCCCGCAAGGACACGCCGGCGAGCTATCACATCGCCGTCGTCGTCGATGATGCGCTGCAGGGGGTGAGCGACATCGTGCGCGGGCGCGACCTTTTCTTCGCGACGAGCCTGCACCGCCTGTTGCAGCGCCTGCTCAGCCTGCCCGAACCGCGTTATCGCCACCATGAGCTCGTTCTCGACGATACAGGCGAGAAGCTCGCAAAGAGCCGCGGTTCGACGACGCTGCGGGCGCTCAGGGAAGCGGGGATCAGCGCCGCTGAAGTCTGGCGGAAACTTGGATTTCAGATCTCGGCGGAGTGAAGGCAGGGCGTTCGCAACGCGCCCAGCGCCCTTGCCCGTTCGAGGCGCCGGAGCGCCGTCGTCCTACGTGCGCGTCCGCACGAAATTCCCACGCCCGCGCAGCTACATTCTCACAATCGAATTTCTCTAGGGCAAGGGGAAAGACAATGATTGCAACCATCCGTCGCATTATCGAGCAGGAAACCAAGCTCGCCGTTCCGGCCGCGCGTCTTACCCCGCACGCCAATCTTTACGATCTCGGGCTGACCCCCTTCGGGGCGGTTCTCGTGCTGGTCGCCATCGAGCGCGAGTTCAAGATCGAGCTTCCGCGCGTGCTGTTGAAGCGCGAGACCGCCGCCTCGATCGCCTCGATCGCTCTTGCGATCGAGAGCCTGCGGTCACCGCCAGTCGTGGCCGAAACGCCGCGCGTCGCCGCTTAAAAAATTCAGGAGGCGGGGCAATGTTCTCCACCATCAGGCGCATTATCGATCGGGAAGGGCGGCTCCCTATCGCCGCCGCAGATCTGACGCCAAACGACGATCTGTTCGCCTTTGGCCTCACGCCCTATTGCGCCGTGCGGATCATGCTCGCGCTCGAGCGTGAGCTCGGGGTCCAATTTCCGCGCCATGCGATGAAGCGCGAGACGATGCGATCGCTCGAAACGATCTCGCAGACGCTCCGCCTCGCGCAATCTGGCGCGCCGCTTTCGGGGGCTTGATTATCGGCTTGCCGTCGCGCCCTGCGCGGCGACCTTGTTGCTGTTGGGCGCTTTGGCCATCAGGGAGTCGACCCGATCGCGCTCGCGCTTGAAATCGGCAAGCATGCGGCCTTCGATCTCGCGGGTGCGTGCGAGCTTGACGCGCATCGGATCGACGAAATGGCCGTTGACCATCACCTCGTAATGGAGATGCGGGCCGGTCGAGAGGCCCGTCGAGCCGAGGAAGCCCACGACCTGTCCCTGCTTGACGCGCACGCCTTCCGAAACGCCGCGCGCGAAGCCGGACATGTGATTATAGGTCGTGATGTAGCCGTTGGCGTGCTGGATTTCGACGCGGCGGCCATAGCCCGAGTCCCATTGCGCCTTGATCACCGTGCCGTTGCCGGCCGCGAGAATCGGCGTGCCGATCGGCGCCGCCCAATCCACGCCCGTATGCATCTTGTAATAGCCGAGGATCGGGTGGCGGCGCATGCCGAAGCCCGAGCGTGTCTCGCCGATCGAGATGGGCTTGCGCACCAGGAATTTGCGGCTCGAGCGGCCGTTCTCGTCGTAATAGTCGACGAGCCCGTCGTCGGGGGTTTGGAAGCGGTAGTAGCGATAGGTCTCACTATGCGTCGTGAGCGACGCATAGAGCAGTGAATCGCGCGTGGGTCCCGAGCCGTCCTCCGGCTCGTCATAGAAGATGTCCAGCGAGTCGCCTCCCGCGACGCCGCGCTGAAGGTCGACGTCGTTGGCGAAGATGCGCACCAGCTCGCCGACGACGGTCTTCGGAATCTGCTGTTTCAGCGCCGTCTCATAAAGCGAATCATAGAGCCGCATGGCGCCGGAGTCGTCGTCTTCGCCATCGGCGTTGAAATCGTCGACAGGCGCGCGTTTCTGGGCGCGTCGCGCGCCGCCCGAGGGGGCCGTCGGCGTTTGGACGAAGGCGCCCTGGTCGTTCGCCGCGACGATCGACTCGACCTCGTCGTCGTTATAGACGGACAGGCGCGCGAGCTGCATGTTTTTGCCCGAGCCGTCGAAATCGGCAAAGAGAAGCTTCACGCGCTGGCCTTCGCGCACCGGATCGCGCTTGCCGCGATAGGCGGCCACGACCGCGGCAATGCGCGCTCTCGGCACGCCATTCGCCACGAGAATATCTTCGAGCGTTTCGCTGCGGCGCACGACGGCGAGCTTTTCTTCCATCTGCGTCGGTTGTGGCGTATCGCGCGGCGCGATGGTCACATTCTCCGGCACCATGCGCACTTCGATCGAGGAGAAGGGCGCGGTGAGCGAGGTTCCCGGCGTCGCGTAGGCCAGGGCCTGAGGGTCCATGGCCGCGGCGCGGCTCGTGCGCGACAGCAGAAGCTGCCCGGGGAGGGGCAGGGCCGGCTTAGGTCCGGCGGCGAGCGAACTTTTGACCTGCTCGTTGACCTGCGCCTGCGCCTCGTCGATCGAGAGATGCGCGCTCTGCGACTGGATGTCGAGCCCCGACAGGTCCTTGGTGACGAAAGATACTTCCGCTTCGTCGAGGGCGATGTCGGATTCGCCGCTATTCTCGGGGGCGCGGGGATCGCTCGCCAGCTTGAGCGGATTATAAGCCGGCACTTCGTTCGCAAAGCTCGTCGGCGCCAGCGTGAGCGTCGCGGCGACATGGGTGAAGGCGCGCGTGCGCACCACTTCCTTGTCGCCGGATTTCGAAGTGGTGGCGGCGCGGAATGTTTGCTTGGCGGCGACGACGTCGACCGCGCGCATCAGGCGGTCGCCCTTTTTCGGATTGACGGAATTGCCTTCCGACTCCGCCTGTCTTGCCGCCTGCGCCCGCTGCGGCGCTTCCGCGAAGCGCGTCTGCTGATCGAGCGCGGTGTAGGCTGCGGCGCTGATCAGCAATGCACCCGAAAAGCCGGTGAGAACAGTTCCCGAAAGCCAGCGGGCCGAGACGCGGCGCCGATCATCGGCTGTATGGCGGCGGCCGTCGACTTCAATCGCGGGTTCCTCGCCGATATCGCGCCAGTCGGCGCTCCCGGAGGCGGAGGCGAGGCGGCTGTTGAATTGCAATCCCATGAACCGGAGCCGTAGCCTTTCAAACTATCTCAGGGGCGATTTCCAGGTCGTGCGGCGTCATCCTAGACCGCCCCTGGTTTCCTGGCGCTGACATACGAAGCACGATTATCACATCACGACGAAGCCTTCGCATTATGGCTCATTTACGGCGTGTCCGCGCGGAGAGACGAAAGAGTTATCCACGGCTCTACCCCTAGAGAAACCGGGCTTTCGCGGGCGATGCGACAAAAGTGCGAAAGTTTTTCGAAGGAGCGTTGACACCCTGAGCTCGCATCCGTATAACGCATTCATCGACGGCGGCGCTGCCAACGGTTGCAGCGGATGCGGTCGCTTCTTCGTCTTCTGGTAGACGGTTGATAGCTCGACTGGGTATCGTCGGGACGGGGAAGCGTCTTCTTTGCGGCGGCTTGGCTGTTG